>NZ_KV816967.1:38004-151433 GCF_001814535.1 Actinomyces sp. HMSC065F12
CTGTTGCATGGGCTGTGGAGCATAGGGCTGGCCCTGAGGCTGAACGTATGGCTGCTGAGCGTATGGCTGGCTCTGTTGCTGAGGAGCGGGCTGAGCATAAGGCTGCTGGTACTGCGGTTGCTGCGGCGGAACCGGTTGCTGGTACTGCGGCTGTTGCATGGGCTGTTGAGCATATTGCTGGCCCTGCTGCACCTGCGACTGGTCAGCAACTGGTTGCTGAAACTGCGGCTGCTGCGCAGGTTGCTCCGGCTGACTGAGTGGCTGTTCTTCGGCGGCTTCCGGCTCGGTCACAGGCTCACTTGGTTGTGATCCCTGGACTGGAGCGTCCTGGTTGCTATCATGAACGTTTTCGTTGCTCATGAAGTCCCCTCACTAGCGTATTGACAGGTTACACGTAGTCCTAGTGTATCGGTTTAACTATTGTCTTGACGGAAATGGTCGAAGCCACCACTCAGTCGCTGCCCATCAAGACGAATCCCAGGTTGATCTCCCGGGCTCACTGCTCCGATCACGCCAATTGCCCTGAACGGTGAGGGCAACACAACCTGAGGCGGGAACGTAGCCAACATCGGATGATCCTCACCGCCGAAAAGGACCCACTCCATAGCGTGATGTCCGCATGCCTGTGCAGCAGCATCCAGCGCCTCGACGTCATCGGCCAGCAGAGACGAATCAATTTCGAGCATCACCTCCGACGCGCGTGCCATCCTGCCTCCGTCACGCACCAGCCCGTCGGACACATCCATCATGGCGTGGGCATTGTGGCGAGCGGCAATCGGACCGGCTTCCAGCGGAGGCTCGGGCGCACGGTAGATCCTCACCGCTTCAGCGAAATCTCCCAGCAGGATATCGTCATGAACTGAGGGGTCAACGATGCGGCGTGACAGCAATTCCAGGCCTGCGCCGGAACGCCCCAATGTTCCGGCTATCGCTACGATGTCACCGGGTCGTGCACCTGAACGCAGGACGGGAGGCCCATCGACCCACCCGTGTGCGGTGACTGAAATGATCAGTTCCTCTCCCCCGGTCAGGTCGCCGCCGACCACGCCTGCGCCCGCTTCACGGGCACGCTGACCGAAGGCCTGCACCATGTCCACAAGCCAGTCAACGTCGTAGTCACCGCGCAGAACAAGGGAGACAACAAGCGCGCTCGTGCGCCCACCCATCGCAGCGATGTCTGCCAGATTCTGGGCCGCAGCCCGCGCACCTATTTCAGCGCCGGTGGACCAGGCTTTCAGAAAGTGACTCTCTCCGACCAATGTATCGGTGGTCACCAGGAATGAGGGTTCAGGGCAGGAGATCAGCGCGCAGTCATCACCTGAACCGACGATGGTGCGCTCACCTTGGGGAAGAACATTGACAAAACGGGCGATCAGGTCGCCTTCATCACAGTCTCGGACCTTCATGCTGTCAGTGTACGTGAGCGTGCTGACGCATACAGACACATTGCTGCCGCCGAGGCCACATTCAAAGATTCAGCTTTCCCTGCCATCGGGATGCACACCAGATGGTCGCACTGACGCATTTCATCGGGTGACAGGCCTCGCGCTTCATTGCCGAAAACCCATGCGTGTGTGCGGGAAAGGAGCGGCGAGTCGCCCTCGTCAATGTCGAGAAGGCTGACAGATCCGTGCCCTCCGGACGTCCCAAGGACGAGTGCACCCCAGGTGCGAGCGCGCTCGATCGCCGCATCGAAAGTCAGGCCTGACATGATCGGCAGGTGGAACACTGATCCCGCTGTTGAGCGGATCACTTTCGGGCTGCGAACGTCAGCGGTGCCCACCGTGGTCAGGACGCACTGCGCACCCATCGCATCGGCCGTGCGTATCAGCGTACCGACGTTGCCGGGGTCTTGGATGCGCGCAAGGATCACTGCCAGTCCGTCAACGCTCGGCATCTGCGTAACAATCGCGTCGTGTCGAGCGACCGCGATGATGCCCTGACAGTCAGGGGACATCGCGTGAGCAACCTCGTCGGTGACGCGGTGAACCCACCGTGTGGCCTGGCGGGCCTGCTCCACGATTTCTGGCTGGGATTCCTCGACTCGTTCGGTGACGTAGACGTCGGTGACGCACTCGGGGCGCCATGTCACCAGTTCGAGGACTGCTCCTGGGCCTTCAACCAGGAGGAGTCCGGTGCGTGATTGTGCTGAGCGCCCGCCGAGTGAACGGACTGTTCGCACGCGGTCGGCACGCGGGTTGTCCATCACAGGCGGGCGCTCAGGATGAAAATTGTGAGTCAATCAGGATGCCTTGGGAGCGTTGACGTCTTCGGGCAGCGCTTCACGGGCAGTCTTCACAATTGCTGCGAAGGCGTTTGCGTCGTTGACTGCCAGGTCGGCCAGCATGCGGCGATCGATTTCGATGCCGGCAAGGTTCAGACCCTGAATGAGGCGGTTGTACGTCATGCCGTTTGCGCGTGCGGCAGCGTTGATGCGCTGGATCCACAGGCGACGGAAGTCACCCTTGCGGCGCTTACGGTCACGGTAGCTGTATACGAAAGAGTGAGTGACCTGCTCTTTTGCCTTACGGTACAGGCGTGAGCGCTGCCCACGGTATCCGGATGCGCGATCAAGTGTGGTGCGACGCTTCTTGCGGGCGTTGACAGACCTTTTCACACGTGCCATGTTGTTATCTCCTTACCTACAAGTCTTCGCTATCACTTACCCAGCAGGGTACGAACTCGCTTCGCATCTGCAGGTGCCAGCACCTGGTCACGGGAGAGGCGGCGAGTACGGCGTGAAGACTTGTGCTCGAGCAGGTGACGCTTACCAGCACGTTCACGCATGATTTTGCCGGAACCGGTCACGCGGAAGCGCTTCTTGGTTCCTGAGTGCGTCTTGTTCTTTCCTTTTGACATAGTGTCGTTTCCTAACCTTCAACACCTCTTGGCACTGGTGCCAAGAAAGTAGCTACTGTTCCGCGCTTTCAGCGTTCCTGGCGCTGCGAGCTTGCTCCTTGCTGGAACGTTCTGCCTGCTTGTCACGGCGGGCTTCGCGCTCAGCCTTGCGGCGGCGGCGTTGTTCGCTCATTGCTTCTGACTTGCGTCGCGTTGGGGCGAGCACCATCGTCATGTTGCGGCCATCCTGACGTGGGACGGATTCGACCGTCGCCATGTCACCGACCTCTTCTGCCAGACGCTCCAGCAAACGAACTCCCGCTTCGGGGCGAGACTGCTCGCGTCCGCGGAACATGATCATGACCTTGACTTTGTCTCCCTGGTTCAGGAAACGCTCCACGTGGTTCTTCTTCACGTTGAAGTCGTGGTCATCAATCTTCAGGCGGAAACGGATCTCTTTGAGCTGGGTGTTTGCCTGGTTGCGTCGCGCGTCGCGCGCTTTCTGTGCGGCTTCGTACTTGTACTTGCCGTAGTCCATCAATTTGGCTACTGGAGGTTTCGCGTTGGGTGCCACTTCAACGAGGTCGAGGCCTGCTTCGTCTGCCAGACGCAATGCGTCTTCGACGCGCACGACTCCGACTTGTTCTCCCGATGGGCCGACAAGACGTACTTCGTTTACTTTGATGCGCTCATTGATCCGAGGCTCGCTGATGGGTGGCTCCTTCCATGGTGGTGCATCACGAAAAAATCTCCGTGCGCAACGCAACGGAGACTGACACCACGTGGCCACAGCGATGCTGCACGCAGCATCGGCTCAAGCCAGGAACCCGATCCCCTGAGGCGGGAATCAAGGTGGGAGTATCTCCGCTTACGTCCCGGGTACGGTACCCGGACAATCGACAGCTACTGTATCACTGCCGTCGAAGGCAAATCCAGCGAGATTAGGCAGGATCGTCATGGGGTGCCTCACACTGCCAGATGTGGAAGGCCCCGCGTGCAACATCTGGTCACACACAGGGCCTTCGTCACTGAGATGCGGCGGTATGCGAATCACTCGCGGTTTACCACCATGATCCTGACGACCTCAGTTCAGTGATTTCAGGTTCAGTGCTTCCCTCGGGGAATGTCACCTGGCCTGACACACGGAATTCAACGTTGTCCGGTGAGGGGTTCTTGTTGAATTCGGTCGGATTTGTCTGGGTCTTGATCGTGGCCTTATCCGTGACGAACTCAAATGCGGTGAAGTCTTCAAGGGTGGTGGGCAGTTTGGTCACTTCCAGAACAGCGAGTTTGGTGCTCTGCACGCCGCTGGGGCATGCTTCATTCAGATTTCCACCGTCGATGGAGGCACAGCTTTCCACGAATTCCTTGGCCCGATCAAGCATCAGTGTCTGCAGTTTTTCGGTCGGTTCGGGTGCGTCCCACCAGAGCGTCGAGGATGACTCCGGGCCCCCCACGATCAGGCTCTTGTCGGGATAGTTCACATACTCATTGGATCCGTAGGATGCCTGCGCTGGGTAGATTCCGGGGTACAGGTAGAACGTCTGATACTCCTGGGAGTTCTGATCATCGTTCGTGATCGGAACGCTTTGAGAGCCGATGGTGACCGAGTCAAAAGTGCCTGGCTGGAGGGTGATCTCTGTGGCCAGTGTGTCGTCAATCTTCCAGTTCTTGAGAACGAGGAAGGTGGGCTGGGCAGGGGTGACCTGAAGTGTCGTATCGACGACTTGCCCATCAAGGTAGTATTCGACATCCAGCATTACTCCACGCGGCTTGTCGGAGCTGAGTGAATAGTCATCACTGCCGGAATCAGTTCGCGTCACCGAGAAATTTTCGATTCGCGCGGTCGCGCCGGCCATTGCTTCGTTTGTCAGAAACGCTCGTTGATTATTGGGTTTGCCGGGGTCCACCATCTGCGATGCAGCATTCGCGTCACCCGCTGCAAGATATCCCAGGTATTCTTCAGCAGCTTTTTCAGAGGTCCGCGTGCTGTTGAGGATGTAGAAAGCGATTGTCCCGATCAACGCGAGTGCCATCAGTACGCCGATGACCACCAACACGATGCGGACAGTCTTGCCGGACGAGGACTTAGTCGTGGTCGCTGCGTAGGAAGACCCGGCGCCAGAAGCCATCGCAGCAAACTGCGGCTGTGGTTGCGGCGAGTACTGTTGCGGGTTGGGCTGCTGATAGTACTGCTGCTGGGCATATTGCTGCGGTTGCTGCGTCGCTTGCGCGTATTGCTGTGCCTGCCCCTGCTGCGGTTCTGGCGAATCGGTGGGTGGTGGCGGAGGAGGCATGTACGAGTCAGCACTCCCCTGAGTCTCCGAGTGTGAGCTCAGGTCGTTACCATTCGCATTTTCGGACATAGTGCCATACCCCCGGTAAATAGATTTAACGCATGAAAGCGCTTCAATCCTAGTCTACTTTCACCGTGAAGTGGCCGATCGCGCCCGCTTTCAGAACTGGAAGGGGAAGTCGAACGAGCATGCAGGGGCTCCACTGTCATCAAAAGTAACGGCTCCGACCATCTCGAGCTCATCCTCGTGAGGGGAATCAGCCCCATCGCTATGGAAGAGCATAACCAGCGGGTCGAATGCGACGTCGAGCTTCGCTTGATACGGGTTAAAGGCGTAGTCCTGTACGGAAATTCCTTCTTTCAGCTCTGCCAACTTCGCCCCAAAATGTTGTGCGGCGACAGACATATACCCGCATTGATCAGCCTTCACATCGGCTGCGCACTGGTCGACGAACTTCTGTGCTTCGTCAACAATGCTCTGGCGGAACGTGTCCGTTACTTTGGACTCGAACACTGCAGAGTTGAAGCTCTGAGCTGTGTGAGCATCCTTTTCTCTATCGGCCCGCGATCTTGATTGATGCTACAAACTCTATTATTCCAAACTATCGCTTAACGCAGCATTTTGACAACATTATCCCGCTTCAATCCTCAGGAGTCACGATCTTCATATGGAAAACAGGATCTGATCTCTTCGACAATTCGACCGTGCCCTGGACGGCGAGTTTCTGCTCCTTGTCCGGTATATTGAGCCCGTCATCCCTGAAATGGAGCGTCGCCCTCGTCACATCTGTTCGCATGTCCGGAATCCCCGTGGAGTGCACCATCGACACAAGCTGGTTGCCAGCGGGGCCGGCAGTGGTCAGTTCTCCATTGAGGGTGGCTGATTCTGATTGCTCATCTGTGTAGAAAGCGTAAATGAATCCGCACTGTTCATCAGGATCGTCGCGGTTTTCCCGGCATTCATGCAGGAAAGGGTTCGCGCAGTCAACAAATGCCGCAGTGAATGTGTCTGTCAGTTCCGGCTCCCATTCAACAACCGACTCCGGAGAGTATTGATCACTGTCGTCAGGTGCCACAGTCAGATCCTGATCGGCGAATCCGGAAGGAAATACGACAGTCGTAGCCAGCGGTCTGGTGATCTGCCAGGTATCTTCACCAACGGGCCGGCTCACCTCGATTTCCACTTCATATTCCTGTCCGCCCAGCAGGTAAGTGACGCCGAACAGACACCTCAGGGCTGTCGGATTGTGACGGGCGGGCCATCATCACCATCACGATGGCAGCCACGGCCACCACAGCGGCCACTGCACATACGATGCCAATAATCAGACCGGTTTTTCCTGGGTAGCGTGGACTGCACATTGGTCGGCCGGGATGGAGTGGGTTGCGGAGCAGGTTGCGTCATCGGCTGGTCTCCTTACCTGCGTCGTGACAAGTTATGATCATCGTAAGAGACCACGTTCAGGATTAACAGCTATACCGCATGAACCCACGTTGGCGCGATCATGATCTGGTCAGCCGCAGCTTTGAGACGATCACTGCCATAAATGCAGTTGATTGCGCGGGACAATTCGCGTCGGACCGCTCGCTCATCACCACCGGCGGCCGCGCACAGCTCGACGATGACGCGACTGCCGCCTCCATGATGGATACGCACATCGACCACGCATCGGACACCCTCGTCCATGATGATGCGCAGCAGACCGGCGGCAAGTTCGCGATCTTTCCACGCGGGCAGCCACCTGTCCCCCACTGACAGCGAATTGCACGCGGGGCGCGGGATCACGATATTCGCACCGCGCGGATCGGCCACTATCAGCCCTCGGGTTTCGACGAGGGCGCTCAACGCGGCAAGGCGCGTTGAGACAGGCAATGGGCGTGCCTGTGGGTCAAACGCTGCAAGCTCATCCGTTGACGTGAACACGGCCAATGCCGGGCCTTCAGGTATTTCCGCCCTGGTGAACTCCACGTGGTTGTCAGAGTTTCCGCCATTGAGGACAACTGGAATAATGACGCGCTCACTGCTCAGTGCGTGAACAAGCTGTTCGAGGCGCTCGCCCTGCTCGCTGCGGGTACCGGCTGGCAGTCCGAGTGCGTGACGCGTCAACGGCAACGTCTGGCCACAATCCGATGAGTCGGTGTGCAGTGTCAGGCGCTGCGCAATCTTGTCGCGTTGCTCATCGCTCAGTTCCATCATGACTGCTGAGGGCCGGCCGCTTCCAGCGCCTCTTCCAACGTGAACGCCCCGGCGTACAGGGCTTTACCAATGATTGCGCCTTCCAGGCCGATCGACGTCAGTTCACGCAGGGCTCGAATATCGTCAATGCTGGACACGCCGCCCGAGGCGACAACCGGCGCATCGGTACGTTCACATACGGCGCGGAGCAGATCAATATTCGGCCCCTGCATCATGCCGTCACGCGCCACATCGGTGACCACGTATCGGGCACAGCCAGCCTCGTTCAGACGCTCCAGGACCTTCCAGACATTTCCACCTGGTTTCGTCCAGCCTCGTGCTGCCAGAGTCTCACCGCGCACATCCAAGCCCACGGCAACCTGATCGCCGTAACGCTGGATAATCGATTCGGTCCATTCGGGGTCTTCCAGCGCTGCCGTGCCGATATTGATGCGGCGTGCACCGGTGGCCAGGGCGCGCTGAAGTGAGGCGTCATCACGGATGCCGCCCGACAGTTCAACGTGCAGCGGGATCTGGCGTACGACATCAGCCAGCAGGTCGATATTGGATCCGCGTCCAAAAGCGGCATCCAGGTCAACCAGGTGCAGCCACGCGGCGCCTGCGTGGGTGAACGCCTGTGCAGCTTCCAGGGGTGCGCCGTACTGTGTTTCCGTTCCTGCCTCACCCTGGCGCAAGCGCACTGCCTGCCCCTCAACCACGTCAACGGCAGGCAGAAGAATCAACGGAGTATCCATCAGTCACCTTTTCTAGTCAGATAGAGCGGTTTTAGTCAGACACGGTGGTCGCCAACCAATTCTGCAGCAGCTTCAAGCCGGCGGCACCAGATTTTTCGGGGTGGAACTGTGTGGCGCTCAGCGCTCCGTCTTCCACGGCTGCGACAAAGCGCTGACCGTAGGTTGCCCAGCTCGTCTGCGGAGCAGCTGCCGTGCGAGGGCGAGATGTCCGAGCCGGATCATCCATCACGGCGTAGGAATGCACGAAGTAGAAGTACTCCTCATCCAGTCCGTCGAACAGTGTCGTATCGGATGCGGCTTCAACCTGTGTCCACCCCATGTGCGGAATGATGGGCGCGTCCAGACGGTCCACGGTTCCGTCCCACTGCCCCAGGCCCTCGGTCGTGCCCTTTTCAGTGGAGCGGTCGAACATGATCTGCAGCCCGACGCAGATTCCCAGCACGGGCCTTGCACCTGCGATCCGGCGTTCAATCATCCTCAGGCCTTGCACTGCGCGCAGCTGGTCCATCACCGTGATGAATGCTCCCACACCTGGCACCACCAGGCCGTCAGCTTCGCTGACTTCCTGCGGATCGGCGCTCAGTGAGACGTCGGCACCGGCTCGTTCCAGCGCACTGCACGCTGAGCGCACGTTGCCTGACCCGAATTTCAAGACGACGATTCGAGAGCGTCGCTGCATCATGCTCATGGTTTTCTGAACCACCCTAATGGGCCGCGTGGCCGCTTCAGGCATGTGCCATCAGGTGCGACCGACCCGTTGTAGTCATCCGGGGTGGTTCTGCCCAGCAGCAGGTCTTCAAGGGCCACCGGCATTGATCCGATCAGCACGCCAGCTGGAATATCGTCTTCCGGCTCGCCCGACACGTATCGGCGTGCACTGATCTGTCCGGATACACCCGGCTCCACATCTTCCTCGTCACCTTCAACCAGCCACGACATGATTGCCACGGAGCCCAGCTTGGACAGGCGTGAGGTCAGTCGTGCCACCTGATCCACTTCGGGTGGCATGGAGCGGCACTTGCCCATCAGTGAGGCCAGCTCGTCTTCCTCGGTCATCGGCTGATTGGAATCAACTTTCAGCCAAATCGCGGTCCACGGCTTAATCGGGACGACGTGGACGGAAAGCCCGGCCAGCTGCAGGAGTTTGTGCAGCGCCTCGGCTGACGGAATCGGTGTGAGCACCAATGCGACCGACAGGGATCCACCTTCCAGGTGCAAGGATTCATCAACCGGAGTGTCCAGGTCATGCCGTTCGGCAGGTGCGCTTGAGCGCTCGAAGTCCGCAACGATTCCCGCGAACTTAGCGTCAATGTCCTCATCGTCAGGACGCTGAGGAACATCCTGGACCATTACAGTGCTCCTTTGGTAGACGGAATGCCACTCACCCGTGGATCCGGTTCAACAGCGCCGCGCATCGCGCGGGCAAGTGCCTTGAACTGCGCTTCCACAATGTGGTGCGGGTCGCGACCGGCAAGCAGACGCACATGCAGACAGATTCCGGCGTTATAGGCCAGCGACTCAAACACGTGTCGTGTCATGGAGCCGGTGAAGTGCCCGCCAATGAGGTGGTATTCCTGGCCGGCCGGCTCGCCCTCGTGCACGAGGTACGGCCGCCCTGAAATGTCCACAACAGCATGAGCGAGGGCTTCATCCAGGGGCACCGTAGCATCTGCGAAACGGCGGATTCCTGCCTTGTCACCAAGCGCCAACTTGATGGCCTGGCCCAGGCAGATCGCGGTGTCTTCGACAGTGTGGTGCACGTCCACGTCCACATCCCCGCGCGCCTGAACAGTCAGGTCAATCAGGGAGTGACGCCCAAATGCGGTGAGCATATGGTCGTAGAACGGCACACCAGTCGAAATGTTGGTCACGCCGCTGCCGTCAAGATTCACTTCCAGATGAATTGTTGACTCTGATGTTTCGCGGTCAATTGTCGCAGTTCGCGCGTTCATGAGAGAACCTCCTCCAGTGCCGTCATGAATTGCTGGTTTTCCTCAGGTGTCCCTACGCTGACCCGCAGCCAGCCGTCAGGGCCGACGACGCGGATCAACACGCCCCGCTCCAGGAGCTTGTCAAAGATGTCCTGCCGGTTATCGAAACGTCCAAAGAAAATGAAGTTCGCGTCAGATTGAGCCACCTGCAGCCCTCGTGATTCCAGCCAGTGCGCGAGGGCGTCCCGACTGTCACGCAGGTCGGCCACCTGCTGCATGAGGCATTCACGGTGACGCAGCGCCGCCAGTGCCGCTGCCTGCGTGATGGCTGACAGATGGTAGGGCAAGCGCACCAGCATGATCGCGTCAATGACGTCCTGGCAGGCCACCATGTATCCCAGACGCAACCCCGCCATTCCAAATGCTTTCGACATAGTGCGGGAGACGACCACGTGCGGATTCTGCTCAACGAGTTCGAGTGCCGAGGATGTCCCCGCACGCCTGAATTCCGCGTACGCTTCATCGATGACCAGCAGGCTCGCTGTGGGCTGTCCGTCCGGCCCGACAGGCCCGCTGAATCGCGTGTCGTCAGCCAGGGAGCGGATGTCGTCAAGTGACAGTGCTGTTCCGGTGGGATTGTTCGGACTGGCCAGCAGAACGACTGCCGGGTGCTCAGTTTCGAGCAGGTCGCGCAGGGCATCCAGGTCGATGGAAAAATCCTCGTGCCGATCACACGTGACCCACCGTGAGCACGTGTCGCGCGCGTACTCGTGATACATCGAGTATGTCGGGGCACATGAAACGACGGTCCGTGACGTGCCGGCGAATGCCTGCAGAATCTGGGTCATGACTTCGTTGGAACCGTTGGCTGCCCATACATGTTCGGGCGGAACACTTACACCGCTTTCGTCAGCCAGATATCGTGCCAGTTCCCCACGCAGTTCCAGAAAATCGCGATCCGGGTAGCGGTTCAGCCCGCTGGCGGCGCGAGCCACTGAGCGCGCGATATCGTCAACCAGCTCGTCAGAAGGCGCCCACGGATTCTCATTGACGTTCAGGCGTACGGGCACATCCAATTGGGGCGCGCCATACGGGCTCAGCCCCGCAAGTTCAGGGCGCAGCGGCAAACGTAAATCAGTCATTGCGTCCGCCTTCCTCGCGCCGGATCAGCGCGGCTGCTCCGTGTGCCGGCAGGTCTTCGGCACATGCCAGCGTGTTGAGGTCATCGGTGAGCGCTTCGAGCGCATCGTGTGAATACTCAACGACCTGCTGGCTGCGCAGATACTGTCCCACGTTCAGTCCGGCAGCGTAGCGGGCGGTGCCTCCTGTGGGCAGGACGTGGTTGGAGCCTGCAACGTAGTCGCCCAGCGGTACCGGCGTGTACGGGCCGACAAAAATGGCACCTGCGTTGCGCACGCGCAGCGCTACTTCGGCAGCATTCTCTGTCTGTACTTCGAGGTGTTCGGGAGCATACGCATCCACAACGCGCAGCCCAGCATCCAGATCATCGACGAGGACGATGCCCGACTGCGGTCCGCTCAGCGCCGTCATAATGCGTTCGGTGTGCGCGGTCAGCGGTGCCAGCCGCTGAATCTCAGCTTCCACTGCATCCGCAAGCGGCTCACTGTCCGTGATCAGAACAGATGCGGCAGCAGGATCATGCTCCGCCTGGCTGATCAAGTCAGCGGCAACGAAAGCGGGGTGAGCATCACCATCGGCAAGGATCGCTATTTCAGTGGTTCCCGCTTCCGCATCGATCCCCACGTGAGCAGACACCACCCGCTTAGCTGCGGCCACATAAATGTTGCCCGGTCCTGCTACGACATCAACCGGTTCACACACGTCACCCTCGTCGTCAAATCCGTAGGCAAGGCCGGCGATTGCCTGCGCACCACCCATTGCCCACACGTCGTCCACGCCCAACAGTGCGCACGCTGCAAGGATTGTCGGGTGCGGCAGTCCGCCGAACTCGCGTTGCGGCGGTGAAGCCAGGGCGATTGAGCTGACGCCGGCGACCTGCGCGCACACCACGTTCATCACAACTGAGGAGGGGTAGACAGCCAGGCCACCTGGGACGTAGACACCGGCGCGCTGCACCGGTACCCACCGCTGGGTAATCGTGCCGCCGGGAATGATGGTGGCGTGTTGCGTGGTGGGCAGCTGGACAGTGTGGCCGGCGCGGTTATGCTCGATCGACACTTCCAGCGCGCCGCGCACCGCAGGGTCAAGTCCGTCGAGGGCGGCACGGATCTGGTCGGCCGGTACCTTCAGGCGATCAGGACGCACATGGTCGAAACGCTCGGCACAGTCCTTGATGGCGCTCGCACCCTCGTGGATGACGCTGTCGATAATCGGCGTGACAGCCTCGACGGCTGCGGTGATGTCGAATGCAGCTCGTGGCAGTTGACGGCGGATTGCATCTGTGGTGGCACTGGTGCCGCGAAGATCCATGCGTTTCATAACTCTTAGCCTAACTCAGGAGGTCATCACTCCGTCTGCTCCGACCACGGCCTTGACCTGGCTGAAAAATGCGCTGGATTTTTCGACGCGGTACTTCGGGTCAACTTCGACGATTGTGACGCGCCCGCCTTGGCGCAAGTGGATGCGCACAGGTGATTCGCCTGGGAAAGCTTCCAGCACGTCTTTGAGTTCGGTCAGCATTGAGCGAGTGCATCGGCCAGGAGTCATCTGCAGGTCCAGCGGGGAGTCCTGATCGTCACGCAGATCCAGCAACGTCATGGCCTGGCCGATCAGTTCGACGTTCTCATCGCGCTGGGTGACGCGCCCCTCGACCTGGACGATCGTGTCGGTAGCCAGGTAGGACTGAATTGTTTCGAACGAGCGAGGGAAGAAAAGCACTTCGATGGAAGCGCTGAGGTCTTCCACCGTTGCGATCGCCCACTGGTTGCCCTGCTTGGTGACCTTCATCTGAACCGACGACACCAGTCCTGCGACGCGCACCTTGCGGTCCGCCATGGCTTCTTCGGAGGAGACGATCGCGGCGATGTCGATGTCCTGGTATCGGCGCAGCGCCGCTTCCACACCGCGCAGTGGATGGTCGGAGACATACAGGCCAAGCATTTCGCGTTCATCGGCCAGTTTGTGCCGCTTGTCGAATTCGGGCAGGTCAGGGATTTCGACCGTGAGGGAGGACTGTTCAGGTGCTGCTGCTCCACCCATGGCGGCAAACAGGTCGAACTGGCCGATGGCCTCATTGCGTTTCAGGTCGGTGACCGCGTCGACGGCCTCGTCGCAGCGGGACAGCAGGGAGCGCCGGTTCTTCCCCAGAGAGTCGAAGGCGCCGGCCTTAATGAGTGACTGGATGGTGCGCTTATTGCACACGGTGGCAGGTACCTTGTCCAGGAGGTCCTGGAAGGAGATATACGCGCCTTTTTCCGAGCGCGCCTGCACGATACCGTCCACCACGTTCGCGCCGACGTTCTGGATCGCAGACAGGCCAAAACGGATGTTCGACCCATCTGGCGCGAACGTGCCCATCGAAGCGTTGACGTCGGGGGGCAAAACGGTGATATCCATGTGACGACATTCAGCCAGGTACAAGGCTCGCCGATCCTTGTTGTCTTTGGTCGAGGTCAGCAATGCGGCCATGTATTCAGTGGGAAAATTCGCCTTGAGGTAGGCAGTCCAGTACGACACCAATCCGTACGCCGCCGAGTGCGCCTTGTTGAACGCGTAGTTCGAGAACGGAACCAGAATGTCCCACAGTGTTTTCACCGCGTCATCGGAATAGCCATGTTCGCGCATCCCCTGCGAGAACGGTCCGAACTCCTGGTCCAGAATCTTTTTCTTCTTCTTACCCATCGCTCGTCGGAGCATATCTGCCTGACCCAGTGAGTATCCGGCCAGTTTCTGCGCGATCTGCATGACCTGTTCCTGGTAGACGATCAGACCGTACGTAGTGCCCAGAATGTCTTTGAGCGGCTCAGCAAGTTCAGGGTGAATGGGAGTGATTTCCTGACGCCCGTTCTTACGCAGAGCGTAGTTCGTGTGCGAGTCTGCGCCCATCGGGCCGGGCCGGTACAACGCGCCCACAGCTGAAATATCTTCAAAGTTGTCGGGGCGCATCAGTTTGAGAAGTTCTCGCATCCCGGAACCATCCAGCTGGAACACGCCGAGCGTGTCGCCGCGTGCCAACAGGTCGTAGGTTGCCGGGTCGTTGAGCGGCAACTGATCAAGGTCCGGGACATCCTTGTTGTTCAGCCTGATATTTTCGAGGGCGTCTGACAGGACCGTGAGGTTTCGCAGCCCCAGGAAGTCCATCTTCAGCAACCCCAGCGCTTCACACGTGGGATAGTCGAACTGCGTAATGATCGCGCCGTCAGCGAGGCGCTTCATGATCGGAATAATGTCGGTCAGCGTATGCGAGGACATGATCACCGCGCATGCGTGGACACCCCATTGTCGTGTCAGTCCTTCCAGTCCCATCGCCAGGTTGACGATGTCGTGAGTCTGCGGGTTTTCCTCGTAGTATTTACGGAACTCCGCTGCCTCGCCGTAGCGCTTGTCTTCCTTGTCGAAAATGCCGTGCACTGAAATGTTCTTGCCCATCACTGCCGGGGGCAGTGCCTTGGTGAGCTGCTCGCCTGTCTTGAAGTCGTAGCCGAGCAGTCGTGCTGAATCCTTCAGTGCCTGTTTCGTCATGATTCGTCCGAAGGTGACGACCTGACTGATCCGGTCTTCGCCGTATTTACGTTTCACGTATTCGATCACTTCGTCGCGGCGACGTTCGTCGAAGTCCACATCGAAGTCAGGCATGGAGACGCGCTCGGGGTTGAGGAAGCGTTCGAAAATCAGGCCGTGTTCCATTGGGTTCAGCTCGGTGATACGCATCGCGTAGGCCACCATGGAGCCAGCACCGGAACCTCGGCCAGGCCCCACGCGGATGCCCTGATGCTTGGCCCAGTTGATGTAGTCCGCCACCGTCAGGAAGTAGCCAGGGAACCCCATCGAGATAATGACGTCTTCTTCGTATTCAGCCTGTTTACGCACGTCATCAGGAACGCCGTCCGGGAAACGGTCGGCCAGCCCTCGTTCAACTTCCTTGATGAACCACGATGTTTTGTCTTCGCCCTCGGGCACGGGGAAATCGGGCATGTAGTTGGCGCCCTCTTTGGTGGTGGTGAAGTGCACGTCGCAGCGTTCAGCAATATCCAGGGTGGTGTCGCATGCTTCGGGCAGTTCAGCCCAGGTGCGACGCATGTCTTCGCTGGAGCGGATATAGTAGCCGTCGCCGTCGAATTTGAAGCGGTCCTGGTCAGCCAGCTTGGCACCCGAGTTGATGCACAATAACGCGTCCTGCACATCTCGGTCTTCTTTTTTCACGTAGTGCGCATCGTTGGTCGCTACCAGTGGAGCATTCATGAGCTTGGCCAATTTGAGCAGGTCATTGCGTGTGCGTCGTTCAAATTCGATGCCGTGATCCATGACTTCGACATAGAAGTTCTCCGGCCCGAAAATGTCGCGCAGCTCCCCTGCTTCACGCACTGCTTCATCCCACTGACCCAACCGCATATGGGTTTGGACGGCTCCCGACGGGCACCCTGAGAAAACGATCAACCCTTCGTGGTATTCCTGCAGCAGTTCCTTGTCGGCACGCGGCCACTTACCAAACTGTCCTTCCGTGGAGGCGCGTGAACCAAGGCGAAACAGATTCAGCATGCCTTCGGTCGTGTAGGCCAGCAGTGTCAGGTGATTGTATGCGCCATTGGCCGAAACGTCGTCACTGCGCTGCCACGGTTCTCCCCAGTGGACACGCTTCGTGTCAAATCTGGACGTGCCGGGAGTGACGTATGCTTCAAGGCCAATGATCGGTTTAATTCCGGCATCTTTGCACGCTGAATAGAATTCGAAGGCGCCGAACAGGTATCCGTGATCGGTCAGTCCGATTGCCGGTTGTTCGAGGCGGGCAGCTTCCTGAACCATCGGCGCGATTTTCGCTGCGCCGTCCAGCATGGAGTATTCGGAGTGGTTGTGAAGATGAACGAAACTGTCACGGGTGGCCATACGTGTCATCTTAATGGTTCTGCAGTGCCCTCGATGAGCTGAGCGAGGTGACGATGCTCAATTCCTGCATCCCAGAATGTATCGTCGCCGTGTGACTCATATCCGAGGCGTTCGTAGAATCCCTGTGCCTGCAGTTGCGCGTCGAGGTCGACCCGGGCGTGCCTGCCGGCAGGGGTTCGTCGTGTGACTTCTTCGTGCAGAGCATTGACGAGGGCGGCTCCGCATCCACTGCCGCGTACCTCCTGTCTGACAGCAAGGCGCCCCAGGTGATAGCAATCATCACCATCCGGGATGAGGCGCACGGTTCCAACAGGGTGGCCAGCCTCGTCCTCGGCAATGAATTGGGTGACGGCGGGGTTGAAGTCGCGTGCATCAATTTCAAGGACCATAGGAACGTGCTGTTCAACAACGAACACATCCCATCTGATCGAGATAATGGCGAAGCGGTCGGAGTCGGTGGCGCGTCGGACGTGAAGAGTGGTCATCGTGGTTTTCTCAGGAGGGTGAGGGCAGCATCAAGGTCGTCCATGTACGGTGCGTCCACGGTGACGTGTTTGCCGGTGCGTGGGTGTGCGAAGCCGAGCTGGACGGCGTGCAACCATTGACGTTCCAAGCCGAGGCGTTCAGCCTGCGTGGGGTCAGCGCCGTAGAACACGTCGCCGACACACGGATGGTTGACCGCTGCCATGTGGACGCGGATCTGGTGTGTGCGGCCGGTTTCCAGGTGGATTGACAGCAGGGCTGCACCAGCCATGAGTTCAAGGGTGTCGTAATGTGTCACGGCACGCTTGCCACCTTCGATAACGGCCATGCGCCATTCGCGCGACGGATGGCGGCCAATGGGCGCGTCGATGGTGCCCGATGGCGGATCCAGGTGTCCGGCGACCACGGCATGGTAAATCTTCGTGACGGTGCGTTCCTTGAAGGCCCGTTTCATCACCGAATATGCCAGTTCGGATTTGGCGACCATCATGGCGCCAGATGTACCCACATCCAGGCGGTGCACGATTCCCTGGCGTTCGGGCGGGCCTGACAGTGCGATGCGGAAGCCTGCGGCTTCCAGGTTGCCGATCACTGTGGGACCGGTCCATCCCGGGCCCGTGTGTGCCGCAACGCCGACAGGTTTGTTGACCACGACGATGTCGTCATCATCGTAGAGGATGTCCATGCCGGTCACGGGTGCGGGCTGCACACGGTGCTGCGGTATGTCGACTTCGATGAGGTCCTGGAGGCTGAGCCGGTCCGACTTCCGACTGACGGCACCGTTGATGCGCACGTGTCCTGCGCTGGCAAGGTCACCGGCCTGAGAGCGTGACATGCCGAGCATGCGTGAGAGTGCCACGTCCACGCGGGTATCGACCAGCGCGTCCGGCACTGGCAGGTAGCGGTGCTCGAACTCGTCACTCATCGGTGCGCGCACCGGAATGGGAGTGTTCTGTTCGCAGGAAGATGATCACCATCGACACTGCTGCCACAACGATCCAGATATCGGCAACGTTGCCAACGAAGTAGTCGTTGTAGTTGATGAAGTCAACGACGTGTCCGCGCCCGAACGAGGGAGGCTGCACGAGGCGATCCACCAGGTTACCCGCCGCTCCCCCGGCAAGAAGACCCACCACGGCTGCCACACTCGTGGAGGTGATTTTCGGCAGGACCCAGATGATGACGCCGAGCACGACCACTGAGATGATCGTGAAAATCCACGTTGAGCCTGCCCCCATCGAGAAGGCGGCTCCGGAGTTCCTGACCAGCTGGAGACTCAGGAAGTCACCAATAAGTGGACGGCGCTGCCCCTCGGACAACGAGGACAAAGCCCAGAACTTCGTGACCTGGTCACTGATCAGTGCGACGAGTGCTACGACTATGGCGCTGACCAGTGGGCGCCGTGACACATTCGTTGCAGCTGGACTCGTTGACACATGTTCTCCTAACAGGTGGGGCATAAATGTGGCGGCAGCGTCTGGTACGCCGCCGCCACACAGTCATTGGCTTGAGAAACGTCAGTTTTCCGAGCTGTCCTCGTTCACTTCGGTCAGAAGTTTCTCGAGGTGAGTGCGGATGGACTGACGGTATTCCGTCTCGAATCCACGCAACTCGTTGATCTTGTTTTCCAGCAGTCCGCGCTCCTGGTCGAGCTGAGCAAGGATCGTTTCATGCTTGCTCTCTGCATCGGCAACGATCTCATCGCCCTTGGTGCGAGCTTCAGCAATGATGCGTTCTGATTCTTCGCGGCCGTCGCGCACGTACTCGTCGTGGACGCGCTGCGCCAAAGCAAGCATCGAGGTTGCGGATTCGGGTTCGCTGGGCGTGGCAGGCTGAACCGGCTGCACAGGCTGAACGGGTTCTGGTTCTGGTTCTGGTTCGGGCTGCGCGACCTGCGGTTCTTCCTCGACAACAGGCTGAGCAGTTTCGGCAGGAGTGGAGAAGCCAGATGCGTCGGCCGAACCTTCCTGGAGTTCGGTGATGCGGCGTTCGGCTGCTTCAAGCTTTTCCTGGAGATTCTGCTTCTCCATGTTCAGGTAGTAGATCGTCGCAACGACTCGGTCGAGAAAATTGTCAACCTCGACGGGGTCGTAGCCTTCACGGAACTTCACTGCCTGGAAGTTCTTGTTCAGAACTTCGTCCGTTGTCAGCAGCTGAATCTGTTCCTGACCTGTGGGCTCGTCCATTTCCTCACCTCTCGGTATCTGCCCTGTCGAACGCCGATTGGTAACCGCCCGACGATCGTGGTGTCACCAGCATTCAACCTGATGACACTGATTGTAAGTGATACTTATTCTATCGGACACATGAATCACTGAGGCAACTTCAGTCACAGCGACATCACATTCCAATATGCGTTTCAATTAATCTACCGTTTGAACGCCTAACTAGCCAAATACCATCATCAATCGTGCAACGCGCTGAAGAAGCAGAATACCGATGAACAGCACCATGAAACCGACATCGAGTGCGATCCCGTTACCCAGTCTGAGCGGCGGAATGTAGCGACGCAGGAAACGCAGAGGTGGGTCAGTCAACGCGTAGAGCACATTACCGATCACAATGACGGCCGTTGCTCGCGGATGCCAGTCGCGGGCAAGAATACGGATCCAGTCAAAGATCATCCGTCCAAACAGCACCAGCAGGTACAAGCTGGCACAGAAGTGTACAGCGGCGCCGAGTATGTACACGGGCATTACTCTGCCTGGCTGAACAGCTCCGCACCGTGGGAGGGGGCCATTCCGGATGACACCTTGACAGATCGCGGCGACAGCAGGTAGACGCGTTGAGTCACGCGTTCAAAGTGTCCGCGCAGGCCGTACACCAGCCCGGCGGAGAAATCGATCACGCGGCGCGCTTCATTGTCAGGCAGGTCGGTCATGTTGACGATGACAGGGATATCGCTGCGGAAGGCGTCGCCGATGCTGCGCGCATCCGCATAGGAGGTGGCGTGAATGGTCTGAATTCGGGCCAGATCATTCGGCTCAGTTTGCTGCACTGTTTCAGTGCGGCGCACTGCAGGTGTGGGTTCATAGTCGGACAGTTCAGTGACGTCTGCCCACTGTCCGGGCTCTTCCTGTTCCATTTCGGGTTCATCGAACTCGTCGTCGGATGTGTCCCATCCCATGAATTTCTTCGCGCGCGTAGAAAATGATTCCGCCATCGTTTCTCCTCTGTCAGGCCGCTGATCTCACGCTAATCGAGAAGATAACGCACAGGCCTCAAGTTGCCTCGGCATGTCGCAACGATGGCGAAATGATCAATGCCTGGCGTCCGCAGGTGGGGTCGCGCCTGTAGGAGTGGAGGGCCGGCGTTTCCCGGGTGCACCGCAGGTCGTGTTCAATTGTGTCGACGCCTGCTTCGCGCAGTTCGCTGCATACCCCCTCGCGAAGATCAAGGCTGGGGGTGCCCCAACTGGTGTGGGTACACATATGTGGTCGAACGGCTGCTACGTCGTCCCACAGCGCGCGGTCCACCTCGTAGCATTGGCCGCATATGCAGGCGCCGACAAAGGCGCTGATCGGCTCCGCGCTCATGCGGCGAATCCGGCGAACTGTCGCGCTGAGTATTCCACCGAGCAGCCCCGTGCGTCCGGCGTGGATCGCCGCCAGGATCGTCCCATGAGCTGCACTCAGGCACACAGGCACGCAGTCGGCAACCATCACGGCCAGTCCCGTGCGTGGCCCCTCGGCCAGATTGACGACGAGGGCGTCTGCGTCAATGTGGTCGCTGATCGCATCGACGACGCGGACACGCGTGGAGTGTGTCTGGTCCATCTAGGTCAGCGGGCTTCCGGTCAGCTTGCTCAGGTGATCGCGGCGCTTCGCCACTGCCTGAGCATCATCGCCAACGTGGTATCCCACGTTATTGCGAAGTGGGCAGGTGCCCGACCCCGCTTCAGTGTGCGTGATCAGGGCGCCTGCCCACTCGATCGGTGTGATCATGTTTCAGCGCAGAAAATCAGGAATGTCCAGGTCGTCAGCGGAGTCATCCTCGTCGAAGATGCGCGGCACTTCCAGCGAATCAGCATCTCGCGGAGCAGGCTGAGCACTGGGCGCATCCGACGGTGTGGCGGACGGCGCCTGCGTGCGGGTAGGCACGCGAGGTTCTGCACGATGTGCGGGGCGAACCGGCGTCTGGGAAATGGTTCCCGCTGAGCGTTCACGCAAGGGTTCTTCCGCAGACTTCAGGGCCGGCGCGGCGACAGGTGCCGGCTGTTCCGGCTTCTTCGCTGTCGCATCGGTGTTACCTGACGTCACGGGCTGGTCGTCAAATCCGGCCGCAATGATGGTGACGCGGATCTCGTCGCCCAGCGAATCGTCAACGACGTTGCCGAAGATGATGTTGGCTTCAGGGTGAGCGGCTTCGCGCACCAGCAGTGCGGACTGGTAGATCTCCTGCAGGCCAACATCCGAGCCACCCTGGAAGAACATGAGGACGCCGTGAGCGCCGTCAATGCTGGCTTCAAGCAGCGGGGAGGAAATCGCGGTTTCCACGGCGCGCAGCGCGCGGTCATCACCTGTAGCAGCACCGATACCCATCAGCGCGGATCCGGCATCCTGCATCACGGACTTCACGTCGTTGAAGTCGACGTTGATCAGACCCGGGGTGGTGATGAGTTCAGTGATTCCCTGCACTCCCGAGAGCAGGACCTGGTCGGCTGCCTGGAATGCTTCAAGGATCGAGATATTGGGATCCGAGATGGACAGCAGGCGATCATTCGGGATGACGATCAGCGTGTCGACTTCTTTGCGCAGTGCCTCCACGCCCTGTTCACCCTGGGCGGCGCGACGCATGCCTTCAAAGGAAAAGGGGCGGGTGACGACGCCGACTGTCAGAGCGCCGGAGTCGCGGGCGGCTTTGGCAACGATGGGGGCTGCGCCCGTTCCCGTGCCGCCTCCTTCACCGGCGGTGACGAACACCATGTCGGCGCCTTCAAGGGCGGCCTTGATGTCATCGATGTGGTCTTCAGCTGCCTGACGGCCCACTGACGGGTCAGCTCCCGCTCCCAGGCCGTGGGTCAGGTCGCGACCGATATCAAGTTTGGTTTCAGCATCTGACATCAGCAGAGCCTGGGCGTCTGTGTTCACCGCAATGAATTCGACGCCTTTGAGTTCTGCTTCGATCATTCGGTTAACAGCATTGACGCCGCCGCCGCCGACTCCGACCACCTTGATCACTGCGAGGTGGTTTTGAGGTCCTGCCATTTTGTGCCCCTCCCACTCAACCCTCAACCTCAAGTTGAAGGTTGGTGTTTCTCCTGTATTCTGCCGGAAAGACGGTAGGAAACAACACCTCAAACTGCAAGGAAAGATGTGGGCGTGTCGCTAGGACGTGACCGGCCGGGTCGGAGAACTTACGTCATAGACCTGCGCAGGTCGTTGGTCGATCAGAACCTTCAGGACGCGTGACTTCAGATCCGAATCATCCTGGGTCCCCCACCGCACCACACGGTTATCCGCCAAGGTAATGGTCAGCTGCTGTCCGTCGGCACTGATCTTTCCTGTCATCTGACGCAGCTCAGAACTGAGCGCCGCCCACACCGTCTGGACCTGCTCAATTGCCTGCGCTCTGAGAGGGTCCTCAGATGGAAGCGCGACAACAGGCAGACCCTCGGGCGGATCCCCGGGTATCTCCACGCCGTCCTCGTCAATGACGCGGGCATTTTCACCGACCATTTCCGCCATCACTGGCCTGCGAACGGTGATCGTAATGGTCAGCCCATCGGGCCACGAACGCTGCACCTGGCTGTCGCGTACCAGCGTCAGCGAATTCACAGCCTGCACAACTGATGACATCGACAGTCGCGTAATCGGGGTTCCGCTGAATTCGTCGACGCTGGCAATCACCTGCTCGGCCGGTACGACGTCATTCGCGCCCTCGACGGTGATGCGCGAGGTCGTGAGGGCGAAAAGTGGCGAAAAGAAGATGGCCCAGATCGCCGCTGCAGCAAGGAGGACAGTGACAATAATCGACATCAGAGTGCGAAGAGACAGCCGTCTACGTGCTTTGCGTCGTTCATCAAGACGGGTGACCTTCGAGTTTTTCTGGCCCCTCGCGCGCCGCTCGCCGAATGCGTCGACCGCACTGGACGAGGACAGCGGCGTGCGCATCTGGCGTGGCCCGCGGATACGTTCCACCGACGCGGATCGCGTGGCCGACGCAGATCGCTGAGTCGAGGCGGGCCGCCTGCTCGATTCGGAATGCTGCGTTGATGCGGATCGCCCACCGATTGCATGGCGATCATGCACGGTGGAGCGTTCAGGCTGTTCGGCAGGCTCGTGGGGAGGGCGAGGCCGGGGTGGTTGCCTCACTGCACGTCCCCGTTGCGCCATTCATCGAGAACGTCATCCGCGCATTGCGTGATTGAGCCGGCACCCATGGTCATCACTATGCCATGTTCTCCTGTCTGACGCGCTGCCAGGCGGGCAGCTTCATGCATGTCCGGGATCCATTGGGCTCCAGGCAGGTGCGCCACGATCAATCCAGAGTCGACTCCCTCGATCGGATCTTCACGCGCCGGGTAAATATCGGTGACGACCACATGATCCGCGTGCGCCAGAGCGTCAGCGAAACGCTGGGCAAAAGCACGTGTGCGACTAAACAGATGCGGCTGGAAGACGACGGTTACCTCGCCGCCGTCAGCTACGATCCGGGCCTGCCTGAGAGCTGCTTCCACCTCGGTCGGGTGGTGCGCGTAGTCATCAATAACGCGTCTGGAGCCCACCTGGCCGCGAAGTTCGAATCGGCGACCTGTACTTGAAAAATGCGACAGACCGTTGGCAAGACGGCCGGCATCGACCCCCAGCGCGCATCCTGCCGCCCATGCACCCGCCGCGTTGAGCACGTTATGATCACCCACCACGGCGAGGCGAATCGTCGCCTCCAGCGTGTCAGGTCCGCACAGGTGGGCGCTCGAGCCATGATCAGTTGTCGCAACATCAGTTATCGTCACATCCGGCACCGCCTCACAGTGTTCAGGGCGGCCATAGGTCAGCGTGGTGATGCCATCGCGACGAGCTGCCTGCGCCAACGCCCGCGCACCTCGATCTTCCGCGCAGCACACCAGTGTTCCACCGGCAACGATGCGGTGCGCAAAGTCCACAAATGCCTGCTCGAACGCCTCCGTTGAGCCGTAGTGATCCAGGTGGTCCGGCTCAACATTGGTGACGAGGGCGACTGTCGGATGGTAGTTCAGGAATGAGCCATCGGATTCATCTGCCTCGGCCACAAAAATGTCTCCGCCGCCCAGGTGCGCACCAGTGCCAAATTGGGGCACGATACCGCCGACCGCGCACGAGGGATCCTCCCCTGCTTCAGCTAACGCAATAGTCAACATGGCAGATGTCGTAGTCTTGCCGTGCGCGCCGGCAACAGCGACAAAACGCATGCCCCTGGCGGCATAGGCAAGTGCCTGGGAGCGGTGAATAACACTCTGGCCACGCTCGGTGGCACGGACCAGTTCCGGATTCGTTGGACGCACTGCCGTCGAGACTACAACTGTGGCGTCGGCCGGGACCCGATCGGCGTCATGGCCGACATAGGCGTCAATTCCCGCTGCCTGAAGCCTGTCAATGACAGATGACGGATTCTGATCCGACCCGCTGACGGTACAACCACGAGCATGAAGCAGCTCTGCCACCACGCTCATACCGGCTCCGCCGACGCCAATGAGATGAACTGTGCTGATACCGGTTTGCGCGTTCATCTGCACATCTCCTCCACGAGGTCTGTCAGGCGCTCAGCGGCGTTGGCAGAGGATCCATGAGCTGACGCGCTGCGCATCCGGCTGAGGCGCTCCTGGTCAGTCAGTATGCCCATGACGTCGGTGCGTGCGCGTTCAACGGTGAAGTGCGCGTCGTTGATCAGCTCTGCACCGCCTGCTGCGACGTGGTCATGCGCATTCAGACGCTGCTCACCGTTGCCGATCGGGAGGGGGACATAGACGGCAGGCAGTCCGAGGGCGCTCAGCTCCGCGACGGTGCCGGCACCTGAGCGGCAGACCACCAGGTCGGCCACGGCCAGCGCATCATGCATGTCAGTTGTGTAGTCCACCACGTGCCATCGGTGAGCCACTCCCGCCTCGTCAATACTGGCACGCACGGCATCGTCCTTGCCTTTACCGGTCAGGTGCAGAACCTGACAGCCCTCAGGCAGCTCGGAGGCGATGGATGCCATGACTGTGTTGATGTGAAGCGCCCCCAGGGAGCCGCCCGTGATGACCAGCGTGGTCAGATCCGGGTCAAGTCCGAAGCGCTGCGCGCCTTCGACGCGGGCGGTGCGGGCACCCTCGTCGGTGGTTCGCAGATGCGCCAGGCGCGCGATCTGCGGGCGGAGGGGCAATCCGACGACCTCGGTGCGTCCCTGTCGTGCTGCAAGCGGCGTGGAAGCGAACGTGAGTGCGACGAGGGCGGCCCATCTGGCTCCCAGTCGGTTCGCCAGGCCGGGGCGCGCATTTTGTTCATGAATGGCGATCGGGATGTGCTCTGAACGTGCGGCAAAGTAGGCGGGGGTGGAGACGTATCCACCAAAACCCAACAACCCGTCAGCTCCTGTGATCACGTTGCGGGACTGCGCGATTGCGTGGCGCAGTCGCTGCGGAACTGTCAGCAATGCCGGGGTGGGTCGGCGTGGCAGGGGCACACGTTCAATTTCGTGAAACTCAAATCCTGCTGCCGGGACCAGATCTGCTTCCAGGCCTTCGCGCGTGCCGAGGATTCGCACATCCCATCCGCGCTCACGCAGGCACGTGGCCGTTGCCAGCAACGGATTGACGTGACCGGCTGTGCCGCCGCCTGCCAGAACTATTGTGTGTGTCATCGCGCCTTCTGTGCCTGTCGTACTGGTCGTGTGCGCGCGGGACGCTTGTGAATGCGTCGGCGTGGATCGCGTCCTGCGGAAGCCTCGTCGGGAGAGCCGAACATTCGCATGCGAGCATTCGCGCGCGCACATGACGCTACCACCCCAACAGCGCTAGCGGTAAATACGAACGCCGAACCGCCAGAGGACACCAGCGGCAACGGCACGCCGATCACCGGGCCGATGCCGGTTACCGACATGACGTTGATGACGGTCTGAACAGCGATCCACGATGCGATGCCGCCGCACATAACAGCGGCAAAAAGCGATGTGGTTTCCCTGCTGACGCGCACCATTCCCCACACCATCAGCATCATGAGAACCAGGACCGAGCATGTGCCCAGCAGGCCGAACTCCTCGCCCACGATGGCAAGGATGAAGTCGGTGTGCGCGGCCTGGAGGTATTCCCACTTTTCACGCGATGCGCCCGGTCCCAGCCCCATCAGCCCTCCAGAGCCGAATGCCCACAGCGCGTGGTCGATCTGTTCGGGAGCTGAGGTGGAGCGCTCCGGCCCCATGCCGGGAATAATGGCGATGATGCGCCTCAGTCGCGTGGGGTTCTGCACGACGAGGAATGCCAGAATCGGGATTGCTGCCAGGATCGCATAGCCGAACCACTTCCTGGGCAGTCCTGCCACCCACAGCGCGCCAAAGGCACACGTGGCGACGACGAGGGCTGTCCCCATGTCGTGTCCGAGCATGACCAGGCCAAGCGCAACGGCGGTCGCACCACCACAGCGGATCGCCATTTGCTTGAAGTCATCACGGCGCGAATCCCTGCGGGCGACGAGCTGGGCCAAAGCGATGATGAGCGCCAGTTTAAGCAGTTCGGATGGCTGGATCAGGAACGGCAGACCGGGAATATGGATCCAGTTCGTGTTGCCGCCCTCGGCACGGCCAAACAGCGGCACCATGACCAGGGCCTGGAGGAGGCAGGCGAGTGCGAACAGCACAAGGGCTCCGGCGTAGTAGACCTTCTCGGGCACCATCTGTGCCACGAACATCATGATGAGCCCGATTGTCGTCAGCGCCAGCGGCTTCAGGAAAGCGATATAGGGGTTTTCACCCTGGGCAATGTTGGTGACGGCGGAGGCAGAAAACCCCATGAGCAGTCCGATCAGTGCCAGCAGCACTGCGGGGATGATGACGAGGTAGTAGGACGTGACAGGCGAGGATTCACGCGCGGCAGATGACTGGCCTTCCCGCCCGAAGCGGATCGCCGGTATGCGATGCCACAGGCGCGCCAGCCGTTCGCGCGGACTGCGGGTCACCTGGTCCGCCACAATCTGCCTCCCCTACTTGTTGGTGTTCCACATGTCTTCCAGGCGCTGCACCGCCTGGGCAAAAACATCGCCTCGCTGGCCGTAGTTGTCGAACTGATCCCACGATGCGGTTGCCGGAGCCAGCAACACGGTGTCGCCCGGTCGCGACAGGCCAACCGCCTCGTTCACCACCGAGAACATCCAGTCATCATGACCATCGACTTCCACGACAGGCACCGACGGAGCGTGCGCCGCCAGTGAGTTCCTCAAAGGCGCCCGGTCGACGCCAATGAGCACCACGCCGCGCAACAACGGGGCGACGCGGGTGACAAGGTCGTCGAAGTTCTGCCCCTTTGCGTCTCCCCCAGCAATCCAGATGGCAGTTCCCGGCGTGACACCAGCCAGGGAAGCAGCGGCGGCATGCGCATTGGTGGCTTTTGAATCATCAATCCACGTCATGTCCGCTGCGTGCGAGATAATGGCTCGCCGGTGGGCGGGTTGCGTGAAAGTGCGCAGACCCTCTGCAACAGCTTCGGGCGTCACTCCGTGTGCGCGTGCAAGAGCGGCGGCCGCCAGCGCATCCATCAGGAGTGCGGGCGAGGGCTGTGCACCGGAGACATGAACGAGGTCATCGAATTCAGCCAGATGCAATGCGTGCGTGCGTCGTTCATCCAGAAAGGCCCGATCGACGAGGGTGTCCTCGACAATGCCGACCTGTGAGACAGCAGGGGTGCCCAGTGTAAATCCGATGGCGCGCGCCCCTTCAATGACGTCCGCGTTCTCCACCATTTTTTCGATGCGACGGTCAGCTGACGGATAAATGCATGCGATGCGTGTGTTTTCGTAGATGCGTGCCTTTGCCTGCGCGTAGGCCTCGACACTGCCGTGCCAGTTCAGATGGTCGGCATCGACGTTGAGGACAACGGACGCTTCCGGCGATACGGTGCGGGTCGAATACAGTTGGAATGAGGATGCCTCCACTGCAAACACGTCAGCATCATCGTCAATGAGCTGCGTGATGGGGACGCCGATATTGCCTACTTCGAGGGCATTCTCTCCGCCTGCGCGCAGCATGGCCGCCAGCATCGACACCGTTGTGGTCTTGCCGTTCGTACCGGTGACCATCAGCCAGGGGCGGCCTGCATGCAGGCCGGATTCCTGCAGGAGCCACGCCAGTTCCATCTCGCCGACGATTGGGATATCCGCGGACAATGCCGATTGCCATACTGGCTCGTGGGGTGCGATTCCCGGAGACATGACGATCAGGTCGGGCGCGGTCTGCACGACGCGTGTGGCCAGTTCATCGGCGTCAGCGATAACCTCGACACGGTCGTTGTTTTCGGCAACGTCGTGCTGGTCGAAGCCCGTGACGTCCCAGCCTCGTGAACTCAGGGCGCGGCCCGCGGCCCGACCGGACATTCCCCATCCGATGATTGCTGCACGACCGGGTTGGGGCAGTTGTTCCATTACAGCCATGACACCCACTCCGCGTAGAACAGGCCGACGCCGATCACTGCCAGGAGTGCGGCGATCAGCCAGAAACGGATCACGATGGTGATTTCTTTCCAGCCCTTGAGTTCGAAGTGATGGTGAAGCGGCGCCATGCGGAAGACACGTTTGCGCGTCATTTTGAACACACTGATCTGGATGACGTCAGACATCGTGATGATGACGAAGAGCCCGCCGATGATAACGGCCAGGAACTCCGTGTTCGTGAAAATCGACATGCCGGCGACTGCGCCGCCCAGGGCGAGAGATCCGGTGTCCCCCATGAAGATCTGTGCGGGTGAGGCGTTGAACCAGAGGAAGCCGGCCAGTGCTCCCACCAGGCCGGCGCAGAAAATTGCCAGTGACAAGGGGTCACGGGTCGTGTAGCAGGCTGCCGTGTTGATCGTCGTTCCCCAGCACGACTGTGTCACCTGAAAAACTGAGATCAGCGCGTACGCACCGAAGACGAAGATTGATGCGCCGGTCGCCAGACCATCCAGGCCGTCTGTCAGGTTCACGGCGTTGGACCATGCGGCAACCAGAAAGTTGACCCACAGGACGAACAAGATGCCGCCCACGATGATGCCCACGAACGCCAGATCGATACCGGTGGGACGTGCCACGGATATCGCCGTCGATCCAGGTGTGATGCCGTGTTCGTTGGGTCGCATCAGTGCCAAAATGGCGAAGATGGAGCCGATCGCCACCTGCATGATGATCTTCGCACCTGCGTGCAGGCCAAGGGATCGTTGTTTGCGTATTTTGATGCCGTCGTCGAGCAGGCCGACGATTCCCAAGCCGACAAAGAGGAATGCGAGCAGGAGTGATGAATAGGCGGGCAGCGTGCGGTTTACGGCGTTGCCGGCAAGCCACGCGATGATGGTGGCGCCGATGAAGACAACGCCACCCATTGTCGGTGTGCCACGTTTGGTCAGGTGTTGGGTGGGGCCGTCCTGGCGGATAAACTGTCCGTATTGGTGACGGACAAGGAATCGGATAAACAGGGGTGTCAGGCCCAGTGAGAGCACCAGGCCGACCGCGAATGACGCAATAACCCCGATCATCGACTGCACCCGCTTTCCATCAGTGTTGCGGCAATCTGCCACGCATGAGATCCGTATGAGCCTTTGACTAACACAATGTCGCCGTCACGAACGGCGCTGGTGAGTTCGCCCAGTGTCTCATTCCAGTCTTCACTGTATGTCACTTCGGTGCCTGAATCTGTTTTCGCCTGCGCGTGGGAGGCAAGTGGCTGCGCATCAGCTGACCATGTGAAGATATGGGACACGCCTGCATCAAGTGCCATTTGGGCAACGTCTCGGTGCAGGGCCTCGGACTGCTCCCCCAGCTCCAGCATGGCGCCCAGCACTGCCACGGTTCGCGCATTGCGTTGAGCACCCAGATGCTTCAGAGCGGTCAGTGCTGCGCGCATGGAATCCGGGTTGGCGTTGTAGGCGTCATCGATCAGGATGATGGTGCGTCCCTCGTCCAGCGTGACTGTCTCGATGTCCATCCTATGTGGTGATGATGGCCCCGAAGCGGTCAGGACTTGCGCAATGGTCTGCGTGTCGACGCCGCACGCGTATGCTCCGGCTGCGGCTGCCAGCGCGTTGTGCACATGATGCGCACCCACCAATGTCAGGTGCACGTGAGCACGTCCTTCGGGTGTGATTAGGTCGAATGCGGCGCGTTCGTCAGCGTCGATCGTAATGTTTTCCGCGCGGATCCACGTGTCGGTGAACTGCGGGTACTGAGTGCGCGTGGTGAATCCGATGATGCGTCCTGGCGCACGCTGAGCCATCGCCGCCACGTAGTCATCATCAGCGTTCAGTACAGCTGTCCCGTCAGGTTTCATGCCCTTAATCAGTTCGGCTTTTGCGGAGGCGGTGGCTTCGCGCGATCCAAAGCCTCCCAGATGCGCTGTGCCCACCATCAGTTCAATCGCCACATCCGGAGCGGCAATGCCGGTGAGCATGCGCAGATGTCCGGGCCCCGATGCACCCATTTCCAGCACCAGGTGACGTGTGTGTTCGTCGGCCTTGAGGACGGTCAGTGGCAGGCCAACCTCGTTATTGAAGGACAGTTTGGGCGCAACGGTCGGCCCGTCGGTCGCCATGAGCGCAGCAAGCAGATCCTTGGTGGTGGTTTTTCCGGCGGACCCTGTCACAGCAATGACATCGAGGGGGCCTGCCTGTCGCAGGTCCTCCAGATGTGCATGGGCGAGGACGCCGAGCGCCTCGGTCGATTCGGGGGTGACGATCTGGGTCAGTCCGGCCTGTGGTATTTCACGTTCGACCAGGGCGGCCACCGCTCCGTTGTCTCGTGCACTGGCGATGAAGTCGTGCCCGTCGGCGTTCTCGCCGCGACGGGCGACGTAGAGCGATCCTGCGGTTGCTTCACGCGAATCGGTGACCACTGATCCCGTGATCGTCACGTCAGGGCCGATCATCTGCCCGCCCACTGCTCGGGCTACCCATTCTGCTTGCCTGTTCATCGTCCTTCTTTCAGCAGGTTGTCCCTGTCCTCTATCATGAGCCCGGTCTGAGCGGGAATAGCTCTGCCTGTTCCTGTGATGCGGCAATTGCGAGATTTCGCACCGCCTGTGAGGCGACCTCCGCGAAGAGGGGCGCCGCCGAATCGGATGAGATCACTCCGACTTTCGGATTGTAGAGCACAACTGACACTGCGATCTGAGGCGCTTCGGCGGGGAGGACACCTGCCACAGTGGATACGGTTGCGGGCACGCCGTCCACGAAGATGTCAGCAGTACCCGTTTTGAGGGCCAGCCGGTATCCATCGATCTTGGCTGTCTGTCCCGTGCCGACGTCCGTCGCCACGGTCGATTCCATCATCTTCAGCAGGTCGGATGCACTCTGTGCGCTCATCGCCTGGACTGGTTGGACTGGGTCGGGGGTATGGACAGTACCGTCGGCCAATTGCCACGAGTCGATGATGCGTGGCGGCATGCGCACGCCGCCGTTGCCGATTGTGGCCATCATCGTGGCTTCCTGGACGGCTGTCATGGAGTAGGACTGTCCGAACATGGACACCCATTTGTCTCGTCCGATCCACTGGTCGGGTGTGCGAACCACGCCGGATGATTCGCCGGCCAGTTCAATGCCGCTAGGGGCACCGAGACCCAGTTTCAGCATCATGTCATACCGGTCGGCATCGTCAACGGTCTGGCCAATCAGGATCGTGCCTGTGTTGGATGATTCTGCCAGGATTCCTGTTGCCGTCATTCGTTCTGTGGGATGCTCGTGCAAGTCACTAATCGGGCCGTCAGCTCCCGGCAGGTCGTCCAGAGAGTAGGGCACGGTAAATTCACTGGTCGGGGTGATTGTGCCCTTATTCAGGGCTGTGGCCACGGTGACGACCTTGCCGACCGATCCGGGTTCAAATGCATATTGGACGGCGGAAACCGGCTGAAGTGTGGCACTGTTGGGCGCGGTGGAATTGGAATCAGCCAGGGCGAGGATTCGTCCGGTCTTCACGTCGGTGATGACGACGGCACCCCAGTCGGCGCTGTGTGCTTTCACGCGCGCATCGAGGGCTTCCTGGACACCATGCTGAAGGTCGGCGCGAAGTGTTGTGCGCACCGATCCGCCTGAGACCGGTTCAACCACTGTGTGCTTTCCGCCCGGCATAATGGCGCCGTTCGGAGCAATTTCGAAGGCTTCACGTCCGGCGCTGCCCTGCAGAATCTGATCCATCGTGGCTTCAAGACCGGAGGCGCCGACCCCCTCGGCATTGATGGTGCCAATGACGGGGCCTGCGGTCGAGCCATTGGGGTAGGTGCGCTCAAAAGCTGATTCCCACTCAATGCCGTAGATGTCCATGGCACGAATCTTGCGATAGGTCACCGCATCCACGTTCTTCTTGACGTAGGCATACGTCGAATCACCGACCATCAGTCCGCCCAGTTCGACCGGGTCCATCTTGAGCAGTGGAGCAAGCTGCGAGGCTGCTGCTGCCGGCCCGATCTGACCGTCATGTTCGTAGGTGCGGATATTGATCTGGTTGACGGCAATGTGGTAAGTCTGCACGGATTCAGCTAGAACGATTCCGGTGTCATCAGTAATGGAGCCACGTTGAGCGGTGATATCAGAGGCCGATGTTCGCACTTCGAGGCCTTCGGCAGCCAGAGCTGGCCCCTGGACGATTTGCAGCAGGAAGAGGCGCAGCACACATGCGCACAGTGCGAAAAGGGTGATGAACAAGATCCAGTGGGCGCGCCGAGCCGACTCCTGCCGCCCCGCACGAGTGTTCATCTAGTGAGCCTTTCTAGCTGCGCGTTATTCACTACGAAAAGCGGCCTGGCCGCCCTCGACGGTGCCGTTCGACAACGTGACGAACCCGGTGGGTCCTGCCGGAACCATACCAAGATCGCGTGCAGACTTTTCGAGGGCCTGAGGTGATGATGCGTTGTGCAGTTGCGTCTGCAGGGTCCACGCTTCAGCATCTAGCGCGTTGACCTCCAGCTGCATCTCCCTGATCTCAAACGCAGTTTCAGCCATCTGCGTGTTGACGACCAGCGGCACGACAATTGCCGCCAGCAGAATCGCGATCGCCAGGAGTGCGAGCGGGATGACTGAGCGCTGCGGAATCTTTCCCTCGATCAGGTGCAGGGTGGGCCGCAGCGTCTCGCGGGTACGGGATGCTGGACGTGTACGCACCACTGCTTCGTTTGTCATTGTGGCCTCCATGGGGAACGGATTTCGACGGCGCGCACGCGCACGGATCGTGATCGAGGGTTGGATTCCTGTTCAGCGCTGTCAGCTTGAAGAGCGCCACGTGTGACCAGTGTCAGTGTCGCCTTCATGGACTCAGGCACCACCGGCAGTCCGGGCGGCGCATTGTCACGGGCGCCCTGAGCGAAGATCTCTTTGACGATGCGGTCTTCGAGGGACTGGTAGGCTTCGACAACCATTCGTCCGCCCACGCGCAGATGGCTCAGTGCCTGCGGAATGGCGGCCCGCAAAATGTCCAGCTCGTTGTTGACGGCAATTCGCAGCGCCTGGAACGTGCGTTTGGAGGGGTTTCCGCCCGTGCGGCGTGCCGGCGCAGGGATGGCGCGTTTGACCAGATCCGCCAGCTGTCCGGTTCTCGTGATGGGCTGCTCGGCGCGCTCGTTGACAATCAACGTGGCGATGCGGTGCGCAAAGCGTTCCTGCCCGAAGGTGCGCAGGATGTCCGTCAGTTCCTGCACGCTCGCATCTGCAATGAGTTCGGCTGCGCTGCGTCCACGGGTCGGGTCCATGCGCATGTCGAGGGGTGCGTCATGCGCGTAGGAAAAGCCTCGCTCTGTCTCATCGAGCTGCAGTGAGGAGACGCCCAGATCCATCAGGACGGCATCCGCCAGTCCGTCTGCCGAGTGGTCGTCAATGACCTGGCCGATTTGATCGTATGTTGTTTTCACGGCTTCGAAGCGCTGTCCAAATTCGCGCAGACGTTCGCTTGCCAGCGCAATGGCCTGCGGGTCGCGGTCAATTCCGACCACACGGATATGGGGAAAGCGTGTCAAGGCTGCGTGCGTGTGACCGCCCATTCCCAAGGTGGCGTCGATCAGAAGAGAGTCGGGCCGAGTGAGGGCAGGGGCGAGCAGATCCATGCACTGGTCGACAAGGACGGGTGTGTGCAGCTGAGCTGCATCGCGTGTAGTTTCTGCGCTCACGTTGCCTCCTTGTCCGTGATCTGCCTGTGTGCGTTCTTCCCACCTGCTTCTCCCCCGCCGATCTGCCATCGGGGAAGTGATGTCAGAGCGTCGGGCGGAGGGCACGGTGGGGTCAGAACATTCCGGGGATGATTTCGTCCGCTGTATTGGCGAAAACATCTTCTTGGACGGTGAGGTACTCGCGCCACGCTGTGGTGTCCCAGATTTCAGCACGTGCGCCAGCTCCGATGACTGTGAGTTCCCGGTCAAGTCCGGCGTATGCTCGCAGGTCAGCTGGAACGACAACGCGTCCTTGTTTGTCTGGAATTTCCTTGTAGGCACCTGAGAGCATGACGCGAACCCAGTCGCGCGCCTGTTTCGATGACAAGGGCGCGCGCATCAGTTCTTGTGCCATGGACTCAAACTCATGGGCAGGGAATGCGTAGATGCAGTGTTCCTGACCACGGGTGAGGACGATTCCACCTTCCATGTCGTCACGGAAACGAGCAGGCAGAATGACACGCCCTTTGTCGTCGAGCTTCGGCTCGTACGTTCCCAGGAACATGCCACACCTCCCTTCCCCTCCGTGACACGCAGCTCCACTTTAACCCACTTTCAACCACTATGGGAACATTTTGCGCCCATGTTTCGGTTTATTTTGAAAATAAACGTTGGAAAATCGCGTAAAAATCAGGGTGGAGGAAGGTGGAGGGAAAATTCTCAACGCCGGGTGGTGACGGGCATGAATATGTGCCACATCGAGGCATATCAGGGTCGAGGCTGCAGATTTCGCAGGGGTATTCCCTCATCGATGAGGGGTCAGCACACGCAGTGGTGCACAGTGGTGGACGTCCACGACATTCGCGGCGCGGTGATATCAGTGGGCAGCCAGCGCCAACTCACGTCAGTCACCCTCGTCGATGAGGGCACAAAAGAATGAGCGGCGGCAAGAATGGAGAACGAAGGAACGGCGAGTGTGCAGTGACTAGTCGCGGCCGCGTTCGTCCCAGCGGCGATTTTGATTCGCAACGAAATCCGTCCAACGTCCACTGGACGGCTTCGTGCCAGACTTCTTCGACGAGGCGGGATCCACCGGGCGCGTATGCAACGCGAAGAGAATACCGGCGACCATGATGCAGAATCCGAGCACTCCCAGAAGGATCGACCATATGCCGTAACCGAGCGTCACACCACCGAGCACCACACACATGCCGATGACAGCGAAGAAAGCGCCGAGGATCATGTTGCGCGGGGAGAGTTTGGAGCGCCGAGGGGAATCAGCGGAAGTGTCGTACGAGGAACGTGCACGTGAGGATCGCGAGGTGCGAGCCGACATGGTCGAGGCGAGTTCCGGATCGTCCTCACGCAGCTGGCTCTCCATTTGTTCGAGTATTTCTTTTTCATAGTCGGACAGGGCCATCGCGCACCTCCTTCGGCTGTGGACGTTACGGATCCAGTGTAACGGTCTAAGGTTCCCTAAGACCATTCGGGCCACGATCTGCAGGCGACACATCGTCTTTTTTGACGCTAGTGCCCAGCAAAGAAGCTGGTCGCAATGCTCCGTCACCGAAACGCTCACTGGCGTGATCCATCGCTTCCTCCACAGCCCGCGAGCGCCCGTCATTGTCCATCAGGATCGCCACGCCGTCCCGGCGCAGCTGCAGATTTTCGGCTCGCACGCCCATGAGTCTGACTCCCCCGCTCGGCATCACTTCGGCTGCAAACAGGTCGTGGGCAGCGCGGGCAATGACGCGGCCTTCATCGGTAGGCGCCACCAGTGTGGCGGATCGTGTGATCGTGCGGAATGAGGCATCGCGCATCTTCATCGTAACCGTCCACGCCACCTGTCCGCCTGCTCGCAGTCGACGAGCGCACTTGTGGGCGGCTCGCACGATGAACTGCTCAAGGTCACGCCGACTGGTCACGTTCGTCTCAAAGGTTGTTTCGGTTCCGACCGATTTTTCTTCGCGTTCCACATGCACGCGCCTGCGGTCGATGCCCCACGCCAGGTCGTGCAAGTGGTGCGCACTGGCCACTCCCAACAGCTTCGTCAACCGTGTCATCGGCATCTGCGCCAACTGGGCGACACGTTCAACGCCTTCCTGCTGCAGCACATCCAGCGTTCGACCTCCCACGCCCCACAACACGCCCACTGGCAAACTGTGCAGAAATGCCACCGTCTGATCCTCAGGTATCAGCAGCAGTCCGTCCGGCTTGGCGTGTGATGACGCGATCTTTGCAACGGATTTCGTGGAGGCGATCCCGACTGAGGCCGGCAGGCCGACCTCCTCCCGGATTCGCCTGCGGATGAGATGTCCGATCGTGGTGGGTGACCCGAGCCGGCGCCTGGCGCCGGCGACGTCCAGGAAGGCCTCGTCAATACTGACCTGCTCAACCAGTGGCGTGATCTGAGCGAGGATCGCCATCACGCGCGTCGAGTATGCGCTGTATATTTCCCGGCGTCCGGAGACCACCTGCGCACTGGGGCACAGTGCGCGCGCCCGCGCCATCGGCATACCGGCACGCACTCCGAATTCACGTGCTTCGTAGGTTGCGGATGTGACCACGCCCCGCATTCCTGATCCGCCGACGATCAGCGGTCTGCCACGCAGCTGCGGATTTTCCAGCAGTTCAACCGAAGCAAAGAAGGAGTCCATATCCACGTGGATGATCGGGGTGGCTGAATCGTCATCGCCCCAGTTGCGTTTGGCGCGCTTGTCGCGCGGCGCGTTCGACATGGCTCCTCCCCTCATCACTATCTTAGGGGCGTTACAGTAACGGGTATGTCTTCACGCGACGCTCACGAATTTGCGATCTCCACTGGCTCGGCACGGGTGACGTGGGATGGTTCCCATGCGACAGTGTTCGTCAACGGTGCGGAGTCCTCCAGTGTCGATGTCGACCATCCTGAGGTGCTCGAATTTGAATACATGCAGCATATGGATGCCGCCCTCGAAGCGCTTGCACCATCACCTGAGCCGGTGCGTGTCCTCCATATCGGCGGAGCCGGCTGCGCTCTGGCATGGGCATGGAGCATCAAGCGTCCACAGTCGCGCCATTGCGTCGTTGAAATCGATGAAGATCTGGCGCACACCGTGCGTGACCTGTTTGATCTGCCGCGCTCGCCTCAACTCAAGATACGTGTGGGCGAAGGGCGCCAGGTCCTCGATTCGACACGCCCTGAGCGGTGGGACGTCATCGTACGTGACGCTTTTTCCGATCAGAGCGTGCCCCGCCAGTTGATGACGCTTCAGGCGGCTCGATCAGCATGGGATGCCCTCGTACCGGGTGGACTGTACGTGGCCAACGTGCCGCACGGTGGGAAGGCAAACGGGCGCCCTGACGTTGCTGCAATCAGCGAGGCGTTCGGCGAAGTTGTCGCCGTTGCGGACCCGAAGGTGGCGCGTTCAGGCAGGTGGGGCAATGTCATGGTGGCCGGACGGAAGACGGTCCGCGACCAGTCGCCTCACTTTGCGCCGCTGGATGTTGCCCAGTTGGACCGGCTGCTGCGCAAGCTCGCACTTCCAGCGCGCATCATGGCAGGTAAGTCGTTAAACCAGTGGATTGCGGGGGCTCGGCCTATGGAAGATCCACAGGGCGAATGATGCGTACGTGAGCACGCCGCGCATTCACGATCACACCGATCACCCCGATGAGCAGTGTGATGGCCTGGATGGACATCGCCACGCGGAACTCGCTCCACCCGTATTCGCGTGTCGGGTTCAACAGGTCAAGGACGACGCCGATGACCTGCACTGTCACGATCGTGGCAACGAAGCCGCCCATATTGACCGTTCCGGTTGCCGTACCCAGGCGGTGTTCGGGTGAAGAGCGGCGCACAAAGTCGAATGCAATTGTTGAAGCGACGCCGCTGACGGGAAGCACGATTCCCAGCAAGAATGCTGCCCAGGCACCGACAGGCTGCACGCGAGCCAGCACGATGACCCATGCGAAGGTGGAGGCAGCGGCCGCGGCCAACACGCCCAGAACTCTGCCACCGGGTCGTAACGCGGTCAGCTGACCGACAACTGGACCGATCGCAATATTGACGCAGGTGAATGCTACGAGCACCGCTGAGGCGACAGCGGGGCTCAGTCCCATGCCGAGAGTCATGAACGGAACGCCCCACAAGAGTGTGAACGTCATGCCGGGCATTCCGCCTGTCCAGTGGGCAAAGAACCCGAGCCATGTCGACGGGTCACGCATGACGAACTTAATGGTAGTCAGTGCGTGCTCCCCCTGCTGATCTGAACGCTCACGTTTCGCTCCGGGTTTGTCCGCAACAGCCAATCCGATGAGGAGGGTTGCCGAAAATCCAAGACCCGCCAGGATGCAAAAGGCTGGAGTCCAGCCGAAGGCGCGCAGCGCCCACAGGAAGGGAACGGCTGACACCACCTGGCCGAGCAGTCCGACAATTGCGGTGAGCTGAGTCATCAGCGGTACGCGAAATGGGGTGAACCAGCTCGGTACCAGGCGCAGCACAGAAATAAAGGCCGTCGCGTCACCCACTCCCAGCAGAATGCGGGCAGCAAATGCCAGCGGCAGGTTCGTCGCGCACGCCATGGCAATGTGGGCGATGGACACGAGGGCTGCGCCGACCATGAGAACGCGTCGCGGCCCCCACCGATCCAGCGCAAGTCCCGATGGGATCTGCATCGCAGCGTAGACGAACAGCTGCACGGAGGAGAACGCAGCCAACACGGATGCGGGCATGGCGAAACGATCCATCGCTTCAATACCGGCAACGCCCAGGGATGTACGTGCAGCAACGGCCAGCACGTAGGCGAACATGGCGCTCGTCCAGACGAGAAGTGCCCGCCTAGTCATCGGATGGCTGCTGAGGGGGTCCCCATGTCGGATCGGCACGGTGGCGCAGGGTCTGGTTACGTTCGGTTGCCTCACTGTCATTGCCGCGGTCACGCAGGCGTCGCAGAACATCCTCGACAGTTTCGCGCTGGCCCTGTGATGGGCGCGCCGATGATTCGCTTTCGGCGCCACGAGCAGGACGCGCGTGGAAGGAACCTTCTTCGAGGCGGTCGAGGACATCATCAATGGTGACCTGATCCTCCTCGTCACCCTGCGTTGCCTCGTCGGTGTTCGCGCTGGTCGCGTCAGCCTCGGCTGAACGCTGTGAGCGGGTACGCAGGAACTCCTCGATGGTCTCGGTAATGTCCTCCGCCGACATTGCGGAGCTTTCCGAGTCAGGCAGCCGGAAGGTTTCCGTGCTGTTCGACGCGGTCGCCAGCGCGTCATAGTGCTTTTCGAGGGCGGCGATGGTACGCGAGACTTCCTCGTTGGCCTCAATGAGCTGAGTTACCTGGTCAATCTCCTCGCTGGCACCGCGCTCCAGGTCGCCAACCGGAAGAGACAGGTCAGCGTAGTCCGACAGCGAGGTCAACAGCGCTGAAGCGGCACGCGGGTACTGCGTGTCAGACATGTAATACGGCACTGCCGCCAGCATGGTGACACCGTCAATGCCCTGACTGGCCAGGTGGGACTGCAGGAATGACGTCATGGGTGCCGGAAAGCGCATCGTTCCCGACATCTGTGGCTGCTCAGGCAACAAGGAGCCGTCTGTGGCGTGCATATGAACAGGTGTGGGCCGGGTATGCGGCACACCGGAAGGGATGCCGTGCAGCGAGAACGAGATCTCCACGCCTGCCTGCTCGGCAAGGTGGGACACGGCTCGGACGAACGTTTCCCACTTCGCGTCGGGTTCAGGCCCGTGGAGAACCAGCAGCGGCACTCCCGCATCGTCGTAGACCAGGTCAAGTGCAATTTCAGGCACTTCAAGAGAGGTTGTCACCCAGTCGTCAATATTCATCACAGGGCGGTGTGAGCGGTAGTCGATGAACATGTCCGACTCAAACGTGGCCACGCGTTGGGTGTCCAGCGTGTGCAACAGTTGCTCGATTGCGAGGTGGCCGGCGGTTCCCGCATCCATCGCACCGTCAAAGTGTGTCAGCAAAATGGGGGCACGCGCGCCTTTGGCGGGGCCGTCGTCGTACGCTTCCTGGTCGTCCAGGAACTGATCAAGCGTATTGTCAGCCATCGCTGCCTCCTTTCAGCTGTGTCGCTACTACCACGGTACCCAAATCCGTGCCCTCAGGCGAGCTTTGAGCTACAAGGTGAAATTTCTATCTCGCTGTATATGCCGAAGTCCTCCAGATAGGGCACAATAGTATGCCGTCAGTTAGCCAGGAGGATGCATGTTCGAACCCGTCGACGCAGGCTCACAGGACCCCGAGATTGCTCATGAGCAGGCTGTCGTTGATGCGACGTACCACCGACTTGACCAGTTGAAGGATGAGTACCGTCTGGCGCAGGAACGCGCCCACCGCCAGCATGGTGTCGGCAACGCTCAGGGATTCACAGAACGTGACGTGCTCTCAGCACACTTTTCTGACCTGCGTGAGCGCCTCGATCAGGTGGAGGACCGCCTGGTGTTCGGCCGGATCGACATGGAAGATGACCTCACTCACTATGTGGGTCGCATCGGCATCTCAACTGCCGAGGGCGAACCCATGCTGATTGACTGGCGCGCCCCCGCTTCGCGACCCTTTTACCAGGCGACGGCCATTGATCCACAAGGTGTAATCCGGCGGCGCCACCTGACCACCCGAGCCCGCCGCGTCACCGCAATCGAAGATGAAGCACTGGATCAGGAGGCCGCAAACAAACGGAATATGACGCTCCAGGGCGAAGGCGCACTCATGTCCGCACTGAGCGAAGCCCGTCAGGGCCACATGACCGACATTGTGTCGACCATTCAGGCCGAGCAGGACAGCGTGATCCGCTCAGAAGATTCCGGCCTGGTCATCGTTCAGGGTGGTCCGGGAACCGGGAAGACCGCTGTTGCGCTGCATCGCGCCGCCTACCTGCTGTACACACAGCGTGACAGGCTCCAGCATTCCGGTGTCCTCCTGATCGGCCCCTCCCACGTTTTCCTGCGCTACATCGAGCAGGTATTGCCGTCTCTAGGTGAAACAGGCGTCGTGTCCGTGACGATGGGTGACCTGCTGCCCGGATTCCATGCACAGGCCCACGACAGCGAGCGCGTGGCACGCATCAAAGGCAAGGCGGTGTGGCAGTCGATTATTCGCCGCGCAGTCAAGGGGCTGCAGCGCGTACCTGACGCTGATCAGGAGCTGCGCGTGTGGTCACGCACCGTCACGCTGACCGTAGAGGATATCCGCGCTGCACATGCTCACGCCCGCCGCACGGGCAAGCCCCATAATGAGGCGCGTGACGGTTTTGCGCTGGAGCTCATGGATGTTCTGGCGCGCCGACTGGCTGCCGATGAACGTGATCGCCGTTCGCGCGAAGGGGTGCATGACGTGGACGGCAACGACGTGGAGATGTGGCGTCAGGAGATCCGTGATTCGGTGGATGCTCGTCGCGCCATCAACCTGGCGTGGATGCCGACTTCTCCACTCACGTTGCTGGAGAGGATTTTTGCTCGCCCGGGCTATCTGGAACAGCTCAACGCTTCGGTTCCCAATCGCCTCACTTTCGATGAGATTGCTGGGCTTCGGCGCCCGAAAGGTTCCCCGCTGACAGTCAGTGATATTCCTCTGCTTGATGAGTGTGCGGAGCTGCTGGGGACATCCTCGGCCCTGCGTGAACGTGAGAATAATGAGCGCGCCGAGCGTCTGGCATATGCGCGCGAAGCCATTGAGCGCCAAAACCTGGGCGACGGTATCGTTACGGCTCAGATGCTGGCTGATGCGACACGTGAAGGGGAATCTCATTCGTCACTGGCTGAGCGTGCGCGACGCGACCGGTCGTGGACATATGGGCATATCGTCGTGGATGAGGCTCAGGAGCTCTCCCCTATGGCGTGGCGCGCTCTGTTGCGCCGCTGCCCGTCCCGCTCGTTTACTGTCGTCGGTGATCTGGATCAGCGTCGCGGACATGATCGCCCGTCCACGTGGCACGAGGCTCTTGGGCCAGCTGCGCGCGCCTTGAGCGAGGAGTATGTGCTGACGATCTCGTATCGCACGCCTCGCCAGCTCATTGACCGTGCTCAGCGCGTTATGGCGGCGGTAGGCGAACCCATGTCCGGTGAGCTTCAGGCTGTGCGTGATGTGACCGATGCCTATGAGCTCACGCATCTCGCGCAGGAGCACCAGCCACCCTCGTCACCTGAAACAGACGACATGTGGGAGCCGACGCGTGAGGCGATTCGGCGAGAATTGTCCGTACTTGACCACACGGTTGGGATTGGACGAGGGCGCCTGGCCATCATCATGGGATCGGAGCGCGCCGACCAGTGGAACGCTGACACAGATGGGCACACCACTCTCAGTGAGCGGGTCGCAGTGCTGAGTGCGACGGCTGCGAAGGGGCTGGAGTTTGACTCAGTTATCGTGGTGGAGCCTTCTGAGATTCTGGGCGACGGGCCGGGTGATCTTTTTGTGGCGCTGACGCGATCCACTCAGCGTCTGCATATCGTCTCCAGCGGACAGGTTCTGTCCGGACTTGAACAGAACTGACTTTCAGGTCACCTTTGTGAGAATATGAGCTTATGACTCGTGTTCTCTTGCTTGAAAATCCTCACGCTGACGCTGATCAAATCTTCGCAGATCACAATGTCGAGGTTGAACGCGTCAGCGGTGCCCTGGACGAAAATGAGTTGATTGAGGCGCTTCACGGTTTTGACATGGTGGGTGTGCGGTCCAAGACCCGTGTCACACAGCGTGCCATTGAAGCGAACCCTCAGCTTCAAGCAATTGGTGCTTTCTGTATTGGGACGAACCAGATTGATCTTTCCACGGCCACCAAGCACGGTATCGCCGTGTTCAACGCTCCGTATTCCAACACCCGTTCGGTTGTGGAACTGGCGATCGGTTTGATCATTGACTTGACGCGTCGTGTCACGGTCAAGAACTCGCGTCTGCACCGCGGCGTGTGGGAGAAGAGTTCGGACGGATCGCACGAGGTGCGCGGACGCACCCTCGGCATTATCGGCTACGGCAACATCGGCACGCAGTTGTCAGTGCTGGCCGAGGCGATGGGGCTGAACGTTATTTTTTACGACATTGCGGAGCGACTCGCCCTGGGCAACGCCACGCAGATGCCGACGATGGAATCGGTGTTGCGTGAGGCGGATATTGTGTCGATCCATGTTGACGGCGCACCGCAGAACCGGAATCTGTTTGGCGAAAAAGAATTCGACATGATGAAGAGCGGGGCGGTTTTCATCAACCTGTCGCGCGGGTTCGTGGTGGATATTGACGCGCTGCGCTCACACTTGTTGTCTCGTCATCTGGCGGGCGCCGCTATCGACGTGTTCCCGCAGGAGCCGAAGAAGAATGGCCAGCCGTTCTCCTCGCCGCTGGTGGGGATGGATAACGTGATTTTGACGCCGCACGTGGGTGGCTCCACCGAAGAGGCTCAGCTGGACATCGGACACTTTGTGTCAACAAAGCTGTGCGATTATCTGACGACAGGATCGACGGATATGAGTGTGAATCTGCCGAATCTGCAGCTTGCGGCTTCGGCACAGTCGCGTTACCGGATTGCACTCATTCACCGCAATACGCCCGGCGTTTTGGCTTTGATCAACCAGACATTTGCTGAGTCCGGGGCCAACATTGACGGCCAGATTCTGTCGACGCAGGGGTTTGTGGGCTACGCCCTGACCGACATTTCTTCGGAATTGCCGCGTGAGGCTCTTCATGCCATTGAGTCGATGGACGATACGATTCGTCTGACCGTGACCAGTTTGTAGTGTGATACGCGTTTCTCCTGGCCTTCCAACCTACGCTACCGTAGGGTAGGTAAATTCTAGTGGCACGATCCAGGAGGAACAATGACACTGATGCACCAGCTTCAGGCTGGGTACGCCCCTGGCATTCCTTACTCTGTTGACATCAAGGACCACCGCATAACCGACGTTCTTGAGGATGTCGCTTCGCGTTATCCGAACCGCGTGGCGCTAGATTTCTTCTCACGCCCGACTACTTATCAGGAGTTGGTGAAGCAGGCTCGGCAGGGTGCGACGGTGCTGAAGAGAGCCGGTGTGCGGCCAGGCGATCGCGTGGCAATTCTGATGCCGAACTGCCCACAGCACATTGTGGCGGTGTACGCAGCGCTGTACGTGGGTGCTGTTGTGGTGGAGCACAATCCGCTGGCACCTGAGCGCGAAATTCACGAATCTTTTGACCGTCATGGTGCGCGCGTCGCTATCGCGTGGGAAAAAGTGGTGGACAAGCTGGCTTTTCTGCGCGGAACCGGCAGGGTTTTCGCAATGGATTTGACGCACGCCATGCCGAAGGTGACGCGTTTCCTGCTGAGCTTGCCGGTTAAGGCTGCGCGGGAAAAACGTCAGGAGATCTCCGCTCCAGTTCCCGCCTATGTACCCTCGTGGGACAAGTTGGTTGAGCATGCCGAGCCGATGTCCGGTGACAGTCCTGCTCGCCCCGACGATGCTGCGCTGTTGCTGCATACAGGCGGCACGACAGGCACTCCGAAAGCTGCGACGATTACGCACCGCAACATCATGGCGAATGTGGCGCAGGATATTGCCTGGGTTCCAGATCTGCACGAGGGCTCTGAGGTTGTGTACTGCGTGCTCCCCCTCTTCCACGCCTTTGGCTTCGGTGTTTCGTTTATGGCAGGTATCCGCCTGGGCGCAACGTTGGCGCTTTTCCCAAAGTTCGACACCGCGATGTTGCTGACTGCACAAAAGCGTTTGCCGTGTACCTTCTTCGTCGGCGTTCCGCCGATGTATGAGCGCATCCTGGATGCGGCAGAAGAACTTGATTCCGATCTCACGTCAGTCCGATTTGCGATCTCGGGCGCGATGCCGCTGGATGGTGAGCTTGCGGCCCGCTGGGAAGAAACCAGCAGGGGCCTGATCGTGGAGGGCTACGGCATGACGGAAGCAAGCCCGATTATCTTGGGTTCGCCGCTTTCCCCCGCGCGCCGCCCCGGCACGCTGGGTCTGCCCTTCCCGTCCACCGAGGTGCGAATTGTCAATCCTGACAACATTGACGAGGATGTTCCCGACGGTCAGGTCGGTGAATTGATCGTCAAAGGTCCCCAGGTGTTTGCCGGGTATTGGAACCGTGAGGATGAAACCGAACAGACACTGATTGACGGGTGGCTGCGCACGGGCGATCTGGTGGTCCTTGATGACGGTTTCATCACGATGGCCGACCGCCGCAAGGAGATGATCAATTCGTCGGGCTTCAAGGTGTTCCCGAGCCAGGTTGAAGATGCGGTGCGCTCAATGCCAGGTGTTCGCGATGTTGCCGTGGTGGGATTGCCTGACAAGAAGTCAGGCGAGTCGGTTGCTGCAGCGATTGTGCTGGAGGCGGGCGCCTCTGTCACGTTGGATGACATTCGCACCTGGGCTGAAAAGTCACTGTCGCACTATGCGCTGCCACGCCAGCTCGTTGTCCTCAATGAGTTGCCGCGCTCTCAGATCGGCAAGGTGATGCGCCGCAGGGTGCGTGAGGATATTTTGTCGATGCAGTCGCGTGCCGCTGACCTTGCGCAGCAGGCCCAGGAGGTTGTCGACCAGGCTCAGTCTGCCGTGTCTGCTGCAGTGGAGCGTCTGCGTGATAAACGGCAGGGAGATTCGCACCGCGATCAGGATTCGAGCCGCAGCGACAAGTAGGCCGCTCGGTTGTAGGAGTCGGTTGTAGGAGCCCACGCTGGCGATTAGGAGTCGAGCAGTGTGGGCTCTTCTTCTCTGATCTGCTTCTTGCGAGGCTTTCGGGCGTGCTGCTTGTGCACTCCAGTGTGCTGCGGTACCCCAGCCGCACTGTCGCGGGTGTTGCCGAGGGTAGACACCGTTGCTTCCTTGTCATCGGCCGTCTTGTCAGCATCGTCATTTTCCTGGCGCTGCAGGCGCAGTTGCGCAATCGCATCTTCGAAGTCTTCGAGCGAGTTATACGAGCGGTAGACAGATGCGAACCGCAGGAATGCGATCTCATCGAGTTGAGACAGGAACGGCAGAATTGCTTTGCCCACTTCTTCTGACGAGACGTTCGAGACGCCACTGGATCGCAGATGCTCTTCTACTTGTTGAGCGAGCAATGCGAGGTCGTGATCTGTAACTGGCCTTCCCTGGCATGCTTTACGCACGCCGGCGATAACCTTGTTTCGGGAGAAAGGCTCAACTGCTCCTGAGTTTTTGACGACCTGGAATGAGGAGGTTTCAATCGTGGTGAAGCGCTTCTTGCACACAGTGCATTCGCGGCGGCGTCGAATTGACGCTCCGTCATCAGCGATCCTGGTGTCTACGACACGTGAGTCAGGATTATGGCAAAAGGGGCAGTGCACGCGAGCCTCCATCTAGTGTTAGCTCAACGCTACGAGTTTTCACACCTCATTTGCAACACGAGACACAGTGACAACAGGCTCGCAATCCTACTCTGCTGGGATTTGCAGACGCTGCCCCACCTGAAGGGGACCGTCAATGTCATTGAGGCGCTCAATGTCGACAACAACCTGCTCGAGCGGGCGGGAAGTATCCACGGCTTGAGCAAGGCTCCACACTGACTCTCCATTCGTCACCGAATGCGCCACGGTCGGCCCCGAGTAGTCGTCTGGCTGGAAATACAGACCGGCACCCACGCTCAGTGTCGTGGCGGCAGCCAATGTGCTCAGTGTGCACACCACAGAGCGAAGAGTGAGCCGCGGCGTGGCTGCCTCGCGATGTCGCGCGAAAACAGGATGACGACGAATGGCGGGGTCTTCTTCCAGCAGGCGAGCACGCTTGCGTTGAAGAGACGGTGCAGTGGAGATGTCACGAACTGTCGCGAGTTCGCCGGTGTCCACCACATGCAGATTCGCAGCATGACGCGTTGTGGAGTGTTCGGTTCGAGCTGCTCCAAGAATCGCAGCGCTCATGAGAATCCCTCACTTTCAATCGTCGTACAAATGTTCGTCGAACACTTGTACGATATCATCATTTCATGAGGGCAACAAGACTTGCTCGAACAAATGTTTCACATTTGCCTAAGTCTTCGGTACCCTGTAAACACAGTGAAACAACGACCATGTGCATTTGCGTTCCAAATACTGATTGACCTGCATAAACGGGAGGATCGATGGCGAAGAAGACGGATGAGGCGACGTTAAGCCGTCGCAGGCGTGAGATTCTCGACACGATTCGTGAGAGTATCCGCGAACGCGGTTACCCTCCCTCGGTGCGTGAGATTGCACAGAACGTGGGGCTGGCCTCCCCCTCGACAGTGAAGCATCATATTGACGCACTGGAGGAGGCTGGTTTTATCCGTCGTCTTCCTGGCCAGGCGCGGTGCATTGAACTCACGGAGCAGGGTCTTGGAGATTCCCGCGATCCCCACGATGCTCAGGATCAGGCACCTGCCACTGTCCATGAAATCGAGATCCCGGTCAGCCATGCTGACCAGGACACAGTTCCTGTCCCCCTCGTCGGGCAGATCGCTGCCGGCGCGCCTATCACGGCAGAACAGCATGTTGAGGACACGTTCGAGCTTCCCACCTCACTGACGGGGCAAGGCAACGTGTTCATGCTGCGTGTCAACGGCGAGTCAATGATTGATGCGGGGATCCTTGATGGTGACTATGTCGTGGTACGCTCTCAGCCCACCGCTGTTGACGGGCAGACGGTTGCCGCGATGATCGATGGTGAAGCAACTGTCAAGATTCTGTCTCACGCCGACGGTCATGTGTGGCTGCTGCCGAAAAACGAGTCCTACAGTCCGATCCCTGGTGACGAGGCAACGATCCTCGGCCTCGTCGTCACCGTGATCCGCTGCCTGTAGGTCAGAACCCGAGCTCTTGCGCAACAGCACGCAAGCGTCGGGCTGATTCGGTCAGACCGTCGCGCTCAGCCAGCGTCAGCGGCGGGTTCAGCACCCGTCCTGCACCCATTCGCCCAACGATGGTGGGTGCAGCCATGCAGACATCTGAGATGCCTTCCCAGTCTTCAAGCAGCGAGGAGATCGTCAGAACTCGGTTTTCGTCTCGCAGCACCGCGCGGGCAATGTTAGCTGCCGACAGGCCAATCGCGTAATTCGTGGCGCCTTTACCTTCGATGATCTTGTAGGCCGATTGAGTGACTTCTTCCGCAATTTCCTTGCGCAGATCACTGTCGAAGAGCCTGCCGCTCAGGGTGGGCCCCCAGTGCCGGATCGGCACGTTTCCAATTTCAGCGGATGACCACAGTGCCACCTCTGAATCACCATGTTCGCCTGTCACGTAGGCGTGGATGTTCTGTGTGGCCACTCCGGTTTCGCGCGAAACCAAGTAGCGCAGGCGCGATGTGTCCAGCACGGTGCCCGAGCCGAAGACCTGGTTGCGTGGAACACCCATGATTTTCAGCGCCGCATAGGTCACGATGTCAACGGGGTTCGTGATGAACATGAAGCGGGCGTGCGGTGCGACGTTCTGCAGGTTCGGCACAATGGTTTTCATGAGGTTGACGGTGGAGCCGGCCAGCTCAAGGCGGGTTTGTCCCGGTTTCTGCTTCGCGCCGGCGGTGACAATCACCAGGTCGGATCCTCGCACGATTTCCACATCGTCGGATCCTTCAACGGCACCGCATGGGGTGAACTGGATGCCGTGAGCGATATCGAGCGCTTCAGCCTCGACCTTCTTCTTGTTGATGTCCTGGAGGACGATGGTGCGGGCGTCGCCCCTCATGGCGCACGCATAGGCGACTGCGGTGCCAACCGCTCCAGCCCCGATCACCGCGATTTTCGACGGGTGTCCTTCCGTCCCTGAGGGGTACAAGGTTTGAGCAGTCATGTGGTGCACCTGATGCCTCCTTCATTCCGATCCGGCACCATCATCCCAAATCAGATGATTTTTGGGAAGCGGATACCTCTCTTCATTAGCCCTCCGAGGTCACCCCTTCGTTGCTCCCTGGGTCAGTCCCGCGATGATCCACTTGCTAGCGAAAGCGAAAAGGATCATGGTCGGAAGAATTGTTAACACAGCAGCTGCTGACATCGGCCCCCATTCGATACTGACATTCGAGATGAAGCCATTCAATGCAGTAGGAATGGTGCGTTTTGAATCCGTATTGATGAGGGTAACTGACAGGAAGAGCTCGTTCCAGGTATTTACGAAGTTGAAAATAAAAGTCGCTATGATGCCTGGGAGCATAACAGGAACAATCACCCGCCATAGAGCCCCGGCTCTGGTCAATCCATCAACCATTGCCGCTTCTTCCAAAGAATCTGGAATATTGTCAAAAAAGCCACGCAGCATTACCGACGAAAAAGGAATAGTCATCGCAATATAGACGAGAACTAGACCGAATCTTGTATCGACCAAGCCCCATCCAGACAGCATTTGATACAAAGGCCCGAGGGCTATGAAGGCAGGAATCATTTGCGTCACGAGGAAGACAAGAAGGATTGCGCCTTTTCCTGAAAACTCAAACCTGCTCAAGACGTATCCGCTCAGCATCGCAATGATCGTCGCCACGGATGCAGCCATAGAAGCAACAATTAAGGAGTTCAGCATATACTGACCAAATTGCACGTTCTTAAACAGGTTGAGGTAGTTCTCAACTGAGAATTCTCGAGGCCAGTATCGTACCGGATACTCGCCGATTTGAGACGCGGGCTTAAGCGAGGTCAGGAGAATCCAGTAAAGAGGAAATAGCGAGATGATCAGCCATAAAGCCAAGCCAACGATTTTAACTGCCTTTCCTGCGAAAGTTTCTCGAGTCAGCACTACTTCTCCCCCCTTCCCAACAACGCGAGATAGATTCCCGTGAAGACGGTCAGTATCGCAACGATAATGAAACCTAGAGCAGACGCCATTCCGTAGCTGCCCTGCTGCGTAAATTGAATCATCCACGTGGTGGCTATGTGTGTCTGATTCGCAGGGCCGCCTCCAGTCATGGCGTAGATGATGTCCGGGAAGTTAAATATCCAGATGACTCGCAATAGGATCGTGAGAAACAGGGTTGATCGAATAGTGGGAATTACCACCTGAAAAAGCGATCGCCATTTCCCCGCGCCGTCAAGAGCTGCAGCCTCTAGGAGTTCGTTAGGAACAGATTGCAATGCTGCCAGAATCATTATTGCGAAAAAAGTAACGCCGTACCAAATATTCGCGATAATAACCGCGATCATTGCATATCGAGGATTCGCTAGCCACGGCACAGGTGAGTCAATGATGTGGGCCTTCGTGAGGAGATCATTGATGACACCGAATTCGGAGTTAAACATCCAGCGGAAAAGAATTCCAATAAGGAAGCCGGATACTGCCCACGGGTAGAAGATGAGGGCCTGATATAGCCCACGAAATCTGAATTTTTCCTTCAAGCCTAACGCAATTAAGAAACCGATTACGAGTTGCGGTACTAGCGACGCGACAACCCAAACCAGCGAGTTGAGCATGGTCTTTGAGAAGAGCGGATTCTTAACGAGAGCCCTAAAGTTATCCAGTCCCACAAACGGCGTTTGCGTCAAGTCCCACAGCTCCCACTGATGGAACGCCATCTGACCGCCACGAAGGAGTGGATAGTAGGTGAAGAGCGCGACGAAAGCGCAGGCTGGCAGTAAAAAGGCAGCTATGGTCCAAACTTTGCGAGTTGAGATTTGTTGCTTGTTCGAATTGATGCGCTTTCCCGCACTGCCAGCCTGTCGCTTTTGCCGCTGTTGGATCGGCTTTACCCTGCCCACTTACTGCTCCAATAGGTATCCCAGCCTTTTAGAAGATCTGCGGTGGTCATCTCACCGATGAGGACCTGTTGCAAATCCGCTTCAGAACGCTGCATCCATTCAGTCCACCACGATGAGCCGCGAGGTTCTGTCACAGAAATCCATTTCTCAGGTGCACTCGTCATCTCGACATAAGCAGCCCATGGTCCCGTCTTAAAGAATTCATCCTCAGCTGCGGAGGTCTGAATAGGGACAAGCGAATTTTCCTGCGCAAACTTCACGGATGGCTCTTCGCCAGCAAGCCAGGTCACCAGCTTCATAGCCTCTTCACTATGCTCTGAGAAGGACGTCACACCCCATCCGGCAGTAGCCATAGGCCAAGCAGCCTTGCCGGTCGGGCCCACAGGATTCGGCGCTACAGCCCATTGATCTTCAGTTAATGATGATTCACGAACCGTCGCAATTACCTCTGGATCCTGTAACAAGAAAGCGGTGGAACCGTTAGTGAATCCCTGCACCATTTCAGAAAAGCCCCAAGAGACAGAGGAGTCAGGAGAGCCTTTGTGGAACAGCTCTATGTATTTATCAAGTGCCTCCTGAGACTCCGGCGTAGAGAAGATCGTCTTACCAGAATCCACCTTGTAAGCATTTTCAACGTCGAGATGATCCGCGTTGTAAGCCTCCAAAATAGACATGAGCTGACCTGCTGAATTTGACCCACCGCGGAAAGCATAACCGTACCTATTTTGCGTTGGGTCTTGGATAGCTTCAGCTTGTTCGACGAGCTCTTCCCAAGTCTCTGGCGGCCCATCGAATCCCGCCTCTTCTACAAGATCTGTCCTATAGAACAAGCTCAGACCGTAGAACCCATACGGCACCAAATATGAGTGGCCCTCTGAATCGATCGTGAATTTCTTAGCCTGCTCAGTTAACTTCTCGTATCCATCCCACTGCTTAATATGGTCAGCCATGTCCAGCAGCCAACCATTATTGGAGAAGGGGCCAACGGTCAAGTCCCTAACTTCAAGGACGTCGACACCAGTACCAGCCTGCAGCATTTGTTGAATTTTCTGATCAGCTTGCTCGGTCGGAGGAGAAATCAATTCGACTTTGATATTTGGATTCTCTTTTTCGAAGTCAGCAAGCAATTCCTTAATCAAGGCCGTTCTCGCTGGATTCGTTAAAGATTCGACCATCTTGAGGTTAACTGTGTTTCCACTATCTCCAGATGCTCCAGAGGTGCCAGATGAATCACCACCTGCTCCTCCACACCCGCTAAGCACCATGCTTCCTAAAGCAACAGTGGCGCCAATTCTGGCAAATTTCATACCCATAGCTCCTCCTTTGGAACTCGAAATGTAACTAATTGTCATGAACCGCTTGTGCCCATTGCTGCAACACAGGTATTCCTGCACTGACTAAATGGTCAAAGTCATCTTTACAAGTATACGCATGTGTCGAAAATCTCAGATAACCAACGCCATCGAAACTCGTGAACGAGAGTGCAATTTGAACCTTCTCAATGAAGGGAATCCTCAGAGAGTCAGCCTCAATCCTCGTTCTGCCTAAAGGTTCCGGGAGCGGAAGAATCCTCATACACGACACCGGACTTCCCACTCCCTCAAAGCGACCCTCAGGATCAAGAACTTCGCGCAGTCTACTTTCGCCATAATCCGCTATGTTCTTGGAATATCGATAAATCTCGCTCCACCCGATTTCTCTCGAAATATAGTCCCAAGCAATCGGAGCAACTAACCACGAAGTTACGTCCATTGTTCCTGTGTGATCAAAGCGCTGCGGGAAAGAAAGATCTGTGCCCCACGAATCAATCACGGGATAAAGGCGTTCTTTACCCGCTCGCGCAACCAAAACAGCACAGCCTGGAGGTGCGCACGCAAACTTGTGGAAGTTTCCTATCCAGTAGTCCGCCTCACGGCAAACTGGATTAGCTAGAATTCCGGGAGCATGGGCACCATCTACCAATGTGAAAATGCCACGTTTTCGTGCCTCTACACATATTTCCTCTGCGGGGAAATATTCCGCAGTCGCAGAGGTGATCTGATCAATAACCAAGATGGTTGGACTATATTGATCGCAAGCTGTCAGGACACTTTCTTGAATCTCTGCTTGTTTGAACGAAATAGGAATGCTAACGACATTAAATGACCCGCCGGTCAGTTCTGCGAGCCGTCTTGCCCCCATACTCACGGCACCGTAGCCATGATTAGTCACAAGGACATTAACTGGTTCTTTTCCAAGAAACGAGTCGAAAACTGCGGAAGCTCCTGCTGACGCATTTGCAACGAAGACTAAGTCTTCCTCATCTACACCTAAAATACGGGAAATCTTCACGCGCGCGTTTGCCACGCGACTGGGGAGACCGGCGAACCACGTTACGGGGTCGGCCAGCATCTGCGAACGAAGATTGTTCTGGATCTTTGCAACATACTCTGGTACGCCACCAAACGAGCCGTGGTTAAGCTGGCGAATCTCTGAACTTAAGGCCCACGCAACGTCCCCAGCCAAAGAATCTGAGCGCTTCGAGTGCACCATCGCATTCCACCTCCTTGTCTGACAATAGCACCCTAGCAGACCTTTCAAATGTAAGATAAAGACACTCTTTTAAAACTTTCATCAGACAATAGTGGGGTCAAGGCTATGACTGCGGTGGAGCAAGCACGACTCGGAATCTGCCATATGATTGCTTCCGGCGAGGTACTGCCAGGCGATCAACTTCCAAACGAAGCAGAGCTATGCGCTCGGTTCTCAGTTTCGCGCAGTTCCCTACGCGAAGCACAGAGGATGCTCACCGCCATTGGCGTACTGACCTCCAAACACGGCAGTACGGTTAATGTTTCGACCATGTCGGCCGCGCAAATAATGCAAGGTCTCGCAACTATAGTTCCACTACTCCCACTGGATAAATTTCTCGAGTTCTTGAATCTCAGAGCAATTCTCGAAGGATATGCTGCAGCACAATCTGCAGCTTCCTTCACTGAGATGCAAGCGAGTTCTCTCATGGAACTGGCACACAAATTAAGAGCAACTCCGCCTTCTGATGAAGCTCAGGTCCTTGACATGCAATTCCACACTGCGATCAACGAGGGGTGTGGGGATCCTATTATTACTGAGCTGTTGAGGACCATCCGCCGGCGAGGGTTAGATTACCGAATATACGAGCAGGAACATTCTTCTTCTTTGAAAGATGTTAGCGACGATGCGCATATACTTATTGCGAGAGCTATACAGGAACGTAAACCGGAGACAGCACGTGTTCTGTCCATGCAGCACGTTTTCACAACATACGGTTGGCTATCGAAGATAAAGCCCGACCCGACGGTTTTTACAGATGAGGCCGGGAAGAATCAGACTAAGTAGGCGCTTTTCAGCGCCCCACTCTTTAACCGAGTCTTTCGAACAATCGCTGTAAAGCCTCGATCACCGTATTCGAATCTGTCGTCGGCCACATCTGCGGCATGGTGGCGCGGATAAAGCTGCCATACGACTTTGTGACCAGTCGCGGATCCAGCACTGCCACAACTCCCTGATCCTGCGAGGAACGCAACAGTCGGCCTGCGCCCTGGGCCATCAACAGTGCTGCGTGAGGCAGTGCCACCGCGCCGAAACCGCTCACTCCCCGTTTCGCTGCATCGTTTTGCAGCGCCTGGAACACCGCGTTATCAGGATGAGGAAACGGAATCCGGTCGATGACAACAAGCCGACAGGACGGGCCCACAACGTCGACCCCCTGCCACAGTGACAGTGTGCCAACCAGACACGAATCGCGTTCGTTTCGAAAACGCGACACCAACGCCGACGTGGTTTCCTCTCCCTGCACGTACACGTCCAGAGATGTCCCCTCGCGAAGTGCTCGCGCACCGGCCTTCAGACCACGCCATGCTGAAAACAGGGCGAGTACACCTCCACCTGCCGCTTGAGTCAGGGCGACAAGCTCATCAAGCGCTTCCCCGCTCGGGCCCTCGCGACCCGGAACTGGCAGATGCCGCGCCACGTAGATGATGCCCTGACGAGCCACGTCGAAGGGCGAACCAACGTCAATGCCATGCCAGGGCACGTGGGAGACCATCAGCCCGCATTCCCGAGCCGCCGAATCAAAAGACCCGCCCAGTGCCAGCGTGGCAGACGTCAAGATCGCCGCACGCTCCCCCAGCCCGACCGCGCCGAGCGGTCCGGCGACATCCAGAGGCGCAATCTTCAACGACACAGCGCTGCTATCCGTGTCCCTCTCGATGTACGTAATCGTCTGAGCTGGATCGACATTCCATGCGTCGATCGCCTCGATGAACTCATCACACGCCGCCTGCGCCATGAGTTTCTGACTCTGCTCCACCGAGGACTGCTCAACTTCACTGGCCACGGTCCGCACCGTTGAATCACATACGCTGATCGCCTCAACTACCGCATCTGGCCTGCACACCATCAGCCCGTCAGGCTGCGCGTCGAGGGCATCCATCAATGCGCTCGCTGCCTGCTCGAACGGTTGAATATCAACGGATTTGACCAGCGTGCGCACTACTCGCGCCACGCGCGTACACAGTGCCTTGGATATTTCACAACAGGCTTGAGAGCGAACGCGGGAAGCAAGTTCGTGGCATTCATCAACCACCACATGATCCAACTCTCCAAACAGGTTGAGCGCACTCATCGTGTCAATACCGAAGAGGGAATGGTTTGAGACCACCACGTCAGCTTCAAGCGCTTCATCGCGCGCGAGGCCAGCAAAGCATTCCTCCACAAATGGGCAGTCGCGCCCCATGCATTCACGCTTCGAGACACTCACCTGTCTCCACGCCCGGTCGGAGACGCCGGGGATCAGATCATCACGATCACCTGAATCCGTGGTGCGCGCCCATTCTCGCACCCGCGTCACTTCTTTGCCGAGGTCACTGATTGGTCCCTGATGCGCGTCGGCAGCGTCGAAAAGAGTATCCAGCTGGGAGCGCCCACCGTCAGCTCGAAACTTGCAGACGTAATTCGACCATCCTTTGAGCAGTGCGACATGCGGACGCACACCCGTTTCATCCGCCACGGCGTCAATGACCAAAGGAGCGTCCTTCGTCAGAATCTGGCGTTGCAGTGCCAGCGTGGCCGTTGTGATCAGGGTTCGTGCGCCTGATTCAGCTGCCCGAGCCAGCACCGGAATCAGGTAACCAATCGACTTGCCCGTGCCGGTTCCCGCCTGAATCATCACATGGTGACCTGATTTCAGCGCGGCGGCGCCCTCGTCAATCATGCGAACCTGGCCGTCGCGCCGACTGCCTCCCATCGCGGTGAGCACTCGGGTCAGAATACGATGTTCAAGGGCAGTCTCCTGCTCGTCAGCCTCACCCATGGGGCGCGGCATTCACATGATGAAGTCGGTCTGCAAGCGCACTGTCGACGTGAGCAGTGATATGCGTGCCTGCTGCCTCGTAGTCTTCACTGAGGACCTCGCCCTGTTCGTGGGCGGCATGGACGAGGTCGCCGTGGTCGTACGGGACGACCACGTCAACATAGACGCGCGGACGCGGCAACGTGTCTTCGATGAGCTGGCGCAGCTCCTCGATTCCCTGCCCAGTGCGAGCACTGATCGCAACAGCTTTGGGAAACAACGTACGGTTCAGCGCCCGGCGTTCAGGCGAGGCCAGGTCACTCTTGTTGAGCACAAGAATTTCGGGAATCGTCTCCGTGCCGTCAATCGTGTCCAGCACGCCGCGCACGGTTTCGACCTGGCCGACCGGATCAGGGTGAGCCGCATCAACGACGTGGACGATCACGTCCGCTTCACCGACCTCTTCGAGCGTGGATCGGAAGGCCTCCACCAGTTGCGTCGGCAGATTACGGACGAACCCCACCGTGTCAGACAGTGTGAAGACCCGGCCATCAGAAGTTTGCGTCCGGCGGACAGTTGGGTCGAGAGTCGCGAACAGCGCGTCCTCCACAAGCACGCCGGCATCAGTGAGCTGGTTGAGCAGGGTAGATTTCCCAGCGTTCGTGTACCCGACAATCGCCACAGAGGGCACACCCATGCGACGGCGTGCAGCTCGTTGAGTGCGTCGGGCGGGTTCCATGTCACGGATCTGTGCGCGCAGGCGCGCCATGCGTGATCGAATGCGGCGCCGATCCAGTTCGATTTTCGTTTCACCGGGTCCTCGTGAGCCGATACCTTCACCGCCGGCCACACGGCCACCGGCCTGACGCGACATGGACTCACCCCAACCTCGCAGTCGCGGCAACAGATATTCGAGCTGAGCGAGCTCCACCTGTGCCTTGCCTTCACGAGATTTGGCATGTTGGGCGAAAATATCAAGGATCAACGTCGTACGATCAACAACTTTCACTTTGACGACGTCTTCCAGGCCGCGGCGCTGAGAAGCGGTCAGTTCACCGTCCACAATGACCGTGTCTGCCCTGCTATCCGCCACGATTTCAGCGAGTTCACGCGCCTTACCGGAGCCGAGGTAGGTGCCAGGATCTGGGGTGGGGCGCCGCTGAATGACGCCATCGAGGACGTGGGATCCGGCTGTATCAGCCAGTGCTGCCAGTTCACGCAACGAATTTTCCGATTCCTCCAGACTCTGCGTTGTGCGCAGGCCCACCAGGACCACACGTTCGAGACGCACTTGGCGGTATTCAACTTCACTGACTTCGTCAAGCTCGGTCTGGCTCGCAATGTCATTGACGCGGCGCATACCGGCGCGCGCCTCCCGTTCCAGGTCGCCAGCATCGTGCGTCGTGTCCTGAAAGCGCGTGGATGCCAGTGCTGTGCCCTGGCGGGCGAGGATACGCGCCACGACGTCTTCTGCTGCTTTGAACGATTCGTCGTCATGCGCTGAGGTTGAATCACGTGAGTCGGCCACTGATCTCCTTCGTTGCGGGTTCATCCTAGTGTGCCACGAGCAGACCCACCCGCGCAGATGAGACAGCGATGGGTGTGGACAGCTGAGTGATCCACTAGGCTGGACATCATGACTGACCAGTACTTCACCAACGCTGCTCCTGCCGAAGAATCTGAACTGCGCCGCATTGACGTGGCGCTGCGCGGACACGATTTTCGCGCCTGGGTCAGTGATCATGTTTTTTCTGCCAACCGTCTGGACCTGGGGACACGCCAGCTTTTGGCAGAAGCTCCCACGCCGCCTTCGTCAGGAACGTTTGTGGATGTCGGGTGCGGATGGGGGCCGATCGCGCTGGCGATGGCGCTGGAGTCGCCCGAGGCTCAGGTGTGGGCAGTCGATGTGACAGACAGGGCGCTCGATTTGACGCGCCGCAACGCCACAGCCGCGGGAGTGTCCAATATCACGGCGTACCGTGCGCCCGCTGCCCTGGCCAAAGCTCACTCCGAGAACGTGCGTTTCGACCTGATCTGGTCAAATCCTCCGGTGCGTATCGGGAAAAAAGCATTGCGTGAATTGCTGACTCAATGGCTCAACCTGCTGGCCGATGAGGGTGAGGCGTACCTGGTGGTACAGCGCAACCTTGGCGCAGATTCCCTGATCTCCTGGCTATGCGAGCAAGGCTGGGATGCCGGCAAGGTTGCATCCAAGAAGGGCTACCGCATTATTCGGGTCGCGCGCCGCTAGATCGCGATTCAGGCTGCGCAGCGCTAGAACGATTCGGGCTGTGCATCACTGAGTGCGCGCTCGATCAACTTCAACGCGTGCGCGCGCAGTGCCGCCTGATTGCACCCGTCTGCATCGATCCACATGATGCGTGGGTCCCGTCTGAACCATTTGATCTGTCGCCGTGCAAGCTGACGGGTGGCCAGTGCAACCGACTCAATCGCCTCATCACGACTCATATGACCGTCAAGCACGGACAGAGCCTGCGCATATCCCGTTGCCCGGGATGCCGTCTTGCCCTCGCGCAATCCGAGAGGAATCAGGTGGGCAACCTCGTCAAGCAGGCCCTCGTCAAACATGGCGTGCGTTCTGACCGCGATGCGCTCATCGAGGCGGGCAGGCTCACGCCTCATTCCGAGCATGACCGCCGGCTGGGCGAACTCGTAGCGCGGCAGGCGCGCTGAGAACGGCTCTCCCGTCAGTTCAATCACTTCAAGTGCGCGCACAATTCGGCGCGCGTTATGCGGGTCGATTCGGGACGCAGCAATCGGGTCACGCTCACAGAGCTTGTCCCACAGCCCTTGGACGCCCAGTGGCCCGTCGCCCTCAGCTTCAATGCGGGCGCGTACGTCGGGATCTGTGCCAGGAAAGTCGATGACGTCAAGGAGCGCGCGAACGTACAGTCCCGATCCGCCGGCAACCACGGCGATGCCCGCACGACGATGAATATCCGCGATGTCGCGTCGTCCTTCGCGCTGATAGGCGGCAACACTGGCCTCGTCTGTCACATCCAGGACGTCGATCTGGTGGTGCGTGATCCCTCGGCGTTCCTCCAGTGGTGTTTTGGCCGTGCCGATATCCATTCCTCGGTACAGCTGCATCGCGTCCGCGCTGACCAATTCGGCCTCACCGGATGTTCCCAGCAATGCCGGCAGATCCTGCGCAATGGTAAGGGCGAGGTCGGACTTTCCTGAGGCTGTTGGGCCGACGACGGCGATAATCGGAGTGTGGTCAGAGGTCACAGGTTCTGATCACCCAGCGGTTTGTACCAGTCCACGTCAATGGCAACGGCGCGAGCGTCAAAGTTGCGGTTGAGCGCCAATACTGCGCGGTTGGTCACGGCATTCGATGTCACGATGTGACAGATGTCGGGGCGTTCACGTTCCAGTGCCTGAGCATTGACAAGCTTGATCCACGCTGACAGTTTCCTGCCCCGGTATTGCGGGTCGATCAGCGTTGTTTCCTGGTAAGCGTAGCCGGATGTGTCGTCACGATACGTCAGCGTTGTCCAACCAACCAGTGGTCCTCCGGCTGGTCGAATTGCGGTCGTCATCCACTTGGTGCCGGCGCGGTAGAGTCCGTCCTCCATCAGTCGGATACGCTGTTCGTCCCAGATTGCGCTTTGATCAGTGGGTAGCGCACCTGAAGGGATGTCACGCGCGCACATTTCGTAGAGGCGCACCATCTGCCTGGCGAGCGCGGGCCGAGTGAAGGGTCCTGTCCACGTCACTGTTTCAAAACCGTCAGGCGCGACCGGTGCGGCTTCACGGATACGTTGGGCAGGAAGAACATTCACCCATTCACCGCACACAGGCTCATAGCCCCCGGCTCGCAGTGCCCGAGTGTCGGCATCCTCATCAAAATTGACGAGGGTGTCCGGCCGATCCGGGTGATATCCACTGACGTCAGCGATGGCTTCGGAATCCTCGATCTTGTGCCACGAGGTCGACACAACCCACGTGTCGATACCGGTGCGCCCATAGCGCCGCGCTTTTTCTTCACATCGGGCGCGAAGCGCCTGAGCGATCGCCTCATTGTGGGAATCTGCCAGATAGATGTCATACGTTGCCAGATGAGTGTTCTCCAGCAGCGGTAGCTCCAGATAGGCAAAGCCGATCACGCTGGCTCGATCGACGTCGACGGGCTGGGAACCTGCGCAGGCAACGATAAAGAGCTGAGCGCACGAATGACGAGCCGTGGAGAGCTGCTGGGCGGTCAGCGCCCACACAGATGTGCCAAAGATTCGCTGCGAATGTTGCTCCGTGAGAGCCGCCAACCGGCAGTAGAGATCAGCGTGCGGGTGTTCATTGTTGAACGGACGGCTGATTTGGGGGCGCACCTCAATAAGCGTGACGTCCTGGACGGCGTCAACGTCGCTTTGCTTCATGCATTCATGATCTCATGCGCAGCGTCGGCATTCCAAGAGTTACGCGTGGATCGGATGCCTCGTTGTGTGCACGCTGAACCTCCTGCCATGCGTCCCCTGCACGGGTACGGCGAACGTCGAAAAGTCCCCCGGTCAGGGCCGAGTCAGCGAGTAGATGGTGAGGCGCACCGTGCGTGACCGTTGCGCGCACCATATCGCCGGGTCGTGGCCTGTCCGCTTCTACAAGAGTGTCGGGCAGGGCGACATGTACCAGTCGGTTATCACGCGCGCGCCCCGTGATGCGTTGAGTGGCACCGTCTTTGCGGCCTTGTCCTTCGCTGACGAGGACTTCGACGGCAGTGCCTTCGAGCTTCTCATTGTCCTGCGCGCAGATCTTATCTTGCAGGGCGATAAGACGGCTGTAGCGTTCGGAGGCGACCGCGGGGTCAACCTGGTCGTCGCGATCGGCTGCGGGCGTGCCGGGGCGCGGTGAGTACAGGAAGGTGAAAGCAGATGCGAAGCGTGCTTCTTCGACGACTTCGAGGGTCTGCTCGAAATCTTTTTCCGTTTCGCCGGGGAAGCCGACGATGATGTCGGTCGTAATAGCCGCGTCGGGCATTGCTGCGCGAACGCGTTCCAAAATGCCCATGAATTTCTTGCGACGGTACGAGCGGCGCATCTGGCGCAGCACCGTGTCTGAGCCTGACTGCAATGGCATGTGCAGGGATGGCATGACGGTGGGTGTCTGAGCCATCGCCTCGATGACGTCATCAGTGAAAGCTGCCGGGTGAGGGGAGGTGAAGCGTACGCGCTCAATTCCATCGACTGCGCCGACTGTGCGCAGCAGATCAGCGAAGGCTCCTCTGTGACCGAATCCCACACCGTAGGAGTTGACGTTTTGCCCCAGCAGCGTCACTTCGATAGCGCCTTGTGCGACAACTGCTTCGACTTCCTGGAGGATCTCACCTGGCCTGCGGTCGCGTTCCTTTCCGCGCAGATGCGGCACGATGCAGAATGTGCAGGTGTTATTGCATCCGACAGAGATCGACACCCATGCCGCATACACGGATTCGCGGTGTGTGGGCAGCGTCGATGGAAAAACCTTCAGCGATTCTTCGATCTCAACTGCTGCTTCCTGGTTGTGTTCAGCGCGCCGCAACAGTGCGGGCAGAACATCGATGTTGTGTGTGCCGAAAACGGCGTCGACCCAAGGTGCGCGTTCCACAATACCGCCGCGCATTTGCTGAGCCAGGCACCCGCCCACTGCGATCTGCATGCCGGGGCGTTCACGTTTGACCTGGGCGAGCTGGCCAAGATTTCCGAACAGACGAGTCGCAGCGTTTTCTCTGACCGAGCAGGTATTGATGACCACCACGTCAGCGCCCATGTCGCCGGCATCAGTGGCACGTGCTGCAGCTTCGGGTACTTGTGAGACGGGAACCAGTCCATACTCTTCCAGTAGTCCCGCCATGCGTTCTGAATCATGCTCGTTCATCTGGCATCCGAGTGTGCGCACCGCGTAGGTGCGTGGCAGTGCAGACGGTGCGGCTGGCGCGGAAAGATCGGTCAAAGAAGTCATCGTCTGAAGATTCTACTCAACAATGCCTTACTCCACCCTGTTGGGTTCGTCATGCCCGCGTGTGACCACGTCACTCACCAGCGTGATTGCAGCGTCCACAGCCGCGGTGCGCACCTGTGTGCGTGAGCGGTCAGTGAAGTGATATTCACGCTGCGTGAAGCCTTCTGGAGTGACACAGGCGATGTGGACGGTTCCTGCTTCGTGCCCGTCTGCCGGACCTGGGCCGGCCACGCCTGTGGTGGAGATACCGATATCGGCACCCATCAGGGTGCGTACCCCCTGAGCCATCTGAATGGCCACGTCCGCATCTACCGGACCGGTTCGTGCCAGGTGTGCCCGATCGACACCCAGAATGTCAGCCTTCAGCTCAGTGGCATAGGTACACACGCCTCCGCGCACCGCATCGGATGCGCCTGCAATGTTGACCAGTGTCGAGCACAGGAGCCCACCTGTCAGGGATTCAGCTGTCGCAATCGTCAGGTGTGAGTCGATAAGGTCGTGCACCAGGCGAAAAGTCGCATCATCAGATGTCATCGTCCGATTCTCTACTCCACTCATTCAACGCGGCGCCGACAACGCTGACGCACACGTGAGCCACATATCCTTTGCGCGCCAGCATACCCGTCAGCCTGCGAAAGGCTTTATCGCGTTCAGCGCCGTCGAGCCCTCGTGACAGCACCGACCGTTTCTTCGCGTCGACAAGTTGTCGAGCCCGCGCCTGTTCATCCTCATGAGAAATCTCGCTCAGGGCCTCGTTAATCAGCTCCAGCGCAACTCCGCGTTTCGCCAGATCTGCTGCCAGGGCGCGTCCTGCTTTGCCGCCCAGCGAGAAGCGGTCCTTGACTAACATGGCGGCAAACGCGCGATCATCAACCAGTCCAACGCGTTCGAGCCGTTCCAGTACGTCATCGGCAACATCACTGGAAAAGCCACGCGACGTGATGGCCGTGTGCAGTTCGGCGCGTGATCGCGCCCTGGCGTCCAGCTGACGCAGTGCCACCTCACGTGCCGCTTCAATCGCGGCTGTCTCCGTTAAAGAAGCGTTGCGTTCGCGAATTCGCGCCATGCGTTGCGCAGCCGAATCCGCGGTTGCACGCCGACGCTGGTCACCCAGCTCAGGATGGTCTTCGGGATCCGAGTAGTTGACCACGTGCACACACCTTAGAATCCTGCATCTTCGGAGGGGTCAACGGCCGGCTCCGCTGTCTCCGAAGCCTCCTCGGACTGTGTTGATTCTTCTTCGGGAGATGCTTCGATGCCAACGGCCTGCAGGATCTTGTGTTCGATCTCGTCGGCAAGTTCAGCATTGTCAACAAGGAACTGGCGGGCGTTCTCCTTGCCCTGGCCCAGCTGATCATCTCCGTAGGTAAACCAGGAACCTGACTTGCGCACGATGCCGCTTTCCACGCCCATGTCAATCAGGGAGCCTTCACGTGAGATTCCCTTACCGTAGACGATGTCGAACTCCGCCTGCTTGAACGGCGGCGCCATCTTGTTCTTGACGACTTTGGCGCGGGTGCGGTTGCCGACGGGTTGATCGCCATTTTTGAGAGTCTGGATACGACGCACGTCGATGCGAACTGAAGCGTAGAACTTCAGTGCCTTGCCACCCGTTGTTGTCTCGGGAGATCCGAAGAACACACCGATCTTTTCACGCAGCTGGTTAATGAAGATCGCAGTTGTCCCTGTGGCCGACAGGACGCCTGCGATCTTGCGCAGCGCCTGACTCATCAGACGGGCCTGCAGGCCGACGTGCGAGTCACCCATTTCGCCTTCGATTTCTGCCTTGGGAACGAGCGCGGCCACCGAGTCAATGACGATGATGTCAATGCCGCCCGAGCGGATCAGCATGTCGGCAATTTCCAGTGCCTGTTCACCGGTGTCAGGCTGTGAAACCAGCAGGGAGTCAGTGTCCACGCCCAAAGCACGCGCATACTCCGGATCAAGTGCGTGCTCAGCGTCGATGAACGCAGCGTTTCCACCCGCTTTTTGTGCGTTGGCAACGGCGTGCAGAGCAACGGTGGTTTTACCGGAAGATTCTGGTCCATAGATTTCAACGACTCGACCGCGCGGCAAACCGCCGATACCCAGTGCGATGTCGAGGGCCAGCGAACCTGTGGGAATGACGCGTACGGGCGGGCGCGCATCGTCGCCCAGTCGCATCACAGATCCTTTTCCGAACTGCTTATCGATCTGCGCGAGTGCCACTTCCAGTGCTTTGTCGCGATCTGTGGTCGCTTGCTGCGCACGCGGGGCTGTTTTCCTGGCCATCGTGTTTCTCCTCGTCGTTGCGGGCTCTCCGCCCAATGGATCAGTCCTGGTCTCGGAATGCGGTCCCCTCGCCGGGGTGCATGAGTGACGATATGCCCGACCATAGGCATTTGGGATTCGTCGCGAGCAATCTGTGGAAAGCTGGAGCGAATCGGGCCACCTGTGGATACAGTAGTGGAACACGTGTTCGATTGTGAAACGACACGCTGATGTCACAAACGTGAGCCGCCTCGCCCGTCAATTCTCGCGCAGGCAACCGTTCGGCTCGCCTTCAGCGCTTCTTCTTCGGGCGCCTGTGCACCCAGCGGGCTTCTTCGCCTTTTCCGGTTTCATCGACGAGGGCGTCCCATATCACCTCAACGTCAACACCGGCATCCATCGCCTCACGGCCGCTCATTTTCAGCGGGACGAGGTAGAGGTCCTGAAACAGGGAACGCCCCAACGCAGGTCCATAGACCTGGTCAAGGGCGTTCCAGAATTCTGATTTGAGCACGAAGCTGAACCGTTCTAGCTCAACAGCGCAACCGACATCAAATCATCGGGTACCGTATCGGGCACCGTTGTGCTTTCAATGATCGCCATGCGATCTGACACGGTGCGCAGGACGACCCACAGCGGGACGCCTAGTGCTCCGGTAATGGCTTGCAGCAGTTCAGAGGAGGCTTCTTTCTGTCCCCTCTCAACTTCGGACAGATATCCCAGCGACACCTGTGCCTGAGATGAAACTTCGCGTAAGGTCCGGCCCTGGTCCTGACGCAGTGAGCGCAGCACGTCGCCGATCTCGGTGCGAAGCAGTGGTGCTGTTGCAGTTGTCGTCATGTTCTGACTGTATCCTCTCGTTGAACTCACATGCATCCTATGTTCACCAACTGGGAAGTTACTGAACACCAGCTTGCAATGCGCAGGATCATTTCCTTGTCTGATCATTTCAACGCCCTTGACGATGTCTTTATTCCCGGCAGTTGACAGATCCCTAATGTGGGGTACGTCTCGATTCGGGGAGTTGGTACTCCCCTGGCCGGCAGCGTCAGTGCGTGATTTCAAATTGTTTGAGCAGTGTGCGGCTGGCGTGCGAGTCTGTGGCCTGCAGCGCCAGGAGCTGCGCGTAGATTCCGCCACTGCGCGCCAGTTCAGCAGGCGACCCGACCTCATCGATCGTCCCGTTCTTCAAGGTGACGATTCGATCCACCGTTGCGATCGTGGACAGCCTGTGCGCGATGATGATCGTCGTGCGCCCATGCATGAGTTCGTCGAGGCCGGCCTGAACCTGCCGTTCAGCTTTGGTGTCCAGGGCTGAGGTTGCCTCATCGAGCACGAGGATCGGCGCGTCCTTGAGCATGGCGCGAGCAACGGAGATGCGCTGTTTTTGCCCACCTGACAGTTTGATGCCGCGCTCACCGATCTGCGTGTCGAAGCGTTCGGGAAGGCGCTCAATGAACGACAGGGCGTTCGCTCGACGCGCCACCTCGACAATCTCGTCGTCCGTAGCGTCGGGTTTGCCGTAGGTGATGTTGTCACGAATCGTGCCGGAGAACAGGCTCGCGTCCTGGAAAACAACACCGATCTGATCGCGCAACGTCTGAGTCGGCACCTGCGTCACGTCATGTCCGCGTACCCTCAGCACGCCTGAATCAGGCGTGTACAGCTTCATCAGCAGGTTGATCATCGTGGTTTTCCCACCACCTGACTCACCCACAAACGCGATGCGTTCACCTTTGTGAATAGCGAGGGAAATATCGCGCAGGACTGCCTCGTCGGTGTAACCAAAGTTGACGTGGGTGTACTCGACGTATGGATCCTCGCTGGACCAGTCGATTGTCTCGTGCACGGCGGTCAGCGGCTCGTCGGGTTCTGACATGACTTTGAAGTACTCGTTGGAGCCGGTGATCGCCTTTTGCAGGGTATCCACGTAGTAGCTCATCGACGTGACAGGCTGCTTGGCCATGTTGATCAGTTGGATCAGCAGCACCATTGATCCAACGGAGAAGGCGCCGCGAGCAGTTTGGATGAAGATAATCAGGTAGACCGCGAAGAACACCAGGTCCAGGCACACGCGACGAATAATATCCATGCGGTGCCAGTAGGCAGACTGGGAGCGCGTGATGCTGATTGCGTCGTCGTAGTGCCCGTCGAAGGCTTCCAGTTCGGAACGCTCACGCGTATAGGACTTCACGACGCGAAGCTGGCCGATGACTTCAGCAAAACGGCCACCCGAGATGTCGTAGTGCTCGTTCTTCTGATGCTCCCACACCTGCCATTTCACCGAGGTCAAAGCTGTAAGCCAGACGAACAGCGGGTAGATGATGAACAGGCACAACGCCAGCCACGGCGAGTGCAGGCCAGCCACAACCAGCACCGTGACGACGGTGAGGATCGTGGTGAAAAACGAATTGGCGAATACCTGCAGGAAGTCAGCCACCGAGGTAATTGAACGGTTCAGGCGCGAAATAATCGTGCCGGTCAGCTCGGAATCAAAATAGCGCTGCGGCAGGCGCAGCAGTTTCGAAAAATAGTTGTGCGACAGGATCGCGCGGATTCTCGTGCTCATCTGGTCACCCATATAGCCGGTGACGTTCGTGATCAACGAGTTCAGCACCATGAGTGCGAGCAGTCCAACGGCCAGCCACACCAGGGTGGTGATCGTCGCGTTCGTCTTGCCGCCGATCATGTCCACGACGATCTGCGTGCCCTGCGCGATAACGAAGGGGCTGAGCAGGGAGGTCACCGTCGTGACGATGGCGCCGATGATAATGCCAACGTAGAGCGGCCACAGTGACCGGGCGTTTGACAGGATTCGCCAGATATTCTTCATGTCTGAGATGACACCTAATGTTTGCCGAACAGTTTGACGCTTTCGATCACGTAGCCGGCTCCACTCCACAATGTGGCGATCAGAGTCAGTGCTGCAACGACGACCATGAACCATGATCCCGGCATAACGATGTTCGAAAAAGTGGACCAGGGCAGCAGCAGAATGAAGATCAGGAACATTTGCAACAAGGTCTTGAACTTGCCCGCAAGCGATGCAGCAACGACAACTGAGCGTTTGAGCAGGAGTGCACGCAACACCGTCACGCCTAGTTCTCTTGCCGCAATGACGATGGTGAACCACCACGGGAGGTAACCCGCGATGCTCAGCATGATGAAGGCGCTCAAGGTCAGTGCCTTGTCGGCAATCGGATCCATGATCCGGCCGAAATCGGTAATGAGGTCCTGCGAGCGGGCGATGTGCCCATCGAGCTGGTCGGTGACGCCGGCAATCACGAACACGCTGACCGCCCACCAGTGCAGGTTCCAGTCATGCTGCAGCATCAAGATGATGAGGATGGGCACCATGATGAGGCGAAAAACAGTCAGGATGTTGGGAACATTGACCCAGGAGCGCTTCGGCCCCTCATCCAACATCGAGACGTTTTCCGGTGCTGACTTCATCATGATGAATCCTATCGTGTTCAGCGACCAGTCAGTTGCCAGGCGTCTTCATTTGGACCTGACCCGTCGTCATAGTCCTTCTCATCGACCCAGTCATCAGGTGCGCCGATGCTGGTCAGGTCCCGGTGAGGGTGGGCGAACGGCCCTGCATGTGAGTCATGACCCATTGAGTCGCCGTACGCGTCAGGTGCGTGATCAGCGGACGAGGGCGCGCCGTGGTAGCCGCCCTGACTGGAGGCCGGATCGGCAGGTTGTTCCGGTTCGGAAGCATGTACGGAATCCGTTTCCCCGCGCAGCATTGCCAGCACGTCCGGCAAGGACTCAGGTGGAACCAGCACTTCGCGCGCCTTGGATCCTTCGGACGGGCCGACAATTTCGCGCGATTCCAGCAGATCCATCAATCGTCCTGCGCGTGCGAACCCGATGCGCAGTTTGCGCTGCAGCATGGAGGTGGAGCCCAGCTGTGTGGAAATCACCAGTTCGGCTGCCTGCAGCAGATCCTCAAGATCATCACCAATATCCTCAGCAACCTTCGGCTTCTTCGCAGGTGCCGTGACGTCTTGACGGTACTGCACTTCCATCTGCTCCTTCACATGCGTGACAACAGCATGGATTTCAGATTCAGTGACCCACGAGCTCTGAACGCGCAAAGGTTTCGCCGCACCCGCCGGCAGATACAGGCCGTCACCTTGACCGATCAGCTTTTCAGCACCGGTCTGGTCCAAAATCACGCGCGAGTCAGTTTGCGAGGCTGTTGCGAACGCGAGACGAGAGGGAACATTAGCTTTAATGCCGCCGGTGACCACGTCCACCGACGGGCGCTGGGTGGCCAGCACCAGGTGAATGCCGGCCGCACGTGCCAGCTGTGTAATGCGCTGAATGGACGCTTCCACGTCACGAGGCGCCACCATCATCAGGTCCGCCAGCTCATCGACCACGACCAGCAGGTACGGGTAGGGCTTGAGCGTGCGATCCAGTCCCGGCAGCGCGTGCACCTGCCCGGACAGCACGGCCTTGTTGAAGTCGTCAATATGACGGAACTTGTATGTGTGCAGGTCGTCGTAACGCCTGGTCATCTCTTCAACAACCCATTCAAGCGCTTCGGCGGCTTTCTTCGGATCCGTGATGATCGGTGCGATCAGGTGCGGTATTCCGTCATAGACCGTCAGTTCCACACGCTTGGGGTCCACCAGAATCATGCGTACCTGCTGCGGAGTGGCGCGCATCATGATGGACGTGATCATCGAGTTGATGAAGCTCGACTTACCCGAACCGGTCTGGCCTGCAACCAGCAGGTGCGGTGTCTTCGCCAGGTTGGTGACAACGTAGCCACCCTCGACGTCCTTACCCACACCGACCATGAGCGGGTGGTGATTGCGCTTGGCGACACCGGAGCGCAGCACGTCACCCAATGCGACCGTCTCGCGGTCAGGGTTCGGGATCTCCACACCGATGGCGGACTTGCCGGGAATCGGTGAAATGATGCGCACGTCTGCTGTTGCCACAGCGTAGGCAATGTTCTTCGACAGGTTCGTGATGCGTTCAACCTTGACGCCCGGACCCAGCTCGACGACGTATCGAGTCACCGTGGGGCCGCGCGAAAAGCCTGTCACTGTGGCGTCGACGTTAAATTCGGTCAATACGCGCTGCAGGGCCTCGATGATCTGATCGTTCGCGGCAGAACGCGTCTTGTGCGGCGCGCCGCGGACCAGAAGGGATTCGTCAGGCAGCGTATAGGAAATCGACTCGTCGAGCTCGGGCTGGAACGAACTGGCAGGCGGCTCGGTCGTGGGCGGTGCGGCCAGTGTGGAGGTCTCCTCCCCTGCTCCCGTATCTGCCTGTGGCAGGACCTGGGTTGCTGCTTCTGGTTCGTGGTCTGACGAGGGGGGCTCCGTTTCCTCGATGTCCTGGTGTTCTGACACATTCGGGACGGCGTGTGCGCTCTCGTGTGCACGGCGGAATGCTTCATCCGCGTCGTAGGAATCCAGCTGAGCGGTGGCCGCAAGCTCGTCCTCGTCACTATCGACATCGTCTGCATCAATGCGTTCACGCTGGTCCTGGCGTGACAGGATGCGCCACCATGAGCGCAGCACTGCGGGAATGTCACTGATTCGGGTGCGGGTGGCAAGCAGCAGTGAGTACAGGGCGAGCAGCACCAGAATGGGGATCGCTCCCCAGGGTGACAGCAGCTGAGCCAGCGGGCGTCCGATGAACCAGCCGGCAAGCCCTCCGGCTGCTTCAAGCCGGTCAAAGGAATCGATGTTCGGGTTTCCCGCGGTGATGTGGGTGATGCCCGCAATCGACATGGCCATGCCGATTCCACCTGCAATGTGGTGTGGCAGCGCGTGCTGGCCGGACCGTGCCTTGATGAGCTCGATCGACAAAGCCACGAACAGAATCGGCACCAGAACGGAGAACAGTCCGACCAGGCCGGCTACCGCGTGATGCACGATCATTCCTGCGGTCCCCGATATGCCGAACCATTCACGCAGGGCGATGATAATGGCCAGCCCACACAAGATGAATGCCAACGCGTCGCGTTTAAGCTGAGGGTCCGTAGCGCGCCACTGCTCGTGTGCGCTGCGAACCGCGTGGCCGGTTGCCGACGCTGCCCGTGCCAGTCCGCCTGGGCGTGCCGGAGCGTTCTCGGCGCGTGCAGAGGAGCGCCCCGAGGTTCGAGAGCTGCGAGTACGCGAAGATGATGCAGGTTTTTTGGCCATGATACTTCGACGCTACCGCGAACACTTTCCGATCCGTTTCAGACGCGCCGACCGACTCGCCAGATCGCCTCACATGGAGTATTTCACGCGCTTTTCCCGCAGGACTTCCTCGATCTGGCTGCGCGTGGGCACCGGCAGAGCCGATTCATGTGAAATGGTCACCGCTGCCGCGGCGTTGGCAATGCGGCATGCTTCGATCAGGTCATGCCCCTCCAACAGTGCGGCCGACATGATCGCGATATGCGTATCGCCCACACCGACCGTGTCAACGGTGATGGAATCGAATGCGGGAATCTGCACGCGCGGCGAGTTCTCATCGACCTGCACTTCGCACCCCATCACGCCCAGGCGACGCACGATTGCGGCGTCGGGGCGTATGACATGTCGAATCGCAGTGCCAGGCTCAGTAGTTGCCAGAATCCGGCTCAACGTGGAGGCCTGGCGGATATTCATGGTCAGAACATCCACACGTTTCAGCAGTCGGCGCCACGCCCACACTGGTACCTGCTCCACAGCCGGTGACACGGAGACCACCAAAGTGACATCATCGGGCAGGTCTGCTCCCCATCCGGACAGGACGCGCGCACTGGACTCGTTGACCAGGTCAGCGCCACCGATATGGACAAGGTCCCCCTCCTGCAGCTCAATACGGTCGAGGGCGGCACGCGATGGTTCAGATTCAACGCCTGACGTAGCGACGGACGTGGTCGAGCCGTCGTTTTCCACCAACATGATGGCAGCGCCGATGTCGCCCACCAGTTCATCAGTCACGATCTGGACGCCAGCGTGGGCAAGCTGGCGGCGCACGGTGAAGGAGTTCGGTCCGGTTCCCAGTGGTGAGGCCAGCAGCGCGGGGATCCCGTAGGCTGCCACGGCTGACAGCGTGGTGAAACCACCTCCCGGTCGTGACATGGCGCTGTCTGCCCGCACGGATGTTCCCCGCTCGGGGATGTGATCAACGTGCAGCGGGAGCGACAGCACGATGGAATCTGTCGAGATGAAACGACCGGTCATGCCATTACCGTACCTTCTGTTCCTGCGTGAGTCATAGGACGCACATATGGGAACGCCAGAATCTGACGAATCGTGCTGCCGGTCAACAACATGACCAACCGATCCATTCCGATTCCCACACCTCCGGTCGGCACCAATCCCAGGTCGAGGTCATCGAGAAATGCCGTGTCGATGCTCATTGCCTCAGGGTCTCCCGCTGCTGCCGCCAGCGACTGTTCAACGAAACGTTCGCGCTGGTCAATAGGGTCTGTCAGCTCTGTGTAGGCCGTGCCTAACTCCATGCCAAAAGCCACCAGGTCCCACCGTTCGGCAAGACGGGGGTCGTCGCGATGTTTGCGGGTCAGTGGCGAAGAGGATGCTGGGAAGTCGCGGTAGAACGTCGGCTGAACCGTTTGCGCTTCAACTAGGTCATCGTAGAGTACCGCGATCAGTGTTCCGTGGTCGACAACGGGTGGTACGTCAATGCCGTGCGCGTGACAGAGGCCGATCAGCTCATCATCGTCCGAATCCGGTGTCACTGTGGTGTTCGTGGCAGCACTGATCGCCTCATGGACACCAATCACAGGCCACTCACCTGACAGGTCGTATTCGACCATGTCTACACCGTCGTAGCGGCACACCGTCTGCAATCCCTCGGTACCGAATGACCCTGCCGGCCGCAGACATACGCATTGTCCGTTGACTTCCAGGGCGCAGCGTTGGATGAGTTCCTGGGCCAGATGACGCATCGTTGTGTAGTCGCCGCCCGCTCGGTAGGCCTCCAGGGAGGTGAACTCGGGATTATGGGTCATGTCCGCCCCCTCGTTCCTGAAGGAGCGTCCCATTTCGAAAATGGCGTCCATACCCGCCACAGCCAGTCGCTTCAAGTACAGTTCGGGAGCTATCCGCAAGAATACGTTGGAACCATAGGCATTCAGGTGTGTAGTAAATGGCCGAGCGTTCGCCCCGCCCTTAATCGGATGCAGGATTGGCGTTTCCACTTCGGTAAATCCGTTGTGCGCCAGCACAGCGCGCGTAGTGGCCATCACGCGCGAGCGTTTGCGCAGAAGATCCACCGCAGTGGAGTCTGTCAACAGATGTGTCACACGCTGGCGGGAGCGGGTCTGAGCATCCAGCGTCGTGCCGTGGGCAGGCAGAGGACGCAGCGATTTTGCCGCCATCGTCCACGTTGCCACCCGCACCGTCGGCTCGCCAAAGCGTGTACGTCCTGGGTGCCCTGTTACTGCCACCGAGTCTCCGATGTCACACAGGCCCCACAGTTCGAACACTGCCGGTTCCGTCGTGGATTGTTCCAGCATGATCTGAATCGTCTGCCCGCCTCGGTCAAGGTCGGCGAAGATGATGCCGCCATGATCTCGGATGGCACGGATGCGCCCACCGGTAGTGACCTCGTCAGGGGACCAGGTATCATCGGCACACTGCCGCGCTTGAGCGCGCACCTGATCAGGGAGAAGCCCCAGCGACAGTGACGGGGGCCACGGTTCCATGCCGCTTTGGCGCAGACGCTCAGCCTTGGAGCGGCGGACGCGTTCTTGCTCCGTGAGTGCACGCTGCGGCACAACAGCCTGATGGGCTTCCTGCTCGATGGCGTGCACTGCCCGGCGGTGTTCGTCATCAATGCCCCATGACTGTCCATGGTCAATGTCAGCCCATACGGGCAGGAAACCCTCTAGTCCACCGGCTGCAGCCAGAACATGTGTGATTTCTGCGAACGTGCGATAGCACATATAACGAGGAAACCACTCGGGGCGGTAGCGGGAATTGGATTCATACAGGGACTCGAGCTGCCACCATTTGGATGCGGCGCGCATGATGCGCCGGAGCAGCCGGGCACGCCACGTGGCATCAACCGCCTCGCCCTCGCGAAAAATGCGACGGAACATCGCAAAGTTCAATGAGATCGCGTTGATCGGCCCGTCAGCGCAGTCCGTTATCAGGGCGACAATCATGGCTTCAATGATGCCGTTTGTCGCTGTAGCTGATCGACGCATCAGGTTCAGTGACAGCCCCGTATTGCCCCACGGCACGAATGTCAGGATTGCTTCGATAGTGCCGTCACCTGCGCGGGCAACGACTACTCGTGTGCGTGAATCCACCGGGTCGAACATGCGGTCCAGCGCCATGGAAAAGCCGCGTTCGTCGCCTCTGCGATACTCGTTGGCGACCCGTTCCAGGCAGCAGCGTTCCTCGGCGTCGATCTCTCCGAGCTGGCGGATCGAAATATCGATACCGGCGCGTGCCACTCGGCGAACCGCATGGGCAAGGTCTTTCATGTAGGGATCACGCAATTCGAAGTCGCGGACGTGGACGATTGCTTCATCCCCCATGGCTCGCACGGCAAACCCCTGCTGTCGGTAGGCACGCGCTCCTGATTCGGAGGCAGAAAGAACGGCCGGAATCCATCCGAAGCGGGCACAGCGCAGACGCCACTGCGCGATCGCGTTCTGCCATGATTGGGGATCACCCAGCGGGTCGCCGGCAGCCATGCAGACACCAAACAGAACCGAATAGGATACGCCGGCACGTTGATCTGTTGACAGCACCAGGGACCGGTCACCACGGGTTGCGAAGTACCCGAGCGAATCTGTTCCCCAACGGGCCAGCAGTTCGCGCGTTTTCAGGTCATCTCCGCAAGTGCGTCCCGGCGTTTTCTGCCCGCGCAGGAAGTAGGCCAGTGCCAACAGATAGATCAGCGCTGACCATAAAGACAACGCCAGTGCAAGGGGGCGCGGCCCTATCGGCTCGCTACCGTCGGTCAGTGTCAGCGACACGAAGCCCAGAGAACGCGAAATCACCCATCCGGGTCCAGCAGTGGTATGCGACCACGGTCCCCACGTCACCAGCACAATTCCCCACACGATCGAAGTGCCGATCCCTGTGATCAGAATGACCAAGGCACCGACGAGGGACCCGCGCACAATGTGCGAGGGAAACGAGGCCCGATAGTGCAACAGCGCCACCATCACGATGAGCGCCACGAGCGGCGAGATCAGTAAGGACGGCATATCCAGCCACACAGCGCTACCGTCCGCAACGAAAAGGATGATGAACAACACGGACGTGAGGGCGCCAATGATCTGGAAAAAGGCGATGGCCCATAGTACGACGCGTTTTCGTCGCGATGCGGCCAGCGCGATTGACCCACACACTACTGCTTCGAACAGGCCGGCACCCGACGGCAAGTTCAACGCGCTCGTGATCAACATGCCGATTTCAACGACGCGCGGAGCGATCAGGTGGATCAGCACCGACAGGAGGGACCAGATCATCGTAATGGCGTAAATGTCCGAGACGATGGTCGGTATTCTCAGCGCGCGGGCGGTGGCCTGCTCGCTGGCTGGTGGAAGCGGACTGCGTTTCGATGTGGACGGTGTTACGTTCACTGCTCGACCACGACAGGCACAATCATCGGGCGGCGACGCAGCTTGCGCGCCACCCACCTGCCCAGAACGCGCCGCATGGCCTGCTGCAGTTTGTAGGGATCCTGTCCTCCTGGCGCTGCTGCCTGGCGCAGTGCGTCATCCACATCAGGCAGGATCTCGTCGAAAACAGAATCGTCCTCAGCCATGCCGATCGCGCGGATCGTCGGCGGTGCGAGCACCATCCCTGAATCATGTTCCACCACGGCGTACACGCTGATGAACCCTTCGGCTCCCAGCGTGCGACGCGTCTCGAGTTCGTCGTCCGAAATTTCACCGATCGAGCGTCCGTCGACGTAGATGTATTCACATGGAACCGCGCCCACAACGCGCGCTTTCCCATCGATCAGGTCAACGACCACGCCGTCTTCAGCCAGCACGACATTTTCCGGGGAGACACCTGTCTTGACGGCCAGCTGTCCGTTGGCCACCAGGTGGCGGATCTCGCCGTGAATCGGCATGACGTTGGCGGGCTGCACGAGGTTGTAAGCGTAGATGAGTTCACCGGCAGAGGCGTGACCGGACACGTGAACCTTCGCATTGGCCTGGTGCACGACTTTTGCGCCCAGTCGAGTCAGGTCGTTGATGACCCGATAGACCGAGTTTTCATTGCCCGGGATCAGTGAGGAAGCGAACACCACAGTGTCGCCCGGTTCGATCGTGACGAATCGGTGCGATCCTACGCTCATGCGTGACAGCGCGGCCATCGGTTCGCCCTGCGAGCCGGTCGCCATGTAGACGCGCTGCTCTGGAGGCAGCTCCCCTATCATCGAGCGTTCGATCAGGACACCCTCGGGAATTGACAGGTAGCCTTTTTCTTCCGCGATGCGCATATTGCGTTCCATTGACCGTCCCACGAGGGCAACCCTGCGTCCACTGCGCGCCGCCGCATTGATGACCTGTTGGACGCGGTGCACGTGTGAGGCGAAGGAGGCCACAATGATCTGGCCGGTCGCATCTGAGAACACCTGGTTGAGGACGGGGCCGATTTCGCGTTCAGGAGTGATGAATCCTGGCACCTCGGCGTTTGTGGAGTCCACCATGAACAGGTCGACGCCTTCTTCGCCGAACCGGGCGAATGAACGCAGGTCGGTCAGGCGGTGGTCGAGGGGCAACTGGTCCATCTTGAAGTCGCCGGTCATCAGAACTTTGCCGGCGGGAGTGCGCACGAACACTGCGAGCGCATCCGGAATGGAGTGCGTCACCGCAATAAATTCCAGGCTGAACGGGCCGACCTCGGCAGTGTCATGTTCATCTACGACGTTCAGGGGTGGGTTCTCCAGGCGGTGCTCGCGCAACTTGGGCTCAACGAACGACAATGTCAGGTCCGACCCATAGATCGGGATGTCAGAGCGCAGTTTGAGCAGGTAGGGGACGGCGCCGATGTGATCTTCGTGGCCGTGGGTCAGTACCATCGCCTCCACATCGTCGAGGCGCTCCTCAATCCACGAGAAGTCAGGCAGAATCAGGTCAACACCTGGCTGACTTTCTTCGGGGAAGAGAACGCCGCAGTCGACAATGAGCAGCTTTCCGTCATATTCGAGGACGGTCATGTTGCGGCCGACCTCACCGAGACCACCGAGGGGCACGATCCGCAGGGCGCCCGCGGGTAGGGGTGCCGGTTCGGTTAAGTTTTCGTACAGGGACTTCATGGGGCAAGTGTCTCACGCATTGGACCGCGCTGAAAGCGGCGGCGCGCGTCCAGATGTTTTCCCACGCTATTTCACAGCAGGTTCATGCGTTCCATGACCTGACGCAGGCGCGTGAGCTCCTCATCAGATGCCGGCACGAGCGGCAGGCGGACGGCCGGTGTGTCGATGATTCCCTGCAGTGCCAGTGCGGCCTTCGCCATCACTGTCCCTTGTCCACCTCCCATGATGGCGTCGACCAGTGGGCGTAGTTCGAAGTGGATTTCGCGCGCTTCCCACACCTGGCTGTCATCCAGAAAATCAATCATCCGGCGGTACTGGGCGGCGGCAACGTGGGCAACCACTGAGATCAGTCCTGACGCGCCGGCCACCAGCCAGTTGAAGTTCTCACCGTCATCGCCTGAGTAGTATTCCAACCCTGTGCGATGCATACGTGCCGATCCTCGTTCCACCTGACCGGTCGCATCCTTCACGCCTTTGATGCGGTCGTATTGGGCCAGCTCATCGAGCGTCTCGTCGCTGAACGCCAGGCCGGTGCGCCCCGGAATGTCGTAGAGCATGATCGGCAGGTCGGTCGCGTCCATTATGGCGCGCACGTGCGCAATCAGTCCAGCCTGGGAAGGACGGTTGTAGTACGGGGAGACGACCAGCAGACAGTCAGCTCCGCATGCCTGCGCTCCTTCCGCGATGCGCACGGCGTGAGCAGTGTCGTTCGAGCATGCGCCGCACATGATGTGAGCGCGCTGCCCCACAGCTTCCTTGACAGCTCTGGTCAGTTCGTCCTTTTCAGGTTGGTGGGTGGTCGGTGATTCACCCGTCGTACCCGACAGAAGGATCGTGTCGCATCCGTCGCCGACCAGTTTGGTGGCCAGCCTGGCTGCTGCCTCGGCATCAAGTGAGCCATCCTGGTGAAAAGGGGTCACCAGTGCGGGGGCGAGGGATCCGAATGTACGTGACGGAAGATGTTTCATGTTTCACAGTCTAGGAGATGGCGTCACGAGGGGCCGCGTTGTTTCAGTTGGTGGATTCTGCAGGGTGGTCGCACCCTTCAGGGCCGCGAGCACCGGCACTGTCTGCTTGCGCATTCGGCCTGCCACCGCCACCTGATCCCGCGGAGTCGAGTCCTGCCCACCACAGGTGCTGCGTCATCGGCGTTCCTGCCACATCGAGCCGTCTGAGCAGCCCTGCCGGCGCAAAACCTGCTGACTGGAAGAATCTGACGCGCGCTTCATCGTTGGGGCTGATCCACACCTGGAGACTGCGGGCAGACAGCCCCGCTTCCCGCGCGGTATCCACAATCGCGGCCAGCATGCGGGAGGCGTGTCCAGAGCGCCTGAATCTCTCGTCCACGTCGAGGGCGGCCAGCTCAAGGCCGTCTGGAATATCAGGTGCCTTCGCATGGTCAATGTGATGGGACGGTGCCGGCTGCGCGACCACGAACCCGACAACGCGGCTGCCGTGCAGCGCCACCATTGTGGAGCATCCCGGCGGTGGTATGCGTGAGAGCGTGTCATTCCAGGCGCGCTGCACCTCCAGAGGCGAAACGTCGACGGATGCTCCCCCTACGGCGCGGGCAACGCTGCGTAGGGATGCGACCTGAATGGCAGCAATGTCGGCTGCATCCGGGGCGGTTGCGGGGCGTACTGAGACGCGGCTATCAGCGTTGCTCATAGTGTCATGAGCTGATCGACACCGACGGTCAAACCAGGCTGTTCGTGCACGTGACGGATAGCGAACAGGACGCCGGGCATGAACGATGCGCGGTCAAAGGAATCGGTGCGGATGACGAGCTGCTCGCCCTCGTTTCCCAGCAGGATTTCTTCATGTGCGACCAGTCCACGCAGCCGCACGGCGTGCACGGGGACACCGTCAATGACGCCGCCGCGAGTTCCTTCAGGGTCGGTGCGGGTCGCATCGGGCATCGGATCGCATCCTGCTTCGCGGCGGGCACGGGCAATCCCTTCAGCTGTGGCGCGAGCCGTGCCCGAGGGTGCGTCCACCTTGTTCGGATGGTGCATCTCGATCACTTCAGCCGATTCGAAGTACGGCGCGGCCATTTCGGCAAATTTCATCGCCAGAATTGCTGACATCGCAAAGTTCGGCGCGATGATGACGGATCTACCTGCGCGTTCGGCGTGCTCCGCGACGCGCCCGCGAGACTCATCGGTCCAGCCCGTTGTCCCCACCACGACGTTTACGCCGCAGTCCAGCAACGCATGCACATTATCTTCTGTCACGGCCGGAGCGGTGAAATCAACAGCGACCGTCGCCTGGTTGAGTGTGTCGGTGGTGATCTGGTCATCGACGTCAATGCGTGCAACGACTTCCATGTCTGGTGCTGCGCTGACGGCCTCAACGACGGTCGCACCCATGCGTCCTCGTGCACCAACGACTGCAACTCGCAGTGTGTTCATCTCTCCTCCTTCGCCGCGGTGGCCTGCGGCTGTCTTAGCTGCGCACGTTCGGCAGCACGACCGCGCGGCCCTGCTCGGCGTTGACCAGCTCAGCTGCCAGCGCTCGCACGTCTTCCTGGGTGACTGCGTTGATGCGGGCCAAGCCCTGATCGACCGTGAAATACGTGCCGGTCAGCTCGGCGTTACTCAGCCGGCCCATCCGTGACAGGTTATCTTCCAGCCCCAGGGCGATCGCGCCGCGCACGTGTCCACGTACCCGAACGATCTCTTCCTCGGTCGGCCCGTCAGAAGCCAGAGCCTGCAGTTGTTCGTTCATGAGCTGTTCAACCTGCTCCACGTGTGCGGGCGACGTGCCGGCATACATCCCGAATGCGCCGGCATTCGAGTAGCGCATGTTGAAGGCATATGTCGTGTAAGCCAGGCCGCGTTTTTCACGGATCTCCTGGAACAGGCGTGACGACATCGACCCGCCCAGGATAGACAGCAGTACTGACATCGCAGGGATGCGGTCATCACCGACCTGCAGCGCAGGGCATCCGACGATCACATGAGCCTGTTCGACGTCGCGGTGACGTTCCTGGACAGTGGGTTGTGCCAGCTGTGCCGGTGTTGTGTCACGCCTGGGAGCAGGTCCGAGGCCTCCCTCGTCCCCACGCCACCCTGCCCGGTCGAGCGAAGCAGCAACGAGGTCGACGATGTGGTCGTGTTCAACGTTTCCGGCAACGGAGACGATGAGGCGGTCTGGACCGTAATGGGACTGGTAGTGCTCCCACACGTCGTCACGGCTGACGGCTCGGATTGCTTCAGGAGTTCCGCCGACCGGTTTGCCCAGCGTTGTGTCACCGAAAACAGCGGCAGCGAATGCTTCGTGGACTGCATCGAGCGGTGAGTCCTTCGCCATCGCCAGTTCGTCAAGGATCACGCCTTTTTCCACGTCGAAGGCGTCGGGCACCAGCGATGAGGAGGTCACCATGTCGGTGAGGACACTCAGCGCCATATCCACATCCGCGTCACGCACCCGCGCATAGTACTGCGTGTGTTCCTTGTCGGTTTCCGCGTTTGTTTCACCGCCGACCGCGTCGAATGCGACCGCAATATCGAGCGCACTCATCGTTGGTGTGCCTTTGAACAGCAGGTGCTCCAGGAAGTGTGTGGCTCCAGCGTGAACAGGGCTTTCGTCGCGCGAGCCGACCGGCACACACAGCCCGATTGCCGCTGAGCGCGTGGCAGGGACGTGCTGAGTGATGATTCTGACGCCGCGTGGCAGGATCGTGCGCGTCACCGTCGTTTCATCATCGCTGACGGTCATTGACGAGGCCGCTGCCTGCGCGCCGCCGAGTGGAAGATCGATACCAGTTATGGTTGGTGCGGTCACTAACGAGATTCCTTTGGTGCATTCGTTGATGTGCCATTTGACGCGGATGGCGTAATTGACGAGTCGGGCAGGTCAAGCGGGTCGGCACCCTGGCGCGCCTGCTTCGACGTCATCTTGGAGCCTTCAGTTGCGGAGGCGCCGACAGGTGCGATGTCTTGTGGCGGATCGCTTTCCAGGCTCGAGCGAGACTTGAGCGGAGCCGTTGTGCGTGTTTTGGCGCTTGCCGTCTTGTCGTTGCGACTGGCTGAGGTGTCAGCGTTGGACTCCTTGGCGCTGGTGCCCAGGTGCTTTTCCGACGGGATGCCGCCGGTGAGTGCGATGATCAGAGCGATCAGAAGTGCGAGAGCCATGATGGCGAAGAACCACGTCATCCATCCGAATCCCACTTCAATACCCCATGCAGATGTTGCGGCGCTTGCGATTCCGACGATCACGGCGGCGGCAACCGTCATGCACAATGCCCACATATAGAAGCTGCGTGGTGACTGGCGGGTGATAGCGCGCGCAAAGCCGAGAACTGTGGCAACCAACAGAGCTGGGCAGGCGATGACAATGATGCTGCCGACCGTCATCGGTGCGACGTAGCCGGGGTCTGCGGTTTCAATGCCGCCGGTGGACATCAGTATCAGCCATGCCAGCGTATCCAAGACAAAAAGGGCGCCGAATAAGACCGGATCCGTGAAGCGCTTCATGAGCTGTCCTTTCGTTGGTTCGCAGCTGTGTTGCACGCGTCAGACTTAGCTTATGCCATTGAGCCGCGGCGCACCCGCCTGTGACCATACCGGCGTTGTTCGACGCAGGCCTTCGGCCAGCCCACGAAGAAGGCGCGGCACCCTCAGTCGGGTGCCGCGCCCTGCCGAGTCAGTGCTACTCAGCGCTCAGACTTATTCAGCGTTCTCACTTACTCAGCATCGTCGGAGGAGTCAGTGGAATCTGACTGATCCTTCGAGTCTGCGTCGTGAGAGCCGCCCTCGTCGTTATGATGACGACGGGTGCGGGTGCGCTGGCGACGCTCTCCACGGCCGCGTCCGCGACCGCGTCCGGAGCGCTCTGAACGATCATCCTGGTCCTTGTCGGACTGTCCGGACTTGTCCTTACGCGGTTCCGGCTCGAATTCAGCGGCCTCTCCGTCAACGACGGCATGCAGAGACAGCTTGCCACGGTCACCGATTTCAGCGATCTCAACCTCGATCTGCTGGCCCACCTGCAGCACGTCATCGACAGATTCGATGCGCTTGCCACCGACCAGGCGACGAACCTGCGAAATGTGCAGCAAACCGTCCTTGCCTGGCGTCAGGGAGACGAATGCGCCGAAGGATGTCGTCTTGACGACGGTGCCGACGAAGCGCTCACCCACCTCAGGCATCTGCGGGTTTGCGATCTGGTTAACCATGGTGCGTGCCGCTTCTGCAGAAGCACCATCGGAGGAAGAAATGAACACTGTGCCGTCATCTTCGATGACAACTTCAGCGCCTGTCTCGTCCTGAATCTGGTTGATCATCTTGCCCTTGGGTCCAATGACCTCACCGATCTTGTCGACCGGAACCTGGACGGTGATGATGCGAGGCGCGTTGGCGGACATCTCATCGGGGCCGTCGATCGCGTCGTGGATCAGCTTGAGGATCGCCAGGCGGGCATCGCGAGCCTGTGCGAGCGCGGAACGCAGGAGCTGTGAATCAATGCCGTCCAGCTTGGTGTCCAGCTGCAGAGCGGTGATGAATTCGCTGGTGCCCGCGACCTTGAAGTCCATGTCGCCGAAGCCGTCTTCTGCGCCGAGGATGTCGGTCAGGGTCACGGCCTTCTGCTCACCGTCAATTTCGCCGGTCATCAGGCCCATTGCGATACCGGCAACGGGTGCGCGCAGCGGCACGCCAGCCTGCAGCAGTGACAACGTTGAGGCACACACCGATCCCATTGAGGTGGAGCCGTTCGAGCCCAATGCCTCGGAGACCTGACGGATGGCGTAGGGGAATTCTTCGCGCGTGGGCAGAACCGGCTTGAGTGCGCGTTCAGCCAGGTCACCGTGACCGATTTCGCGGCGCTTCGGGGATCCGACGCGGCCGGTGTCACCGGTGGAGAATGGCGGGAAGTTGTACTGGTGCATGTAGCGCTTGGAGGTAATCGGGCTCAGGTTGTCGAGCTGCTGCTCCATGCGCAGCATGGCCAGCGTGGTCACACCCAGGATCTGGGTTTCGCCGCGCTGGAAGAGTGCTGAACCGTGGACGCGAGGCAGCAGACCGACCTCAGCGAACAGGGAGCGGATCTCGCGCGGATTACGGCCATCCATGCGGATGCCTTCACGCAGTGTGCGCTCACGAATCGTCTTCTTCTCCAAGGCGCGGAATGCAGCCTTGAGGTCCTTCTCGCCTTCAGGGAACTGTTCCTCAAGTGCTGCCAGAGCCTCGTCGCGCACAGCGTCAACGGCCTCGTCGCGGGCAAGTTTGCCTTCAGTCTTGAGGGCCTCGGCCAGCTTGTCACCCACCTGCTTTTCGAGGGCGTCGTACTCTTCGTCGGTGTAATCAAGGAAGAGCTCAAATTCGCCTGTTTCCTTGGAGGCCTTCTCCGCCACCTTCATCTGTGCTTCGCACAGCGCGCGAATGAATGGCTTAGCGGCTTCCAGGCCGTCGGCAACGACATCTTCAGTCGGCGCGGTGGCACCGTTTTGGATGAGTTCCCATTCGTTCTCGCCGCCTCCGGCTTCCACCATCATGATGGCCACGTCATCCGTGCCGTCCTCGTTGGTAACGATGCGGCCGGCGACCACGATGTTGAACACGGAGCGCTGCAGCTCGGACCAACGCGGGAATGCGACCCACTGGTCATCGATCAGAGCCAGGCGCGTACCACCGATCGGGCCAGTGAAGGGCAGGCCCGCGATCTGGGTGGACATCGACGCCGCGTTAATGGCGAGGACGTCGTATGCGTCATCGGGGTGAACCGCAAGAACGGTCTCAATGATCTGGACTTCGTTGCGCAGGCCCTTGACAAATCCGGGGCGCAGCGGGCGGTCGATGAGACGTGCAGCCAGAATGGCTTCAGTTCCGGCGCGGCCTTCGCGACGGAAGAATGATCCGGGGATGCGGCCAGCAGCGTAGGAACGCTCTTCCACGTCGACGGTCAACGGGAAGAAGTCGAACTGATCTTTGGGATTTTTCCCTGCGGTCGTGGTGGACAGGACGACTGTTTCGTCGTCGAGGTATGCCAGCGTTGAGCCGGCAGCTTGTTGCGCAAGCAGTCCGGTTTCAAAACGGACGGTGCGCTTACCGAATTTGCCATTGTCGATAATGGCTTCGGCAGCGGTGATTTCTTCGCCTTCCATCATGGGCGTGATACTCCATTTCTTGTTCTGGTCATGCGCCCGACGTCGGCCTTCGATCGAAGCCCACGGACCGGCATTTTCTGTTCATGCGTTCCGTAAGCCACTGTCGAAAACCGCTCGTTCAAGGCGCGCATTGTCGAGTCGGGATAGCAAAAGCGGCCCGGTTCCAGGTGGAGCCGGGCCGAGCTTTACTCAGCGACGCAAGCCAAGGCGGTCGATCAGTGAACGGTAGCGTTCAATATCGATGTCCGACAGGTATCCGAGGAGCCTGCGGCGACGACCAACCAGCAGCATCAATCCACGACGTGAGTGGTGATCGTGCGGGTGCGACTTGAAGTGCTCCGTCAGATCCTTGATTCGCTGGCTCAGCAGAGCAATCTGCACCTCGGGAGAGCCTGTGTCGCCCTCATGAGTTGCGTACTCAGCAATGATCTGGTCTTTAACATCTTTACTCAGCGGCACGTGTTCTCCTCAAATGTCTCGCTGCGCGGAGCATCGAAGCTTGTCTTCGTGCAATCCATCCCGCGGCCGATCTAACGGCGAATACAGGCTAACACGCTCCGCCCTCACTTCAGCCTGATCAGGGCGAAAATCACGCTGCGAGCGCGGTGAGATGGCGCACGTTCAGCTTTAATGTCTCATCATAAGAAATTCAGGTGGCGCCTGTTGATCAGGCAGGCTGAAATAACCATATGAGTATTGAATTGGATGGAACAGCGACATGGCTCCCTGCCCTCGAGCATCTCGATCTTCTCGCGGATCCTACCGCGAAGGCACTTCAGGAACTGGCCAAGCGCGAGCCGGAGCTGGCTGCGCAGGCCCTTGTAGCCGACATTGATCCAGACTACGCCGATACCGAGGCGATGACTGAGCACTACCAGATGAATCTGGCTTTGTCGTGTAACTGCGTCCTCATTGCTGGCAAACGCAGTGGTGAGGAGCGCGTGGCTGCCGCTGTCGTGCGCGCAACGACGCGAGCCGACGTCAACCATGTCATCAAGAAGACACTGGACGTGCGCAAGTGCTCGTTTTGGCCGCAGGACAAAGCAGTGGAAGCCTCCGGCATGGAATATGGCGGCATCACACCTGTGGGCGTGCCGCCACAGTGGCGCCTGCTGCTTGATCCACGCGTGATAGTCGACATGTGTGTCATCGGGTCAGGTCTGCGTCGCTCCAAGTTGGCGGTGCCCGGCGAGTTGCTGGCGGCCCTGCCCGGTGCCGAGGTGATAGAGGGACTCGCACAGCCGGTCAGCGAACAGGCCTGACGAGGCTCACATCCCATGCTGCTGTGAGCGACCACTCACATACGTGCTGTCGCCCTGCTAGCATCACGGTATGGATCCCGACGACGTGACCTTACCGACCAGACTGCATCTGGGCGTCGCCACGTCCTCCCTTCAGATCGAAGGCGGCGACACCCACAACGACTGGCATGACTGGGCTCAAAAGCCCGGCACTATCCGCGACAACTCCGACCCCGCTACTGCGGTCGACCACTGGCAGCATTGGCGCGAGGACATCGAACTGATGCGCAACTTTGGCATTCGCGACTACCGAATGTCCCTGGAGTGGGCGCGCATCGAACCCGAAGAAGGTGTCTTCGACACTGACGCCATTGCCCATTACCGACACGAGCTCGAAGCACTCGTCGAAGCAGGGATCCGACCCCTCGTGACGCTGCACCACTTCTCTAATCCGTGCTGGTTTGCCCAGCGAGGTGAATTCACCCGCCACGAGAACATCAACTGCTTCATGCGTTTCGTCTACCGGGTAGTACGCGAATTTCGCGACCTCGTCACCGACTGGGTGACGATCAACGAACCCAATGTCTATGTCACGCAGGCGCACCTGTTCCAGGAAGGTCCCCCGGCAGATGTATCGTGGCGCAGCGTGCGCGCCTGCCTGCGCCACCTCGCTCAGGCTCACTGCCGCGCCTACATGCTGATCCACCGGCTGCAACCAGAAGCGAAGGTCGGTTTCGCGCACCACATGCGTGTTTTTGTGCCGCGCGTCGCCTCGAACCCGTCGCACACGGTACTCACCCGCGTTGCCCGCTACGCGTTCCAGGACGCCATCGCACAGGCAATGCTGGTCGGTGAGTTTCCGGTCGCTCTCGGCACAAGTGGCGGAGTGAAACCGGGGCGCTACTACGACTTCCTGGGCATCAACTACTATTCGCGCAGCGCGATCGACAAGCTCGAAGATGGCACCATACCCGGTGCCCCTGTCAACGACCTGGGCTGGGAGGTCTACTCTGACGGCATCGTGGAGGTGACACGCGAACTGGCTGAGCGCTACAACGCACCCGTATGGATCACTGAAAACGGTACGTGCGACAACGGCGATGCAAACGCCGACGAATCATTCCGCTGCCGCTTCATCTGGGATCACCTGAATGCACTGGCGCACAGCGGCCTGCCCGTCGAGCGCTACTACCACTGGTGCTTTACCGACAACTGGGAGTGGAGCGAGGGAATGACAGCGCGCTTCGGCCTGGTCAGTGTGGATCCTGCCACCGGTCAGCGCACGTGCAAACCCTCCGCCCTCATGTACCGCGACATCATTCGCGAAGGCGCACTGACACCGGATCTTTACGACACCTACGTTGCCGGCCAGCGTTACCGGGAGGATCCGCAATGAGCACCGCATCTGACCAGACCCACCACCACGATCACTTCGTTGATCCTCATGCGCGACCACCCGTCACCAAAGGCTGGATCGGTCGCTACGGATTGGCTTACCTGGGCATCAACCTGGCGTGGGCGGGCCCCAGCCAGCTCCTCATCGCCAAGCAGGTCCTTGACTTCTTCGGAGACAACGGCAAAGAGCAGTACCTTGCGCTGATCATGGCGGTCGGCGGTGCGGCCTCCATTATCGCCACCGCATTGTGGGGATTTGCCACCGACTGGACGCGTTCGCGTTTTGGGCGTCGATCCCCGTGGGTGCTGATTGGCGCGGTAACATCAGCTGCCTTGCTGGTGTGGATGGGCGGGGCATCCTCGTTCGTCAGTTTGCTGATCGCGTGGACGCTGTTCCAGATCATGATCGCAAGCGCCGTGGGAGCGAGCCAGGCGATGGCACCCGACCGTGTTCCGACCAACCAGTACGGCACGGTTTCGGGCGTCATGGGTCTGACGTACACACTCGCCCTGGTCCTCGGCACGGCAATCGGCACGGTCTTCGATGTCGCGCCGGCCTACTGGATTTCCGCTGCAGTCGTGGTGGTCCTGGTCGTACAGTTCCTGGTTTTCTACCGCGAGGTCCCCACTGGCGAGGGCGTCTTCGCGATCTCACCGACCACACCTGCCGCGACCGATGACAGTGATGAGGATGCGAAGAAACCCGTCGGCGCTCAGGCGAATGCCGACCGTCCATATGCAGACTTTATCTGGGTGTTCATTGCGCGCATGGCTGTGACCCTGGGGAACGTGACGGCACTGTTCTACCTGTTCTACTACCTGAGAGATCGCATCAAGCTGGACGATCCAGATACGGGCGTGCTGATCCTGACCGGAATCTATGCGCTGGCCGTGGTGGTGTGCGCCGTGGTGGCCGGGTCGATTTCTGACAAGATGCACCGGCGCCTGATTTTCGTGGCCGGATCATCCGTTGGGGTTGCGGCCGCCTGCTTGATCATGGCGTGGGCGCACGCGTTCTGGGTGGTCATTATTGCCGCACTGGTACTCGGCATTTCGTGGGGCGTGTACATGGCGGTCGATCAGGCGCTGATCAACGAGGTACTGCCAATCCCCGCGCAACGCGGACGCGATGTCGGAATCATGAATATCGCGGTTGTCACGCCAAATGCGCTGGCACCGGTCGTGGCAGCGGGAGCCTTGTCATTCCTGGGCGGCTATGCGGGCCTGTATATCCTGTCCGGAGTGCTCGCACTGACCGGCGCACTCGTGATGTATCGGGTGAAGAACGTGGCGTGAGCAGCTTGCCTGGTGCCGAGCAGATGTCTGCTCTCAGTCAGTTGGCCGTCACAGCATCAGGATCCACGCGTCCTGACACGCCGATCCCCAGCACCAATGCTGTTTGCCGCAGATCATCATCCATCTGAGCCGTCAGAGCATCGACCGAGTCGAACGCCTGCATCGCACGGATGCGTTCCACGAAGTGCACCGCGATGCGCTCGCCATACAGGTTCAGGTCGGCGCGCCCCAGCACGTGCGCTTCAACGGTGCGCTTATCTCCACCGAACTGCGGGTTGGTGCCCACTGAAATCGCTGCCGGATAGAACTCACGCGCCGTCGTATTCGGCACCGAGCGCACGACCCATCCGGCATACACACCGTCCGCAGGCACCACACCGTCGATCCCCTCGGACAGATTGGCAGTCGGAAAACCGAGTTTGCGTCCGCGTTTGAATCCGTGCTGAACAACGCCACGCACTCGGTGCTGTCGGCCCAAAACATATGCCGCCTGAGCAACGTCACCCTCGTCAAGTAGTTCACGAACCCAGGACGATGACCAGCGCCGACCTTGCGGGCTGATGATGTCAGCGACCATCACCACATCAAAGCCGTATTCTCTGCCCAGTTCACGCAAGGTTTCGACCGTGCCGGCGTTGTCTTTGCCGAAGCGGAAATCCTTACCAACCACAACTTCCACAGCACCCAGTACCTCAACGAGCGTGAGCTGGACGAACTCGCGCGCCGTCAGCGAATAGAAGGAGCGGTCATAGTGGATGACAAGCGTGTGATCGAGGCCGGCAGCATCCATCGCGCTCAGGCGATCTTCCAGTGGGCTGATCAGCTGCATATGCGAGTCGGGCTGGTGGACTTGCCGGGGGTGCGGGTCAAAGGTGCAGGCCACTGCCGCCACCCCACGTTTGCGCGCACGGTCCACGCAGGCGGAGATCACACGCCGATGACCGCGGTGCATACCATCGAAGTTGCCGATGGTCACCACGGAGGCGAAATCTCGTGGCACTTGGTCAATTGACGTCCACACCTGCATGTCTTACCACACCCTTATCGTGCGCAGAGCACCGTTTTGTACCTTCACCAGGCCTAAACACCGGCCTTCACAATACACGCCGATCGGCTGGTCCACATTCATATCAGCCAGCTGCGCGCCGCTGCGTTCAGGCGGATTCCCGTGAGCAAAGCGCGCGGCCTCCTCCTGAGAAATCTCAAGGGTGTCAAAGAGTCTGCTGACGGCCTCACCAATGGGAATGATCGGCACGTCGGCTCCTTCAGCGCACAGCGCTTCAAGCCGATCCAGTGGCGCAGCATCGTGCAGGGTGAATGCCCCGGCCTGCAGCCGGCGCAAAGCAGTCAGGTGTGCAGCTGTGCCGAGCTGTTCGGCAATGTCGCGGGCAATGGCTCGCACGTAGGTGCCGGCCGAACATTCAACGTGAATATCACAGTCCACCACCGGCACGCCTGCCTCCGCTGCGGTCGGGCGGAGCGGCCCAGTCAGGTCAATCGCGCTGATATGAACCTCGCGCGGAGGGATGTGGACGTCTTCTCCTTCGCGCACCAGAGCGTGCGCACGCTTCCCACCGATCTTGATGGCAGAGACGGCAGAGGGCACCTGCCACCCACGTTCACGCACCACACGGGCAGCGTCGGCCACCTGATCGGCTGTCACATCGCTGGCTCCTGGGCACTCCGTGACCTGCCCATCTGCGTCCTCGCTGGTTGTCCCGATTCCCAGACGCATGGTGGCGTCATAGGTCTTCGTACTGGCGCTCAGGTAGGTGAGCAGCCGCGTCGCTTTGCCGATACCGATCACCAACACACCGGTCGCCATCGGGTCGAGCGTGCCGGCGTGCCCGACTTTACGGGTGTGCGCCAGTCGTCGCACACGGCTCACCACGTCATGACTGGTCATCCCCTGGGGCTTGTCAACGATCAGAATTCCCGAGGGTGGCTGTGGCTTCTGCTTCGAATCGGTAGGTGTCATGGATCTGGGCGGGCCTAGATTTCGTCGGTGTCGGCGTCGGCCTCGTCGATGTCTGATTGATCGACGTATGTGTCGTCAGCGCCTCCCTCGTCGGCGTATTCCTCGTCGTCTTCTTCGGGATGACGGTAGGGATCTGCCTCACCGGCATAACTGGCACCTTGAGCACCGCGCGCGATCTCCTCATCACGCGCACGAGCCCTGCCCAATGCATCTTCAATGGAGGCGGCCGTCTCTGGAAGCGCGTCGAGGATGAATTCGAGCGTCGGGGTCAATCGAATGCCCAATGCCTTGCCCACTTCGGAGCGAATCAGCCCCTTGGCGGATTCGAAAGCGCGCGCCGTTGCTGCGCGTTCCTCGTCATCACCCAGGACGGTGTAGAACACGGAGGCGTGCTGCAAGTCTCCTGTGACGCGCACATCTGTAATGGTCACGAACCCCAGGCGCGGATCCTTGATGCGTCGGCCCAGCAAGCGTGCGACCGTCTGATGAATCCGGTCCTCCACCTTATGTACTCGCGATTCATCTGCCATGGTGATGCCTCCTGTGCTGGTAAACAAACGTTGCGACCCTCTATCGTACGTGTCTGCGCCGTCGTGTTCCTAGTGATCGTGTCCATCACCTCATGTTCACCGTCAGCACATCGGCGGCTGCATAATAGGAGCCGTGATCACTGAGCCGCACGCAGATTTTTCCGCCATCCATTTCCTCGCGCTGTCCGCTGCGCGCCATGCCGGGCGCGACAATCTCATCGAGCTGCATCTGGATCCTGCAGCGCACACCTACTCGGAAGCCTCGCGCCGCACCCTGGCTCACAGCCTCGACGACGCGCTGCGCGCTGCTCAGGTCTTATTGGACTGGAATGTCGGGCCCACCTGCCGCGTCATTATCATGGCGCCGAACTGCGCCTGGCATATGCTCGTGCACGTGGCCTGCTCCGCAATAGGAGCCATCACTGTGCCGCTCGATCAGCACCTGCAGGCCGGGGAATTAGCCGCCATCCTGGTCAACTGCGAGCCGGATGTCATCATCTGCGGGGATGCTCAGATTGACCGCGTTGAGCGCGCGACCACCTTGAATATCGACACCGACAACGCTTCCCACCCGGCCCGCCAGCCACGCGTCGTGACAGTTGACCAGTGGAGTCGCGCGGTTGCTGAGACCTCTCCCCTGCCGCTTGCTGATGTGGCGGCACTGCCTGCGGACACGGTCGGCGCAATTTTGTACACCTCGGGAACGGCCGCTCATCCCAAGGGCGTCACACTCACCCATGAGAACCTGTGGTGGGGCACGCGCAATTTCCGCGACGTCTTCGAATATGGTCCACGCACCGTCGAAGCCGTCAGCGTTCCCCTGTCCCATATCGGTGGTTTCAACGGCACCACGCTGGACCTGACGATCTCGGGCGGAACGGTGATCATCGTGGATGCGTTCCATCCGGCTGCACTGGTCGAAGCCCTGGGCAGCTACCAGGTGGAGATGATGTTCGCCGTTCCCACGATGTACCGCATGATGTGTCAGGTTCCCACTTTCACCTCGGATGGGTTGTCCTCATTCACGCGCCCTTTGATCGGTGGCGCACCCGTACCGGCTGACCTTGCCGCCATGTTGCGCGAACGAGGCCTTGAACCGTTCAGCGTATGGGGGATGACTGAGCAGGCAGCGTCAGGTACGTGCCTGGTTCCCGGTCTTCCAGCCGACCGCTCCACAACCAGCGGTTTTCCTTTCCCGCACACACGTATCGGTATCGAGATGGTGGATGGGCTGGACGCACACGCTGTCCCAGTTGAAGGTACCCGGGCGGGCGAGTCCCCCTCGTCAGTTGCGAGCGTTCTGCCGCCCAGCTCGCGCGAGGGAGACATCCGTGCGAACACTATTGGTGAACTCATCTGCACCGGCCCATCCGTCACCCACGGGTACTGGAATGACGAGGAACTCAACGCGGCATCGTTGAGGGGCCCGTGGCTGCGCACCGGCGACTTGGGTTTCATTGACGAGGGCGGCTTCGTTCACATCGTGGGGCGCAAAGTGGCCACGGTGAACACAGGCGGCGAAAAGGTGCTCCCTCACGAGGTTGAACAGGTGCTCACGCGCATGGACGGAGTCCGATCCGCGCATGTGGTGGGTGTGCCCGATGTGAAGTGGGGCGAAGCTGTCAGCGCGGTACTGGTCATGGATGAGGGGTGCGAAGCGCCATCGCTTCACGATGTACGTGAGTTTGCCGGTCGATATCTTGCGCGCTTCAAAGTGCCTCAGCGCCTGGCGGTAGTTGAGTCACTGCCGGTATCGTCCAACGGCAAGGTCACCGTCTGCGCGCTTCGCGCAGTGTTCGCACAAGGTGACTAGCAGGGCGGTGTGTGTACCGGAAGTGTGTGTACCAGACATGTGCGTGTACGAGGCACATTGGCATTGAATCCAATGAACGGGTGAATGTGCGCGCATACGCACGCGTCGCGTTCTGTCGCAGTGTGGACGCGTATCGGTAAGAGAACATTGCATCACGGTGCAGCGGCCGGTGTACAGAGCAAATGTAAATTTGCGGAAATTTGCTGTCAGGTATGGACAAAGGTCCTGTTTTCCGTTTACATTCCTAGGTGTGGACGAAATTGCACAAGCGCAAGAGCGGGTCAAGCGTCAAGTGGCCCAAGCTCAACAGCACGCAGAAACCGCAACAGAGTTTCGTCGCCGAGCAGAGCAAGTGACCGGACAGGGCACCAGTCGCGACCGTCTCGTGCGAATCACGGTGAATTTTCAAGGTCATCTCAGAAGTACAGATATCGATAGTCATGCCCAGGGCGTGCCAGCCGATCACATCGCCTACGACGTGATGGAGGCTTACAACGCGGCGCGCACGGACCTTCGCGGTCAGGTGCACACGATCGCGGGCGAACTGTTTGGTGAGGATTCTCCGATTGTCTCAAGATTGATAGGTGAAATGTGAGCGACCTCGAGATCAGAACAGACGAACTGTCCCAGCACAAAGCACACGTAGCACAGGTGGCCAGCGCTGTTGACCTGGCTAAGCAGGCCTCATATGAAGCGGGTATAGGCGGCACCGCTTTTGGGCTTCTCTGCACCCCGATCTTGCTGCCTCCGTTGTTGATCATGGAAAGCGCAGCGCGCCGAACCATGCAAAGCGCAACCGACGCCTTGGAGAGGACGTCCAGGCAGCTCGGACTGACCACTGAAGACTTCAACTCTCAGGAAGCGGACCTGACACGCGGGTTCAAAGCTGAGGTAAACGTATGGGGTAAGCGAGGTCGCCATGAGTAATTCTTTGGTTGCTGAACGCCAGGAATCCACAGGGCAGCTGGCCGGTACGCTGCTGATCGAAGATGGTGAGGCCCTCGTCAAGGCCTTTGAATCGAAGGACTGGGTCAGTGGCGGCGTCGCACTCTTTTCAACCGCGCTGGATATCGGTGCCTCGGTCCTCGACCCGCTGGGCACACTGATTGCGATGGGCCTGGGGTGGCTCATCGAGCATGTTCACCCTCTGGACGAATGGCTCGATGCGTTCACCGGTGATGCCGACCAGGTGGCCGCCTACAGCGCGACGTGGAAAAACATTCACGCTCAGCTCGCTGAAGCCGGTACGCTTCTGCAGAACCACACCCGCGTCGACCTGTCCGATATGCGCGGTGAGACCATTCAGGCGCTGAATGCCCTCGAAGGCGACATCGCCAAGACCGTTGAGAAAGCCGGACGTTGGGCAGATGCAATGGGCACGGCACTGGAAGTAGCCGCGTCCCTCGTCCAGATCGTTCATGACCTGGTCCGCGACGCGCTCTCACAGATCATCGGCGCTTTTGCTTCAGCAGTGATCGAAGCAGTCGCGACCGCTGGTTTGGCACTGCCGGCGATCATCCAGCAAGTCACCGCCAAAGTATCCAGCCTGGCCACTCGCATCAGCGAAACGATCAACAAGGTGATCGAGTCGATCGGCAACCTCAAAGGCCTCCTGGGTCAGCTTGCGGGCCTGTTCGACAAAGTGAGCGGCATGCTCAATCAGTTCCTAGCCACCCCCGGTGGTCAGATTCTGAAAGATGTCGGCACCAAGCTTCTCACCACTGGTGGAAACGCGCTGCTCAACAAGATCACGGGTGGCTCACAGGGTGGCGGCCTCTTTGGTTCTCAGCGTCAGATGATGGATCCTGCGGCGTACGGTCGAGGCACCTCGTTGAACCGAGGTTCAGGATATTACGGTGGCGGAGCATATGGCGGCTTGGGTTACTCAGACTACTATGGCACCCACTACGCCTCAGCTTTGCCGAGTTCCTATCACGCAGGCTCCTACGGCATGCCAGGCTCCTATGACGTGTCGGGCGCCCATAGCGCGTCTGATGTGAGAATGAGCCACTCTGCTGCCTTCGCGGGTATCCGGCACAACGGTGATATCACTCCTGACTCACGCATCCCGGTGGCTCCGGCAGGTGCAGAAGCTGTCCACGCGTCTTCATCTGCTCCCACGCAGTCGGGCCGTCTGGGCTTCCACGCCGCTGAATCGTCAGCCGCGTCCTCTGCCTCTTTGGCAGCTCGTGGTGGCGCCGCGGCGACTGGACGCGGCTTCATGGTCCCGCCGATGGCGATGGCAGGCGCCGGTGGTTCGATGGCGGCAGCAGCCTCGTCCGGATCTGGTTTCAGGGGAGCGCATGCGTCCCGGCAGATTATCAACGAGGAGAATTTTCAGTCATTGTTCGACACCGAGCCAGAAGCTCCTGCTTCGAACGTGCCAGTCATCACTGGTAGCCATCACACTGAACACGCCTTCTCGCCGAGGTCATAACTTCTGGTCGCCGACGCACAACGCGCGCCTTGACTGGCTCATCAGCCAGCTTCAAGGCGCGCGTTGTGTAATGTATGAGGTTCCTAGAGGGCCGAAACCGGAAGCGGACGTCCTACCAACGACCCGCTGGCAGGGATCGCAGGTTCGGCCGACGTTGAGTGAGCACACTCTGCCGGAGACATCCGTCCCACAACAGCTGATGCTTCCTGACGCGCCGCACCAGCGGAGGCCAGTTCAACGAGGTCAGCATATTCGGACGGAATTTCCCGACCCAGGTTCTTCATCGCTTCGCCCCACAATTTGCCTGAACGGTAGGAGGAACGCACGAGCGGCCCTGACATACAGGCGGGGAATCCCATCGCATACGCCACGTCACGCAGTCGCACGAATTCCTGAGGTTTGACCCATCGGTCAATGGGATGGTGCAATGCCGAGGGGCGAAGGTATTGCGTAATGGTCAAGATGTCACACCCCGCGTCCAGCAGGTCACGCATGGTGGATTCGATTTCTTCGGTCGTCTCCCCCATGCCCAAAATCAGGTTCGATTTTGTGACGAGGCCAGCCTCCTTCGCTGCGTTGATGACACTCAGCGAACGGTCGTAACGAAACGCCGGCCGGATTGTCTTCATCAGGCGCGGAACCGTTTCCAGATTATGAGCGAACACCTGAGGCTCGGATTCGAATATCTGTGCAAGGGCATGCGGATCGCCTTTGAAGTCATCGACCAGCAATTCGACACCGGTACCAGGCTGCATGGCATGGATCTGTCGGCACGATTCTGCGTAGAGCCACGAGGCTCCGTCTTCAAGGTCGTCTCTACTGACGCCTGTGATCGTCACATAGCGCAGTCCGAGTTCTTTAACCGACTCAGCCAGGCGCTTGGGCTCATCCCGGTCGTATTCAGTTGGCCGTCCGGTGGCAATATCGCAGAAGTCGCATCGACGCGTACACAGCGCTCCACCAATCAGGAAGGAAGCCTCACGGTCCTCCCAACATTCGTAGATATTCGGGCAGTTAGCTTCTGCGCAGACGGTGTGCAGTCCGCCGCGATGAACCAGCTGCTGCATATCCTGATATCCCGGCCCATTGGAAACGCGCGTCTTCAGCCATGTGGGACGTTGCTTTTCGATAGGCGTCTGCGAGTTGCGCTCTTCGACGCGTCGGAGCTTGCGGCCTTCAGGTTCTGGCAGTGTCGACAACGCTGGTCCTCACTTCGTTGCAGCTAGTTCAGATTCGTGTGCAGAGTATGTCAGTGGCTCCAGGTGGGCTGTCAGCGACGCGATGAGCGGGTCAGCCGCATCGGCAACGCTGACACCATCGACGCCTTCCCCAACGAGGGAGGCGACACCGCAGTCGTGCAACCCACAGGGAATGATACCTGTGAAGGCGCGCGAAAAGTCAGGATTGACGTTCAAAGCAAGACCATGCATCGTTGCGCCCTGAGCCACTTTGAGTCCGATGGCGCAGAGTTTGCGATCAGGGTCACGCAACCACACACCGGCTTTGCCCTCAATGCGAACAACCGGCAGGTGCCATGTGGTGCGGACAGCCTCGATGACTGCCGCTTCGACGGCGCGAATGTATCCAATCGTTTCCGTTGGATCTGCCAGGCGAATAATCGGGTAAATCACCAGCTGCCCGGGCCCGTGCCACGTTACCGATCCTCCACGGTCAACCGAAATGACCGGCAGGTCAGCATCGACGATATCTTCAGGCTTCGTGCGCCTCCCAGCCGTGTAGGTCGGTTCGAACTGAGCAACAATGAGCGTGTCATCGCAATGGCTCACCTTCACGTCATCGAAGGTCTCACGCTGGATTCGGTCACCTTCCATGTACGGGATCAGTCCGCGATCCAAGAGGTTCTTTACCTGCATGCTTCTACTCTACGCTGGCGAAACTTATCGCCCCACCCGAGCAAGCGTGAGATACGCCGATGTTGGCAGTACTGCGAGCGCCCTCAGTTCGCTACGATTCAGATATGACTGATCATGAACGCCAACGCGCGATTATGGAAGAACTGGAAGTTGTCGAAGATTTCGATGCGGCTCACGAGGTCGAGCGTCGAATCACGTTCCTGGCCGAATATCTCAAGGAAACTGGCCTGAAGGGCTATGTCCTGGGCATTTCGGGCGGAGTAGATTCTACCGTTGCCGGTCGCCTGTCTCAGCTGGCGTGCGAAAAAGTGCGCGAGGATGGTGGTGACGCCACATTCGTCGCGATGCGCCTTCCATACCAGGTCCAGGCTGACGAGGACGACGCGCAAGATGCCCTGTCGTTTATCGATGCTGATCAGGTTCTGACAGTCAACATCGGAGCGTCGACCGATGCCATGTGGCAGGCAGTGAGTGAAGCAGATGATGATCATGTCGATTCCTACACGGAGTTTGTCAAGGGCAACGTGAAGGCTCGCGAACGCATGATCGCGCAGTTCACAGTTGCCGGTGCTCGCGGAATGCTCGTCGTCGGCACTGATCAGGCTGCGGAAGCCCTCGTCGGGTTCTACACGAAGTTTGGTGATGGTGCTGCTGACGTGACACCGCTGACTGGACTGCCCAAGCGCCGCGTGCGGGAGCTGGGCCGCTATCTGGGCGCTCCGGCGACACTGACTGACAAGGTTCCTACCGCGGATCTGGAATCTGATAAGCCGCTGCGTCCTGATGAAGTTGCTCTGGGCGTCACGTATGAGGCCATTGACGACTACCTTGAGGGCCGCGAGGTGAGCGAAGAAGATGAGCAGACCATCGTCAGGTGGCACTCGCGCACCGCTCACAAGCGTGCACTGCCTTTGACACCTGGCCGTTGGGAGAAGACGCACTGATGGCACGACGCTCGCGTCAGCCTTCACCTGTCACATGGGTGTTAGCTGGTCTCGCGTGGGGCGCGCAGCTTGCAGCACTCTATGTCCCTGATCCGCGAGCTGTGACACGGTCGGATTGCGGCGCCAGCGGAATCGGCGTCACTGACGCTGATGACACCGACGGCAATGGCACCAATTACCTCAGCGATACCGGCACCAGCGATACCGGCACCAGCGCGGCCTGCTCCACTGGCGGAACCTGTGCCACCGACGATACCAGCGCCATCGACAGTGACGATCACGACAGCATCGCGGACGCCGTGTTGAAATCGATGCCGCGTGATGCCGACAAACTTGTGCACGCTGTGTTGTTTGCCGCAGGCACTGCCAGCCTCGTTGCTGTGGGAGTGCCGTGGTATGTGGCCGCTGCGGGCCAATGCGCGCACGGATGGATCTCCGAAAAACTTCAGGCTCATATTCCGGGTCGCGGTGCCGATTCGGTAGATGTGGTGGCCGATGCGGCGGGCGTCGCGGTGGGGACAGCACTGGGCGTGATCGCTACCCGTTGACGACAAGGAGTCACAATGGGCAGCTCTCATCTTATTGATAAGTATTCTCACTTGCACTAGTGTGGTGGTAACTTCACCGCCTACGAAAGGTGCACACCGTGCCCGCCATCTCCCGCCAACGATTCTTCCGATATGCCGGCGCCACCCTCGTCACTGCAATCATGACCATCGGCGCCGCACTGTCGACAACTCCGCCCACCCATGCCGCTCCCGATGACGGGAAAACCGTGGCAACGCTCGGACATATCGATGCGCCGAAAACGTATTGGGAAGGCGGAACCTTCGTCCTCAAGAACGAGGCGCATGGGAAGGTCTATCCGCTTGAGCAGACCGTAAACTGGGTCGGCAAGGGGTACAACGACACAACCCAGGCTCAGCAGTTTATCTACCACGTTCCTGACGATCCTGAGGTGAGATTCCTGCGAGACACCAGTGCCACGTGGTACATGGCTCCGCAGCTTCCGGGGTGGAATCAGGCTCCGATCTGGGCAGGATTTGGTGCCGATGCAGATATTCCGATTGAACAGTTTGCTGGTCGCACTTTCACCCTCGACCTGGTTGATTTTGATGGACCTGGTCGCATGGAACTGATGAATTACACGACGTTGGGGCCATTGAAGATTCTGACGCGCTTAATCTCCAGCCATAATCCGGATCTGCGCTCAACATGGTTGACTGCAGGATCTCACACGCACAATATGACGCTGTTTTCCAAACCCGGACGCTACACGGCGACATATCGCGTCACCGCACGCTCAGCTGACGGCACCCTGATCGCGTCAAGAAAGTACCCGCACGTGTGGCAGGTCGGCGGCAGCCAACCCGGAAGCACACCCTCTGCTTCGCTGTCCGATCAGTTTGCCGCGGCATCTGATGCTCCACCGCAGGCCGGTGCCTACTCCTTGACCGTTCGCCCCCACCACGGGCGAGACAATGATGGTGATGATCAGCTGACGGATCTGGTGGCGAGCGTGCCTGAAGGTACCAGCGGAACAGTGACCTTCTTGATCGACGGCTATTTCCTGGCGGAAGTACCTGTTAAAGACGGGCGTGCAACGTGGCCTGAAATGCTGGGGAACACCACCAGCTCCCTCCAAGCCGTTTTTATTCCCGCAGATGGCACACACGCCAGGTGGGTCTCACCCGAAGTGTCTTACTCGACAGGCGATGCTGCGGCAACGGTATCGTCTCCCGCAAGCGCTCAGGGGCTGCCGCAGCCCGCTTCACACGATCCGGCGCCTGCATTTTCGACCGACGCGTATACGCCCACTGACTTGGGATTCGCTCTCACGCTCACCCCGGAAGACGGGGAGACATTCAGCACGACTATAAGGTTCAATGACCCGAAGATCCGTGCGACGCTCCGTGGCGGATATTACGAGGCTGGCGCGAATAATCCCACCTGCGGTCTTGAGCCCTCGGAGATGGTGTCGGGGTCGAAGGGCGCAGCCACCGCTTCCATCACCTATATGCAGTCTGACTGCGATGGGATGTCACTGAAATTCACGGTGCTCCCTCACGCTCTGATCGGAGCGCTGCCGACCGAGGTCACGATCCCCACGCCTGTCAATACTGCTCAGCCGCTGACGTATTCAGGCACGCTGAGAGCTGCTTCTCCCGCAGCACCTGCCGATCCAGATTCCGATCCGTCCGACGCAGCCGGTACGGATGGAAAGCCGGGCGGATCCGAGACGGGGACTGATCCTGGCTCAAATCCCGGTGCGAAACCAGGCACCGCTCCCGGAACCGATAGCGACTCGCCGCACACACAGGCTGACCCGCGTCTGATCCTGAACGATGGCCACGTGGATATTCAGGCCCGCTTGGAGGCAAATGGTCGTCTGGGGATCGCATTGAAGGATGACACCAGGCAGCATGCACATTCATCGCAGGTTCGCGAACTATCGTCAGTCGCGTTCGCACTGGATGACAATACGCGTCGGTCCACTCCGCGCACTCCGTCAGGCGCGGCGAACGGACCCAATTTCCTTCCCACACCTCCAGCCAAGTACTACCTGCTGGACCAGGAACAGCGCCAGGGCGCGTTGTGGCCAGGCTGGTCGACGACCGAGGTTGACGCTGAGCGTGCCGAGTCACTGACTTTACACCTTGAGCCGCGCTCCATTCCCAAAGGCGCCTCATACCACGTCTTTACCCTGGGAACCTTCGGTGAGACCACCGAATTGATAAATTCGACCCGCGAAATGACAAGCATCACCATGCCGGCGAACATTCACGCACATGCGGCGTGGGCATTCACCCAGCCTGGCGTGTATCTGCTCGATGCGTCCTACAGCGGGACGATCGATGGCGCGCCCGCATCATCAGGCAAGCAGTGCCTGACCGTACTTGTCGGTCACCAGGCAATCCTTGATCACAGGTCAGGAAAGACGCCCTCGTGCGCTGACACGCCCACCGCAGGCACTCCCACGCCAGATACTCCCGCTGGCGGGGCTCCCTCCAGCGAATCTCAGCCGACAGACTCTGGCAAGACGAAGACTGACGGTGCAGATGCAGGTACCACACCGCAGGACGCGGCTGGCGCGCAGAGCACGGGCGAGCAGCATGCCTCCGCCTCGGCTTCAGGTGCCCCGTTGGCATCAGTTACGCCACTGGGCACGCAGCGCCTTGCCAGCAGTGGCGCCCATGGAGGAATGGTCACAGGCGCACTCATACTGGCCGCGCTCGGGTGTGCGTGCGTGGCCAGGCACCCTCGCTGTTCTTAGTGAGCAACCATATTGCGGCCGGCCTTTTCTGCGATCGTACGCGCGGCAACATACCCGAAGACCAGAGCGGCCCCAATCGACGTGCCGCCGGCAGTGTAGGTGTGTCCAACAATGGATTTGGTGGTATTGCCGGCCGCATACAGACCGTCAATGACACTGCCGTCCTCGCGCGTGACCTGCGCTTGCGGATTAATCACCAGGCCGCCCGACGTTCCAATGTCACCGGGGTAGACCTGCGTGGCGTAGAACGGGCCTTTCTCCACTGTGCCGAGCGACGGGTTCGGCTCATGGTAGCGGTCACCGTAGAAACGATCGTGTTCGTTTTCGCCGCGGTGGAAATCCTCGTCGATGCCTGTGCGCGCAAAATCGTTGAACCGCTCGAGGGTGAGGCGCAGCTGCTCGACCGGCACGTCGATCTTCTGCGCCAGCTCGTCCACGCTGTCTGCCTGTACCATCGCCCCTGATTCGAAGTATTCCCTGGGCAGGGGCACGACCGGCATGTGTCCGTAGCCGAACACGTATTTCGAGCGGAACTGATGATCGAAGATCAGCCAGGCGGGAAGGTTTTCAGCGTCTCCCTCGCCCTTGCCGAAATGCCCACCATACAGGCCCTGGCCAGCGGTGCAGTATGGCAGCGCTTCGTTCATGAAACGCTTGCCCTGGCCGTTGACGATCACGGTGTGTGGCAGGGACCGGTCCGGGACGATAAAGCGTTCCTCATCTTCAATGACGATCGGCGTCCACGCGGATGAACGCGGCAACTGGATAACAGGTGACCAGATCGCATCAGCCATATTGTCGATCGCAGCGCCGTGTTGCAGGCCGACCTGAATACCGTCGCCCGTGTTCGTTTCCGCGCCGACAGTCCACGTGCCATTAATCGGGTGGCGCTGGTATTTCTGACGCATCTGCGCGTTTCGCTCGAACCCGCCGCACGCCAGGATGACGCCCTTGGCAGCGCGGATACGTGACTCTTTGCCTTCGTGCGTCACGACGATGCCGCGCACCGCGTCATCCTCCACAATGAGGTCCTTCAACGCGGTGTTCATGGCAATTTCGACACCTGCGCGCAGGCATCCTTCCATGAGGGCGCCGGTCAGTCCCATTCCCATTGTGCGCGGTGTGCGCCGGGCAAAGAGATGCTTGATGTTGCGTGCAGTCAGTCGGGCCAGTCGCGCCCACGGCTTCCAGCTTGACGCAAAGAGCAGGATGTCGGCGGAGTCGAACGAATTCAGATCCAGCGGAACAGCCGGTTTGAAATAGGCCTCCATCTGGTTCTTTTTCCATTTGCCCAGTTTGTTCGAGTCGAAGGCACCGGCCTCCACGCCGCGTCCTTGCGGCTGAGCTCCCGGAGCGTCGAGCCAGTAATCGGGGTAGCCTTCCATGTTGCGCCACACCAGCCCGGGGCAGTTTGCAGTCAGGAAATCCATCGCGCGCGTACCGTTGGTCAGGAACGAATCAATCATTTCGTCACTGGTGCAGTCTCCAACCGTCGCCTTCATGTAGGTGCGACCCATTTCCATATTGTCGTTGCCGCCGACGCGTTGAAGTTGTTTGTTACCCGGCACCCACACCATGCCGGCCGACTTAGCGGTGGACCCGCCCCATTTGTCGCCTTTTTCGATCATCAGTGTGCGCAGCCCGTTTTTTGCCGCCGTCAGTGACGCGCTCAGGCCGGCTGCACCCGACCCGACGACAACGACATCGAATTCTGTTCGCTTCATTGCTGGCCTTTCATGTGTCGTTCGGACGAGGGATCACGCTTCACCATTGCCAGTGAGTGCCCACTCGTTTCACACTTACCGCTACTGTACGGCATTGAAGCGACGAACGTGCCGGATCGCACTCCCCCTCTTGTCACAAACGACATTCACATTCATACAATCTTCTGTTCGTCCTCGTGGGTTCCACTTTCGTCGCTTTGAAGGGCTTTCTGTTTTCGCCGCTGTCCGTTTTGTCTCGTTCCTCTTTGTCATCTCACCCGTCAGCGCAGTGAGATTCGGCGGGGTTTTCTTCTCTTACACGATCTGGGGTGAGGTCGGGCAGATTCTCCCGGCCTCACCCCAGCGTTCACGTACTGCGGGCAGTTGTCTTACTGCAGGTAGTCGTTCGTCCACGCGCCATCAATGTCATCCATCGTCGCGGTGGTGAACCCGTTATCAACCATCCACTGGGTGTAGGAGCGGATGACCCCCTCGTCCATCTGCCCCCACTGTCCACTGGGCGCGTGCCACGTGGGCGCCATAAAGGCCAGGGAAGCTTTGAGGGTGTCTTCTTCGCTGGCGCACATGGTGCTGGCAATCAGCTGGATCGTCTCATCCTGATTGTCGCGCGCAAAGTCGTATCCCTTGCCGGTGGCCTGCAGGAAGCTGCGCACCGTGTCGCCATGCTCACGCAGGTAGGACTCTTCGACGCATAGGAAGTAGGCATGGTGTGGCGTGACCTCAATGTCGTCGAAGGAGATCTGAACGACCTGACCAAAGTCTTCCGACCCCTGGTAGGCTTCCCAGCCAAGCACGTTGAAGATCGCGTCATAATGACCTTTTTCGACTGCGCGGATGTCCGGCTCGAACACGCCAGGATCTTCCACGATGACCTTCGAGTAGTCTCCCCCGTCCTTTTCGACAGCTTCCTTGACCATTTCAGTCAGGCGTCCCACCGGTGGGATCGACACATGCTTGCCTTCCAGGTCACGGAAGCGGGTGATGCCCTTGGACTTCAACGTAATGACGCCGCCAAGCTGGTTCTGGTTGAATGTGGCGACCGCAACAAAGGGGTGATCAGTCTTCCGGGTTTCGAGCAGCTCGCCCAAGCGGATCGAGGCGAACTGGAATTCGCCGCGGGCGGTCAGTTCAGCGGGCGTGCCACGGTCAAAACCGTCCCAGGAGATGTCGACGTCCAGATCCTGGTCGGCATAGAAGCCTTTCTTGCGCGCCACGAACAGGCCGGCGTGGTTGGGCCACGTCACGACGTATTCCAGACGAATTCTGACGAGGTTCATTGCTACCTTCTTTCTGCCCCTTGTTCGAGGGCGACTCTGATACTGGTGAGTGCGTGTAAGAACCGGGGATCTGTGCGCAGATTGGGATCGGTGCGGTTAGGCAGATCAATGGGGTAATCTGCGACAATGCGACCCGGCCGAGCGGACATGACAAGAACCCTGTCAGCAAGGGTAATGGCCTCTTCCACATCGTGCGTGACCAGCAGGATCGACAGTGCGCGCTGCCGGGCGGCGCTGACCAACCACCGTTGAATGCCGGCGCGCGTCATGGAATCAAGGGCGCCGAACGGCTCATCCAGTGCGATCAATGTGGGTTCAGCGAGCATCGTCCGCAGAAATGCCACACGCGAGCGCATTCCACCAGAGAGCTGGTCCGGATAGGCGTGTGCGAATTCGTCGAGCTCAAACTGAGCGAGAAGGTCGAGGGCGGCCTGCCGTGCCGTGGCCGGGGGTAGTTTGTGGATGAACAGCGGCAATGCGACGTTGTCAACAACAGTGCGCCACTGAAACAGACCGTCGTTTTGCGGCATCAGTGCGACGTGCGGGTTATCCACCTGCCATTCGAGCTGGCCGCTCGTGGCGTGATCCAGGCCGGACACGATACGCAGCAGCGTGGACTTGCCACATCCTGATGGCCCGACGATTGCCACAGTCTGATGTGGGTACAGAGTGGCTGAAATGCGATCGAGGGCCAGAGTGGGCGGGACCTGGAATTGTTTACTGACGTCATTGATGTGAAGCATGTGTCACCGCTTTCCAGGGAAACGCAATGCGTTCGGCCAGAGCAACAACGCCGTACAGCACCAGTGTCATCGCCGTCAACACTGCTGCGCCGACAAAGACCAGCTCGGTGCGAAACGAGGATTGCGCGGTCAGCAGGTAGATTCCCAAGCCATTGCGCGCTCCGACAAACTCAGCAGTCGCTGCCGTTGCCGGCCCGTAGGTGACGGTGATACGTAGCCCGGACATGAACACTGCGGCCGCAGCGGGCATGCGCACATGCGTGAGTATCCACCATTTCGATGCGCCCAAGGTCGTGGCCACGTCAATCTGGTCTCTGCTGGGCGATGCCAGTCCGCGCGCCAGCGGCACCACGATCGGGAAAAGCCCGAACAATCCGACCAGCAGTACTTTCGACGTGATACCGAAGCCGAACCAGATAATGAGCAGCGGCGCAATAGCGACGACCGGAATGGTCTGCGAGATGATGAGAACAGGGATGGCGACACGACCGATCGGGCGAATCGCAAAGATGATGAAAGCCAGGCTCACACCGCACACGAGTGCGAGCACCGTTCCCAGGCCAACTTCAAGGGCGGTGATCCTGGTGGCTTCCCAGACATTGGGCGCATCATCAAAGCCGGCGTGGATAATCGTCGAGGGCGCCGGCATAAGGCGTTCGTTGACGTTGAACGCGCGCACCGCCACCTCCCACGCACACAGGAGCAACACCACAAACATCAGTGCGGGCATGAAACTGCCCCGGTGGTGTTGGTCGCGCTCACGTGCAGAGACGGCGGTGCGGTACCTCGCGGGCATCTGTTACTTCACGAACTCATTGGTGACGATGTCGTCAGCTGCGATCGGTTCGGTGACCGCAGTCCCCTTCTCGTCATACACGAGGCCCTGCTCGACAATGAATGCCAGGTAGGTGTTCCAGCGATCAATGTCGGCAAAGCCCACACCACCCTTTGAATCAGGCCAATACTGTGTGGAGAGTATTTCCTGGCTGCGAGTGACCAGTTCGGGATCAAGTTTGGCCTGTGGGTTGGCATCGACCAGAATTTTCGCCGCTTCATCGGGGTTATCCTTGGCGAACTCGTAGCCCTTTTGTGCTGCCTGCACGAAGGCGCGGACAAGGTCGGGATCCGATTCGATCAAGTCGTTGCGCGTCGAAATGCCGATCATTGCCGGAGTGGTGGGAACGTCATAGTCGGCGGGCTGGAACATGTGCAGCTTGGTGCCCGACAGTTCTGCCTCAATTGCCTCCCACGTGCTGAGAACCTCAGCAAAATCCGCCTGGCCTGATTCCAGAGCCGCCATTGCCTGCGCGCCCACAATGACGCGGTCAAATTCGCCTGTTCCGCCATCGTGCTGAATCATCATCTGGGTGGAGATATGGGCCGAATCGCCCGAGTAGTCAGCAATTGTCTTGCCGTCCAGATCTTTTGGACGGGTGATCCCCGAATCTTCCAGAACTCCCACGCCATAGGAGGACTTTTGCTGAATATTCAGCACCATCGTCAGCCCGAGGTTGGCGGCGTGAGCCGATGCCAGTGCATCTGCTCCCGAGATTCCAAAATCAGCGCCCTTCGCGCTGAGAACAGCGTCAACACCTGACTTGGAGAAGCCCATGATGTCCACATTCAATCCGGCGTCCGCGAAGTAGCCTTTTTCCTGGGCGACGAACAGTCCAGTGTGATTCGTGTTCGGTGTCCAGTCCAAGATGACGGACACATCACGCATCTGTCCAGAGGCCTGCGAAGCCGACTGGCCGGTGGCGTCGGCGCCTGACTGGTCAGCTGAGGACATATCCGACGATCCGCCTGATGAGCATGCGCCCAGCATGGCGACGCTGAGGAGGAGGGGCAAAAGCCTGGTTGTTTTCATGATCTCTCGATTGCTAGTTGGGTAACTGTGCGGATAAATTGAGTGCCGGATTCAGTGGTGAACCACCGGTGATGAGCATCCATCCCGATCGTGTACGCCCAATCCGACGTACGCCCCGGTATCGGGGCACGCTGGTCATACTCGATAACAGCAAGTTCGAACTCGGTGTTCGACACTGCCACCATCGGCGCGAGCATGCGAGCCTCCTCGCGCATCAGTGGGTACTGACTGACATACCCGTCCAGAAGGTCGCGCACCACCTGGGGACGCCACGCATTTTCGATACCTTCAGTGATGGTCAGCCAGTCGATCGCGTGACGTTCAATGAGCTGTGCCAGATCGAACAGCGACGGGTTGGCGTATGCCAGCCCAAAATCAAAGACACTGGTGATGACGGGACCCTGCCTGGTGTCCTTCCACATCGTGTTGGACACGTGCAGGTCCCCGTGTGTCCAGTAACGAGGGCGCTCCCGCAGCGGCTCAAGGGCCCGCGCAAAAGGAGCGACAACTGCCAGGTCACCAGCCAGGTCACGGCCGGTTCTGGACACATAGTTGGCAACGATGGGGTGCGCTTCGCACCAGGCTTCAAGACGGTCAAACGGATCACCCAGCATGAGGTCCATGCGCGACTGGTAAGGATTGGGCGGTGCGACCACTGCTGGAATCTTTTCAGAGGCGCGACGAAGCTGCCCCGCCACTCGGCCGATTTCCACGCTCTCTTCGCGTGTGCACGGCGGCATCCAGCTGGTCGTCGTACGGTAACGGTCTTCACCCGGCGCGCATTCGCTCACTTCCCAGACCCATCCGCCCATCGTCAGACATGTTCTGCCGGTATCGAAGGTGAAGAAGCGCGGCGTCGGGAAGGCGCCTGCGGCGAGCCGGTTCACATAGTCATGTTTGACACACAGGTCGTATTCGCTGATCAGGTGGGGCGCATAGCGTTTGATGAAGACGCGTGTTCCACATGCCAGCTGGGCGATACACGCCGAGGCCATTGGACGCGCCGAGTGAGTGAGGACCTGCGGGCACTGGGCAGAAGCACCCGCCAGATGCGGCATATCCACCAGGCGCTCTTCCAGCGCCGCCACATCCTGATCTGAGATCAGTGGCCACACATTGTTAATGATGTCGAGTTGTTCGTCTCGATTCATTTGCGGCTCCTCGTGCTCACCAATGCGCACGACTAAACCGCGTTCCTACGCCAGCATGATCTGGTTCAGGTATAACGGTCGGAGAATTTTCCCTCTCAGCCCGCCTGTCCGGGCTCCCGTGCCCCCTCACCATACCATCAGCTGCACGTCATACGTAAAACGAGGGTGCCCCACCCTCACATAGTGGATGGGTCACCCTCGTCAATGGGACAGGAAACACAGTGCGAACTAGTCGCGAGCCTTTTCCTTCATTTCCCACGTTTCGATGATGTCGCCCTCGGCAATGTCCTTGAAGCCCAGGGTGATACCGCATTCGTAGCCTTCGCGAACCTCGGTGACATCGTCCTTTTCGCGGCGCAGCGACGCGATCTCCAAATCGGGAGCAACCACGACACCGTCGCGAACCAGGCGGGCCTTCGAGCCGCGGCGAATGATGCCGTCACGAACAATGGAGCCTGCGATGTTACCGAACTTGCCGGAGCGGAAGACCTGGCGGATCTCAGCCGTGCCCAGCGCGACCTCTTCATAAATCGGCTTGAGCATGCCCTTCAGGGCCGCTTCGATATCGTCGATGGCTGCGTAGATGACCGAGTAGTACTTGATCTCCACGCCTTCCGCGTCGGCCATTTCAGCCACGCGCTCAGCCGGACGCACGTTAAAGCCGATGATGACCGCGTTATCGACGGTGGCCAGGTTGACATCGTTTTGCGTAATGGCTCCGACGCCGCGGTGGATGATCCGCAGGGCAACTTCGTCGCCCACGTCGATACGCAGCAAGGAATCTTCCAGAGCCTCAACGGCACCGGACACGTCACCCTTGATGACAAGGTTGAGGGTGTCAACTTCACCTTCCTTGAGAACCTTATCGAAGTCTTCGAGGGTGACGCGCTTGCGACGCTTGGCCAGCAGTGCTGCGCGCTCGGCAGCTTCTCGCTTGTCAGCGATCTGGCGGGCGGTGCGGTCATCGGATGCCACAAGGAAGGAGTCGCCTGCCCGTGGAACTGATGTCAGGCCGATCACCTGCACCGGTCGTGACGGACCGGCTTCCTGCACATCCTTGCCATACTCGTCGAACATGGCGCGCACGCGTCCGGAGGCGGATCCCACAACGAGGGCGTCTCCCACGCGCAGCGTTCCACGCTGGACCAGCATGGTGGCAACCGCACCACGACCACGGTCAAGGTTCGCTTCAATGGCGACGCCTCGCGCCTCGGTGTCAGGGTTTGCCTCCAGGTCAAGTGCGGCATCCGCTGTCAGGAGGACTGCTTCGAGCAGGTCACTGATGCCGGTGCGCTGCTTGGCGGACACGTCCACGAACATGACGTCGCCGCCATATTCTTCAGCCACAAGGTTGTATTCGGTGAGCTGGGAGCGGATCTTATCCGGATTGGCATCTTCCTTATCCACCTTGTTGACGGCCACAACGATCGGCACGTCCGCTGCCTGCGCATGGTTGATCGCTTCAACGGTCTGCGGCATGACGCCGTCATCGGCTGCGACCACCAGGATCGCAATGTCCGTCACCTTGGCGCCACGGGCACGCATAGCGGTGAAGGCTTCGTGACCAGGCGTGTCGATGAATGTGATGGGGCGGTCCTTGCCCTCCATATCCACCGTGACCTGGTAGGCGCCGATGTGCTGGGTGATGCCACCGTGTTCGGTGTCGACGACGTCGGTGTGCCGGATGGCGTCCAGCAGCTTCGTCTTACCGTGGTCGACGTGACCCATGACGGTGACGACCGGTGGGCGCGGCTTGAGATGCTCTTCATCATCAAGTTCTTCGGCCTCAAGGTCGATATCGAAGGACTCAAGCAGTTCGCGATCCTCGTCTTCTGGGGAAACGACCTTGACGTTGTAGCCCAGTTCGTCGCCCAGTGTTTCAAAGGTGTCCTGATCCAGTGACTGCGTGGCCGTTGCCATTTCACCGAGGTGGAACAGAACAGTCACCAATGCTGCCGGATTGACGTCGATCTTTTCGGCAAGATCAGCCAGGGACGCGCCCTGACGGATGCGAATCTCCTGGCCATTTCCGCGAGGAATCTTCACGCCGCCGATTGTCGGTGCACTCTGCTCTTCGTATTCCTGCCGCCTTGCACGCTTGGACTTGCGTCCGCGACGCGAGCCGCTTCCACGGCCGAATGCGCCCGGTGTGGAGCCGCGACCACCGCGACCGCCACGGGGACGGCCACCGCTCGGGGGCGCAAATGCACCTGCGTGTGCGCCGACTCCTGGGCTGTTGTGACGTGAATTGTTGGAACGTCCACGTCCGCCACGTGACGGGCGGTCAGGCTTGGCGAACCGTGCCTGATCGGGCATCATCATCGGGTTTGGATGGTTGCCGCCGCGTGAACGGTTCGGGCGTTCACCGCGGTGCTCGCCACCGCCGGAGCGGTTCGTGTGCGCAGCGCCACCTTGTGTGCCGCGGCCACCGGGCCTGTTGGTGCGCTGGCCACCGCGTGTTCCACCAGGTCGAGGCATACCTTGCGTGGATGCGAAGGGATTGTTGCCTGGGCGTGGCCCAGCAGGGCGCGGGCCGGGACGAGGTCCTGGGCGCGGTGCCGACTGGCGGCCATGAGCCTTGGAATCTGAAGCCGATGCTTTCTTGGCGGATTGGGGGCCGGGCTTGGGACCAGATTCTCCCGACGACACCGGTGCCGATGCGTGAGCATCGCCTGATTCCTGAGTATCGCGAGGTCCCGGTTTCGCCGCTGCAGCTGCCTTCTTGTCAGCTGCGTGCGCTACCGGTCCTGGCTTCGGTGCTCGCGCCTTGGCCGGTTTCTTTTCTGACTTTCCGGTCGGCGCATCATCACTGGCCGCACTGCTTTCTGGCTGTGCCAGGTCGGCAGGTGTGGACGCAGTGGACGACTTCCTGGTCGACTTACGAGACGCAGTAGTTGTCTTCGCAGCCGTTTTCCTTGTTTTCTTGGGTGCCTTCGCCTTCTCGGATTCTTCTGTGTCCTGAGGCGCAAGGGAGGCGTAGTGTTCACGCACGGCTCGAACCACTGGCGGTTCCAGAGCCGAGCTTGATGCCTTGACGAACTCTCCGCTATCGCGCAGGTACGCCAAGAGTTCTTTGCTGGCAATGCCGAGCTCTTTGGCGAGCTCGTGTACACGCAACTTTGCCACAATTCTCCTGTCCGGATCCGTCTCCGAACTGGAGACGGGACTTATCGTTCTTGCTGGCAGCTCATCGCTGGGTACTCATCGGGTGCCCATCAGCTTCCAACCCGCTTCCATTACTCGATGTCCAACGCACGGTGCGTTGCTGACAATGTGATCGTGTCGATCAGGTGATCCCACTGGTCCTCCCCCACGGTGTGAGGCAGGCGTAATGCATGTTCGAGGGCTCGCCGTCGGCGGGCCTTCTCCATGCATGTCGCATGTGCGTGAATCCACGCACCACGACCTGGCAGGATGCCTTTTGGATCCACCTGTGCGGATCCGTCGTGAGTCGCCACCATTCGAACCATGCTCGAGGGGGCGCCTCGCTGCCGGCAGCCAATACATGTGCGAATCGGGCCTGAATGGTCATGCGTCTCCACCGCACACATACTAGTCCAGCCCAACCAGTCTAACTGAGGTCGGCGTCCGTATTGGAATCTGTATGTGAGCGACTGGTCACGTCGTCCTCGTCCTCGTCCTCGGCAGTGATGTCGAATGCGTCGGTGCCGCTAACATCTGACACGCTGGCAGCCTCGTCACCTCCATAGGGCATGTCAGGCATCGATGAGCGTGACGCCTCCATCTTTCCGTCCGCATCCATGTCGGAGTGAATATCAATGTGGAAACCTGTCAGGCGCGCAGCCAGTCGAGCGTTTTGTCCCTCTTTGCCGATTGCCAGTGAGAGCTGGAAGTCAGGCACAACGGCGGTGGCGGTGTGATTTTCAACCGAATGCACGACCACTCGGCTCACGCGCGCCGGAGACAGCGCGTTGGACACGAAACGAGCAGGATCTGCCGACCAGTCAACGATGTCGATCTTTTCACCACCCAGCTCAGTCATCACCGAGCGCACACGCGACCCCATCGGCCCAATGCATGCTCCCTTGGCGTTGACACCTTCACGTGTTGCTGCAACGGCGATCTTCGTGCGGTGGCCCGCTTCGCGCGCAACGGCCTTGATCTCCACCAGACCCTGCTGGATCTCAGGAACCTCGCGTTCGAACAGGCCGAGCACCAAGCCGGGGTGGGTTCGTGACAGGACGATTCGCGCACCACGCTCGGTGCGTTCAACCGACACGACGTAGGCGCGGATCCGCTCATTGTGATGGTATTCCTCGCCCGGAACCTTTTCTGAATCCGGCAGCACGGCCTCGAAGTCGTCCGATAGTTTCACCAGCGTCAGGTGGCGTTCACGTGCCTGCTGGACAAGGCCGGTGACGATCTGCCCGGTCTTGGATGCGAAGTCGCCCAGAACTTTCTGGTCGTCGGCGTCTCGCAGCCGCTGCATGATCACCGAGCGCGCAGTTGCCTGTGCGATGCGCCCAAAGTTGGAGGGGGTGTCATCGAATTCACCGATCGGGTTGCCGTCGTCGTCTTCTTCGGTCGCCATGACGGTGACCCGCCCTGAACGCTTGTCGATCTCAATGCGAGCTTTGCGGATAGCGCCCGGGATGTTGTGATACGCCTTGAGCAGCGCCTCTTCGATCGCGTCCACAAGAGTATTGAGATCTACACCTTTTTCCTGCTCCACCATTCGGAGCGCTGTCATGTCAATTTCCATGATCCCTCACTTGTCTGACTTACCCGTGCCAAGCTCGACGCGCGGACGCGCCTTCTTGATCGTGTCATATTCAATGGTAACCGGCTCATCATCGACCACCAGAATGACCTGCTGATCAGCCACTTCGGACAGTCGCCCCTCAACGGTGTTCCCGTCGCGAAGCCTGACGCGGATGAGCCGTCCGATCTGTCTGCGCCAGTGCCGCGGCTGCGTGAGTTCACGCTCGGCTCCCGGTGTGGACACTTCCAGAATGTATTCACTGTCAATCGGGTCGGCCTCATCCATCGCCAAGGAAATGGCTCGTGAGACCTGCGCGAGTGTGTCGGAGTCAACTGACTCGTAGGAGTCTGCAGGCGTGTCCTCACCGTAATCCACGCTGATGCGCACAATCGGACGCGTCTGGGGGCCGATGACCTCGATCTGATCGATGATGAGTCCGCACGTGGCGACGACGGGCTCCAGTATGCGCCTGATCAGATCCTGATCTACTGGCTGAGCGGGTTGTGCCACAGCTTCTTCCTTCCGAACGACACGCCAATATTCACTAGTTTAGCCACATGCGCATGCGATGATGACACCGTGAAGTTTTCCTCCAGCCTGCACCGCCACTCGTTTTACCATTTGGCGAGGGCGACGTGCGCAAGCGCCGCGATAGCTGCCATCGCCGTGACACTCACGGGCTGCGGGGTTCACCTGGAATCGGCGCAGGGCTCACTGCCTGAGCTGACAGCGCCCCAGCTGGTGCGCGATCGTGCTGTTCGCGCGGATTGGGCAATTGCCGCTCGCGCCAACGAGCTCGCTGATCTGGCCGGACAGTGTGAGCCGTGCCAGAAGGCGTGGCGCGATGTGGCCGACCGTGCCGCGCAGCGAGTCGAGTCACTGGGAGGCGTGTGGCATCCGTGGCCTGATGGTGCCCCTGAGGGCGCTGACTTGCCCGATCCGATCGCTGAGGCTCCCGTTGCAGCGGATGCATTCGTCGCCTGGATGGCGGCCTGTGCTGTACGCGACTTGTCATCCGTCGCTGATCCTGCCCTGCTCAGTGATGCCGATGCGCGCATATTTTCCAGGGTCGCGGCGGCGCGCCTGGCGGATGCGACCACGCTCGGTGCGGTTGTGGGCGTTGATTACGGTGAGGGCGCATCAAGCGTGCTGGCACTGGCGAACCGGATTGCGGCTCGGACTTTCGGGGATTCTGTGGGCGGGTCTGCTCGTGATGGCGTGATGCGCGCGGCTCAGGGAATTTTGGATGCCCAGGAGGTTGCGCCTGTCGACACAGGCACCGTCCTCTTTGCGCACCTGGCACCCGCTGACCAGGGCATGCACAGCGATCAACGCGACTTCACTGAAGATGCTGACGTGTCCAATGCGGTGCGCGTATGGGACTGTGTCGGTCAGACTCTTCCTGCCCTCCAGGTGGAGGGCGAGGGGATCGCTGACGCATCTGCCACGGTGGATCGATTGTTGGAACGCACGCGAGTTGTCCTCAACGCTGGCGTGGACGATACGCGCGAGTTCCGGTGCCATCTGGAAGAGTCGTCACCTCAGTCACTGGATGCGTTGATGCTGGCAACGGATCTGACTCTGGTTGATTCCGCCGATGCGGATGTGCGCGCTCTGGGGGTGCGCAGCCTGGCCGCTGACATTGTGGCAGGAGCCGCATCGGGCAGTGCTGACATGTCAGACGCCCTCGATGCAGCCTTAAAGCAGTAACGTTTCTGTCCCTCACGTATTGCGGTGTGCGTGATACCTGCCCGCGCATTTTTCGCCTGTCATGCGCGGCGTCCAGTTGGGGGCCTAGTATGCGTATCCCATCACCGTCGGGGCAGGCGCTTGTCGTTGTGATTCTGCGGTGCCCCGACCGGGGCTCGAACCCGG
>NZ_KV816968.1:0-101099 GCF_001814535.1 Actinomyces sp. HMSC065F12
GGTGCCGACTTTAGCTAGGGGTATGTGCAATTTTCGCGTTAAATCTAGGGGAATGTGCACCAAAACAGGGAAGATCTAGGGGCATATGCAAAGCAGGCACGAAGATTTAGGTGTATGTGCACCAGACGGTGCATATACAGGGCCCACGCTCGCAGGGGACGTATCGTGGCTCACCGCCGCGCATACTCACGTATCGCGGCAGAGCCATGCTCGCGGGGAGATATCGATTCAGAGATCAGCGTTGACAGTGCGACGAGGTTCGAGGGACGTTCGTGTTGGACGCCGATGCGTCGGCATATGCGAGCAACGTTTTTCTGTGTCATGTCACCAAAAGGGATAGGTTCATAAAGAGGGCGCCGAAGCTTAATGGGCGCCCATTTCGTTATTGAACCGCACCTAGAGTCTCACCCACTTGATCGAGGACAGTCCATGACGAATCCACCCACCACCCCAGGTTCGAACGGTAACGACAGGTACTCGACGGGCACACATCGGGAACTTTCACCTTCGCCCGTCATAATGCCTCTGTTGGCGATACGCTTAAAGTGAATTGAGACCTCAATCAAAGAGCCACTTTGGGTTCCACGCCCACGCATCTGATCTACCGCACTTGCACGAATGTCGTAGAACGAAGGATGAATCATGACGAATTCACGCCCACCGACAGGTAACGACGCCAACTCGCACCAGCGATACGGCAGTAGTCCCTACGGTTTCGACAACGCACGCCAATTCGAGTCCAAGCCAGATCAGACGGCACAGTGGAATGGACAAGGCGCGAATAGCTTGAGCCAGGACGGCGATGGCCGGTTCAGCCCCGAAGGTCCCACGTCACAAGGCTCGAACTCCGACGGAGATTACGGCCGTTGGAGCCGCGACCAGCAAACAGCGCAGATGCCACCTGCACATGAGCAATGGGCAGGCAACTCGGCAAGACAGCCGGGCCAACCGGGACAGCCGGGACAACCGGGGCAAAACGGGCCAGGCTACAACGACCAGTGGTCACACAATCAGCAGTGGCCATCGTCCAATTCTCAATGGTCATCCACCCCGTCATGGCAAAACGGCCCACAGGGGCCCTATACCCCACAGGGAGCATACGGTTCGCAAGGCCCCACGAATCCGCAAGGATCGTACGGACCACAGGGACCATATGGCTCGCAGGGTCCCAACAGTCCACAAGGGCCCTACGGGCCGCAGGGGCCTCAAGGCCCTGGTGGCTCATGGTCACAGCTACCGAACCAATCCGGTGGAACAAAGAAGATCAACATCGTCGCGTTTGTTGCGCTTGGCCTTGCAGTCCTCGGCCTGATCCTCTCTGTCATTCCAGTGACGCAGATCGTAGGGTGGGTCATCCTCGGCGTCGCGTTTATTTGCTCCCTCGTCGCGCTCTTCTTGAAGAACCAGCCGCGCGTCAGCGCACTGATCGCGCTGGCAGTGACGGTTCTTTCGGCACTCATTGCTCTGGTCGTCGCCTTTATCATGGCCAATCTGTCTGACGTTGATGAGACTGTCGACGAACAGGAACAACCCTCGGCGACAGAAACTCAGGATCAAGATCCGCAAAGTAGCCCCATTGCCCCAGCACCTACCGTGCCTCTTCCGACCACGCCCCAGCAATCAGGAGACCCAGGTCAGGCAGGACAGCAGCCTGGACAGATGCCCACCCCCGGAACGGCAAGTTCGCCCCAAACCTCGAGAGACAATCCCGCAGCACTGGGAGAAACCATTACCGTTGGCCAGTGGGACGTGGCGATCAATTCATTCAATCCCGACGCCACCGACCAAATTGTGAACGGCAATATGTTCAACACTCCTCCGGATGACGGCACGGTTTACTCCCTGCTCAATGTCACTTTCACCAACAAGGGCACTGAAAAGACCCTGCCCTTCCTGGCATTCGCCTTCATCGACGAGGCAGGCCAGACGTACTACGACTATGACAACCTCGTGGGTCTGGAGGACTCGTACTACCTTCTGGACCTTGAACCGGGACAGCAAGGCACTGGTAGCGTCGCTATCCAGATCCCAGCGGGTGCGAGCGGTGTTCTTCAGGTGACAGATGTCCTGGGAACGAGCATCGCGTACGTCTCAACGCACTAGGCAATGCCTGCAGCGCCAGCGGGATGCTGCGAGGCTGGCCAATTGCCGCCTGCTGAGTAAGCATGACCGCCGGCCACCTACTCGCCAGTAACGCTGCCTCCGCGGCAGCGCCAGCCCCCTAATAATACGACTGCCCAGCCTCCACGCCACCGAGCAGCGTTGGCACTGTGACCAGCGTGAAGCCCTGGCGCTGCAACTGATCAATGATGCCCGGGACAGCTTCAATGGTCGAAGGGTGAACGTCGTGCATCAGGACGATCGACCCGGCGCGCACAGTCGCCATAATCCGATCGGTCGTGCTCTTGACGTCGCGGTTCTTCCAGTCCTCAGAATCCACATCCCAGAAGATCGCTGCCTGACCCGCCTCACTGAGCACGCCGGTTACCTTGTCATTGGTCGCTCCATACGGAGGACGCATCAGCGCCGGCAACAGCCCACTGGCCTGCTGAATCGCATCCCGCGAGCGCGCTACCTCATCACGGATCCCCTCGACCGGCAACGTGTCGAGCTGTGGGTGCGACCAGGAATGCGACCCCACCACATGCCCTTCGTTCACAGCGCGAGCGGTGATATCCGGGCGCGCCGCCACACTGGGTCCCAACTGGAAGAACGTGGCGTGCACGCCTTTCGATGCAAGCACATCGAGCAGTTTTGGCGTCAGGTTCGCATCGGGACCATCGTCGAACGTCAACGCCACACACTGCGCCGCACTGCAATCCACATTCTCGGTCGGAACCATACCCATCACACCTGATCCATCTGCGGGCAGCGGCTCGAGGGGAACGAATGGCGGTTCGGGCTGGGGAAGCCCAGCAAATTCCGCGCCTCCTGTCACCGCCGCAGTTACAGCGCGACCCAGGTCGCTCGACACCTCGGCAGCCTGATCGGGGGACACTTCCAGCACCGCGCGATCAGCGTTCACTCCACTATCAGCGTTCAGGATCAGCGCAAATGAGCCGTCCTGGCCGATTCGCACATCATCTGGCCCATGCCACGCCTCGTTCGTACGCAAGCCGAGCCTGGCCAACGCGTCCTGATAGGTTCCCGGGTCTCGATCTGCCTCACGCAACGCACGCTTGGCGGCAGGGAACAGCTGCACCCGCTCATCCTCATTGACGAGGGTGGCCGCAGGCGCCACCGTTTGGTCCTGGGTATCAACGATCCATGATGACGAGCGCGTGACCTCGCCGTCGTCGGTGCAGGTGATGGCTTCGAGGACGAACCCGATCCACTGCCCCGCAGCGAAGGACACGTCGTAGCGCACTTCCTGAGAATCCGGCCAGGATGCCATCTCAAGGGCCCGCTGCTCCATGAACGCGTTGACGTCGTCGAATCCCTGGATACCCGGCCAGGTCACAGGGATGTCTGCCGTGGACGAACGGTCAATGACATGACCGATCTGCGGGTCATCAGCGGGAAGCGCCTCAGGCATGTCAGCGACGTGGGACCGTATCCCGGCAGGTGAGGTGGGCGGGCCAGGCTGGGGTGCGCTTGACGCAGCAGACTGGCCTGATTCCTGTGTGCCCGACGGCGCAGTGTCCCCAGAACCAGGATTGCACGCCGTGAGCCCCGTGAGCACAGCGACGCACGCCAGGGCGGTGCACCACCGGTGCCGGCCGAGGCGGTTGGAACTGCCGTTGTATTCACGTAGTGCCATCATGGCGCCGATGATAGCGAGCCAATCGGCCAGAATCCACCCTTTTATGTTCCACTAGACTCAACCATGCCGGTATTGTCGTTACTATGAGTACCGACTCTGTGCCGCAGACAGCTGAAGTCCTGTCGGTCCTGTCCTCGTCGGAATGTTCGCTTAGGAGTGTTCCGCCGACACGGTTACACTGGCCTTTGCACTGCATCAGTAGTGCATGCGTGATCGGAGTGTTACGCGTGACGCAAGGGAAGGGGACGCCATGAGCATCTTTGATCGTTTCGAAAACGCGGTCGAAAAAGGTGTGAACTCGGTTTTTTCTCGTGTCTTTCGTTCCGGCCTCAAGCCAGTTGACGTGAATTCTGCAATCCGACGTGCCATGGAGGATAACCTCCAGGAAGTCTCCTCCGACCGCACCATCGCGCCCAATAAGTTCGTCGTGCGTACCTCCGTGACGGATCTGGAATCCATCGGTGACGACATGCCCGTCCTCGTCGATGAATTTGAACGCGACGCGACAGAGTACGCCACTCAGCACGGCTATGCATTGCTTGGCCCCATCGCAGTCAGTTTCGAGGAAGACGAATCTGAACTGACCGGGCAACTCATCGTTGAAGCTGCCAATGAGCGCGGCGCAGTCGCTCCAGCGACAGTGCTCGAGGCTTCCCCTGAACATCCGATCATCGATGTGGATGGAGACCGCTGGCTGCTGACCGAACCAGTCACCGTGATCGGGCGCGGCTCAGACTGCGACATTGTCATCACCGATTCAGGCGTGTCACGCCATCACCTCGAACTGCGCATCACTCCCACCGGGGTCATCGCAACAGACCTGGGTTCCACGAACGGGACTTTTGTGGAGGGACACCGCATCGATGCCGCTACGCTGGTGGATGGCAACCAACTGACGGTGGGCAGAACCCGGATTCTGTTTTGGACCCATCCTGAACCAGCTGACGAGGAACGGTGATGACAAGCGATCTGGCATTTACTGTTTTTCGCGTCGGATACCTGGCTCTGCTGTGGCTGATGGTGCTCGCCGCAGTGTCCACGCTGCGTCGAGACATTTTCGGAACCGTTGTCACCCCTCGTGGCAAGGGCCGGCGTACCGCTGACAAGAGACGCAAGAAGTCGCAGAAAGCTCGCAAGGATCGCGCATCAGATGAACTGATTCCCAGATCACTGCTCATTACAGGCGGCCCGCTGGTCGGAATGACTCTGACACTTGGCTCCGCCCAGATCACCATCGGACGCTCCCCGAACTGCATCATGGTGCTGGAGGACGAGTACGTCTCGGGGCAGCACGCCATGCTCTCCCCACAAGACGGCGAATGGGTCATCGAGGACCTCGGCTCCCGCAACGGCACGTTCGTGGACGACGAGCGCATCACACAGCCGACCGTCGTCCATCCCGGCACGACGATTCGCATCGGACAAACCACGCTTGAATTGGTCAGGTGAGCGTCGTGAGTCCTGAAGCAATCGAATTTCACTATGCAGCCCGGTCTGATATCGGACTGGTCCGCAAGAACAATCAGGACTCTGCCTACGCGGGCCCCAATTTGCTTGTACTCGCTGACGGTATGGGCGGCCCGGCCGGCGGTGATATCGCCTCATCCGTCGCGATCGCCCACCTGGCGCACCTGGATTCGGAATCATATCCAGCTGATTCGATCGCCAAGCTCCTGCATGACAGCCTGGTGGATGCACACGATGAGCTCTGTGAACGCTCGGAAACTGACCCGGAGCTGAAGGGTCTGGGAACCACCTGCATTGCGATCATGCGTGCCGGCTCAAAACTGGCGATGGTCCATATTGGTGATTCTCGTGCCTACGTGATGCGTGGCCACACCCTCACGCAGGTCACCACTGACCATTCTTTTGTCCAGTACCTTGTTGACAGTGGCCAGATCACGCCTGACGAGGCTGAACAGCATCCTCAGCGCAACGTGGTGCTGAAGATTCTAGGGGATTCGCAGGCCAGCGTGGTTCCTGACGAAACCATGCGTCAGGCTGTTGTGGGAGATCGCTGGCTGCTGTGTTCAGACGGTCTGTCCGGAGTGGTATCGGGAGACACGATCGGTTCGGTGCTGACCGAGTATGAAGATCCGGGCGAGTGCGCCGAAAAGCTCATTGACCTGGCGTTGCGTGCCGGTGGGCCTGACAATGTGACGTGCGTGATCGCGGATATTGTTCCGGCAGGCACAACGAACCAGACTGCTCCTGAAATTGTGGGTGCTGCCGCGACCGACCGTCAGGCACCCACCCGCGGAGGTGACGGTGCTGCTGCGCGCGCAGCGGCCCTGGCCCGATCAACCTCGACTCATTCACTTTCAGATCCTGACGAGGATGCCGCTGAACCTGAGCGGCCTCGCATGCGGTGGTGGACCATTGCCGTGGGTGTGCTGGCCGTAGCAGCTGTGGTCCTGGCAGGCTTTTTGGGATACCGCTGGTCACAGCAGCAGTACTATGCGATTGGCGAGGACGGGGCGGTCGCCATCTACCAGGGAATTCCTCAGACGCTGGGGCCGTGGGCCTTTTCGCACCGCGTGGAGGTCACCTCTATTTCGCTGGCTTCCCTCGATAACGTGGATCGTGAACGACTGCAGGAACCTGTCACCCGTTCCTCACGCGAGGAAATCGACGCATATATTGCGCAGCTGGCACCCGTGAGTGCCCAGGGACCAGACAGTACGGATGCCCAATCGGGTGGTGACCGGCCACAGTCATCACGTTCCTCACAGTCGGGCACCCAGCCGCAGCCACAGTCGCTCCGCCACAGTGATTCCTCCGACGTGGAGGCACTGTAATGGCAACAGTGATGGTGGCGCCGACACGTCCTCGACGCCTGGTGGAAATTGCGCTCATGGTGGTGGCACTGGCCATCGGAATCGGCGGCTACGTGCTGACGACGATCAACCGCACCGGCGTTATCCCCCCGAACCTGGGGATGCATATCGTGATCCTGCTGGTGGTTGCCATAGCCGCTGAAATCGGGATGCACGTGCTGGCACCCTACGCCGATCCTGTCATCTTGCCGATCTCGGTGGCATTGACCGGGCTGGGACTGGCGATGATTTACCGCCTGGATCTGACCTATGACATGCTCGGGCGTTACGACACTGAATCTGGTGGCCACCTCATGCCAACCAGCACGAAGCAGCTCATCATGGTGGGTGTCGCACTGGTTGCCGCAGCACTCACCTTGATCGTGGTGCGGAATCACCGCCTCCTGCGCCGCTTTACGTACACGTTCGGAGTGATCTCCCTGGTCTTGTTGCTCCTGCCCATGCTCCCTGTCATCGGCAGTGAACAAATGGGCGCGCGCGTGTGGATCCGCATGGGGCCGCTCAGCTTGCAGCCAGGCGAACTCGTCAAAGTCACCCTAGCCATCTTCTTTGCCGGCTACCTGGTCAACAAGCGGGACTCACTGGCCATCGGCGGTCCGAAGATCCTGGGAATGCGCCTGCCGCGCGCACGTGACCTAGGTCCGATCCTGGTGGTGTGGCTCATCGGCATCGCGATTCTGGTACTCCAGCGTGACTTGGGCACATCCCTCATGTTCTTCGGCATGTTCGTGGCGATCCTGTACGTGGCGACCAACCGTCCCTCGTGGCTGGTGATCGGCGTTGTCATGTTCACTCCCGCCGTTATTTTGGCAGTACGCGCGTTCCCACACGTTCAGAACCGTTTCAACGTATGGCTCAATGCCCTGGACAATGACGTGTACAACGCGCAAGTGGGGTCCTATCAGGTCGTCCAGGGCCTCTTCGGTCAGGCTTCCGGCGGACTGATGGGCACCGGCTGGGGGCGTGGCTACCCGCACCTCGTGGTCCACGCCGAGTCCGACTTCATCTTGTCGTCACTGGCTGAAGAGCTCGGACTGACCGGGCTGCTGGCCATTTTGCTGCTGTACCTGATTTTGATCGAGCGCGGTTTGCGCGCAGCCATCGGTGTGCGCGACGGATTCGGCAAGCTACTGGCTGCTGGTTTGAGCTTCTCACTGGGACTTCAGGTGTTCGTCGTCCTGGGGGGTATTACGCGAGTCATTCCGTTGACCGGCCTGACTGCCCCTTTCCTTGCTGCCGGCGGATCATCGATGGTGGCGTCGTGGGTGATGATCGCGTTGCTGGTGCGTATTTCCGATGCTGCGAGGCGCCCCACCCGCCCGATCCCCTCCTCAGCAATCAGTGGACACGCTTCCCACGCCGGTGACAATGCGCTGGCTCAGTCACGCTCCGCAAGTGCCGATCACCGCACAACCGCCACTGCATCTGAGGGTGGTGAGGCACAGTGAACACGCAGATCCGCAGATTGTTCCTGTTGATGCTTGTCATGTTTGCCGCCCTGGCATGCGCGGCAACGTCTATCCAGTTCTTCCAGGCTCCATCCCTGAACGCAGATGGACGTAATACTCGCACCATCTTGCACGCCGCAGAAATCGATCGTGGCCCCATTATCGTCGGTGGTGACGCCGTTGCTTCTTCCTCAAAGGAGGAGGGCTCTGCACGCTTCCAACGCTACTACTCGCAAGGCCCGCTCTACGCACATGTCACTGGCTACTTTTCTTCTGTGTTTTCTCAGGCCAGCGGCATTGAGCGCGCATCCGAAGACGTTCTGGATGGCCGGTCGGACGCCCTCCTGATGCATCGGATCCGCACCCTGTTCACAGGGTCGGAGCGTCAGGGCGGTGGCGTGGTTCTGACACTGAATGAACAGATGCAGCAGGTGGCAGCTGAAGAACTCGGTGCCAGGAAAGGCGCGGTGGTCGCCCTCGACCCAAAAACTGGAGCGGTACTGGCCTTGTATTCATCACCCAGCTACGATCCCAATCCACTGGCCTCTTTCGATGCTCAGACTGTTCAAAATGCCTATGACGCCCTGGTTGCCGACCCTGCGCAGCCGCTGACGAACCGTGCGATCGCGGGAAATCGGTACGCACCAGGGTCAGCGTTCAAGATCCTGACGGCAGCAGCCCTGCTCGAAAACGGCATGACACCCGATACGCCCGTCGATTCGCCGGTGGAGACACCACTGCCCGAGTCCACTACGACGGTGTCGAATATCGAATCCACAACCTGCGGCAACGGAAAACCTGCCTTGCGTGAAGCATTCGCCCGCTCCTGCAACACCTCCTTTGTCATTGCCTCTCAGCAGCTGCCTGACACGGCACTGGCCAACATGGCCGAGCGTTTTCAATTCGGAACGGAACTGTCCATTCCGCTGACGGTGACACCCTCGCGTTACCCGGAAGATGCCAATGCGCCTGAACGGGCGCTCACATCGATCGGACAGTTTGACGTCCAGGTGACCCCGATGCAGATGGCGATGGTGGCCGCGGCGGTGGGTAACCACGGCGTCATGATGAAGCCGCAGCTCATACGTGAGATCGTGGACGCCGATCTGCAGTCCACTCAGCAGATGACACCGACCAGGCTTGCTGAACCGATCAGCGCTGGTGTGGCCTCCCAGCTGACCTCGATGATGGTGTCAACGGTGAATGAGCCGTACGGCACGGGCGGCCTGATGGCGCTGAGCAACTGGCAAGTGGCGGCAAAGACCGGCACGGCGGAAACGGGTGACGGGTCCGGCAAGGCCAATGCGTGGACCGTTGCGTTCGCCCCGGCCGACGACCCGCAGATCGCGATAGCCGTTTTGGTGGAAGGTGATGATGAACAGCCCGTACCTCATGGTGGTGACACGGCCGGTCCGATCGCACGTGCCGTTTTGGAGGCTGGCCTGCAATGAGTGAAGCAACGCATAACCATTACATGCCCGGACACTTGCTGGGCGGGCGCTACATGCTGCTCACGCGGATCGCACAGGGCGGCATGGGTGAAGTGTGGAAGGCACGTGATAAGCAGACCGGGCACATCGTGGCGGCCAAAGTGTTGCGGCCGGAACTGTCCGGCCATCAGCTTCCGCTGTCCCGTCTGCGCATCGAGGCACGTAACGCGATGCGTATCGAGCATCCCAACATTGCGTCTGTTCTGGATTCGGGCGAGGCCGGCGGGTATGGCTGGATCATGATGGAGTTGGTCGAGGGCCGCCCCCTGACGGACTACCTGCGCGGTGGGCGCACCCTGGAGGTGCGGGACATCATTCCGATGATGATTCAGGTGGCGATGGCTCTGCACGCAGCGGCAGCGGCAGGAGTGGTGCATCGCGATATCAAACCGGCCAATATCCTGATCAGGCCTGACGGAGTCGTCAAACTCACCGACTTTGGGATCTCCCGCACTGCCGATCAGGCCGCTATGACAGCGGCAGGCATGGTGATGGGAACCGCTCAGTACCTGCCTCCCGAGCAGGCAATGGGTGAAGTGGCGACAACCCTTGGGGATCTGTACGCCCTTGGTGTCATTGCCTACGAAGCTGCATCGGGTAAGCGCCCGTTCACGGGAAAGACCCAGGTCGATATTGCGTTTGCGCACGTCAATGACCCTGTGCCGCCGCTGCCATTCAGCGTGCCTGAACCGTTTGCTCGGATCGTGATGAAGCTGCTGGAGAAGAACCCGAAGTCTCGTCCCCAATCCGGTGCGGCTCTGGCTCGTGAACTGGTTCAGGCTGCTCACACGCTGCACCTGTCGACAGCTCCCCGCCCGCTTCCTGCCCTTGAGATTACCGACGACACCACCGCTCAGCCGCCCGTCATCGCGCCGTCCCACCAGGACACGTCAGCCACGCCTGCCATGCCAGCGACTCCTGCCGGGGGTGGCCCTGCTCTCGCTGATGCAACAACGTCTGTCGCTCCCGTTCTGGATCTGACAATCGATACCACCATTGACGAGGATGCCCTCGACAAACCACTGGATCCCCGCGAGCGGCGTCGACGAGAACTGGTGGCTCGCCTCAAACAGCGCGCCGAGGAACGCCAGCGTCAGGAGCAGCGTCAACGCGAAGAAGTGGAAGCTCAGGCGACAGCGGAGCGCGAACGTGAGGCACATGAACGCCGCCTGCAGGCCGGTAGGCAACGTCAGGAGCGTCAGGAAGCGCTAAGGCGACAAAGCGCGCGTGCCACTGCGCAGGCACGCGACACCAAGCATGAGGCGTCCCGCAGTCACTCCGGGTCGACAGGGCACTCCCCTGCCGCCTCGACTAAGAATCGCGCATCCGGTGCGTCGACAGCTGCGCACACATCTGGCTCGTCGAGCGATGGTCGCCCACGCGTCCGGTGGCACGCAGTGGACCGTGCGAATGCGCGCAACGGGTTCAACAAGCACGATGAGGCGAGCTCGCCGACACCCACGCGCTTCAACCGTTCGCAGGTGTCACCGCCACTGACACGGCGCGATGTCCTGGGACGGGCGTTGATCATCGCACTGATCTTTGTCACGATCGTCCTGATCGTCATTGCCACCCTTTACAATAGATTTGGATCATTGTCTCTACCCCTAGGGATGAGTCAATTCATCATCGAGGAGGCTCACACATGGCCGATTCCATGGCCCACCGTCTAGGCGGACGCTACGAAATCCGCTCGCTCATCGGGCGAGGCGGCATGGCGGAAGTCCGCCTGGGATTCGACACGCGCCTGAGTCGCATCGTCGCGATCAAGATGCTGCGAACAGACCTGGCGCGCGATTCGATCTTCCAGACCCGTTTCCGCCGTGAAGCGCAGGCGGCAGCCTCTTTGAACCACCCCAATATCGTCGCCGTGTATGACACTGGCGAAGAGGTCGTCACCACGCCCGATGGTTCGGGAGTATCCGTCCCCTACATCGTGATGGAGTACGTCGAAGGACACACCGTTAAGGATCTGCTGGCTGACGGCACTCCGGTTCCGATCGACGAGGCGGTCGAGATCGTATCCGGCGTCTTGTCGGCACTGGAATATTCCCACTCGCAGTCGCTCGTCCACCGCGACATCAAGCCGGGCAACATCATGCTCACCACTGACGGCAAGGTCAAGGTGATGGATTTTGGTATCGCCCGCGCTCTGACAGATTCTCAGGCGACCATGACGCAGACCAATGCGGTAGTCGGCACGGCGCAGTACCTGTCCCCTGAGCAGGCCCGCGGTGAACAGGTCGACGCGCGTTCCGACTTGTACTCCACCGGCATCGTCCTCTTTGAACTGCTCACAGGCCGGCCGCCGTTCAAGGGAGATTCCGCCGTTGCCGTGGCCTATCAGCATGTCTCCTCGACGCCACCGCTGCCCTCGTCCATTACACCGGATATTCCGGAGTCGCTTGACCGAGTGGTGATGAAGTGCCTGGCGAAGGATCGTGAGGATCGGTACTCCTCAGCAGCATCGATGCGTTCTGACCTGATCCGGGCCGTACACGGTGCTGACGTGGATGCACCTGCCACCCAGGTGTGGGAGACGGCCGCACTGGCCAATGCGGGCAGCTCATCTGGTGCGACCGCCACGATGCCGTTGTCGCAGATGTCATCGCCTCCCCCGCCACCGCCGAGCTATACGAACAGGAACCGTGCCCAGTACGCTGACACGTCTGTGGCGACCGAGGAGGAAGCAGAACCGCGCAAGAAGCGCACAGGTCTGATCGTCGCACTGGTGATTCTTCTGATTGGCGCGCTGGGAATCGGTGCGGTCGCCCTCATGCAGTCGAACAAGGATCCTGAAAAGGTCACCGTTCCTGATGCTCTGATCGGCATGACGCAGGAGGAAGCCAAACAGGCTGTCGAAGGTGCGGGGCTGGTCTTCGCCATTGGTGATCCCGTCGAATCGGAAGATGTGGAAGAAGGCCGCGTCGCTCAGTCTGATCCGCCGCCCTCCACCCAGGTCGAAGAAGGCTCGTCAGTTACTGTGTTCCTCTCCTCGGGACCAGCTTCCCAGCCCGTTCCTGATGTCACCGGCAATCCGGTGGATCAGGCGCGCACAATCCTGGAAAACGCCGGTTTCGAAGTAAAGGTCTCCGACCAGAAGAAGCCATCCGATGATATTGCTGAAGGCAGCGTCGTCGAAACCTCACCGAAGGCTAAGGAAATGGCCAAGAAGGGATCGACGGTTACGCTCATCGTGTCCTCGGGCAGCAACCAGGTTGCCGTTCCTGATGTCAACGGAATGAGCCAGGAGCAGGCGCGTTCCACGATCGAAGCAGCCGGACTGCGGGTCGGATCGGTCACGAGCGTCGATTCCGCCGAGCAGGCGAAGGATCGTGTCGTCTCCTCCGCACCCGCTGCCGGTGAAAAAGTCGCCAAGGATTCAGAAATCACGCTGCAGCTTGCGTCCGGAAATGTGGCTATCCCTGCCGGCCTTCCCGGCCAGTCCCAGGAAGCTGTGGTCAACGCTCTCAAGGAACTCAAACTGGTTCCGGATGTGTACGAGATGGACAGCAACGATGTCGCCAAGGGAATGGTCGTCAACGTTGAGCCCGGCGAAGGCCAGCTCGTCTCCCAGGGTGGCACGGTGAAGGTGTACGTCTCGAGGGGATCGTCCTCAGGCTCTCAAAGTGGCAACTAAGTAATCGACGGTAAGCGCCGGCTCGGTGCCCGGCCCCGCGGTCGGCCCGTTAGTCGGTTAGCTCAGAGCGCTCGGCAACCACAGGTGTCAGCTCACGTGCGCGCCTGGGCGCATCCGCGTCACCGCAGGCTGCCAACCAGTTGGCCAGCATGAGGTGGCCCGAGCGCGTCATCACCGATTCAGGATGGAACTGCACGCCCTCAAGAGGAAGCTCTCTGTGGCGCAACGCCATGATGATGCCACTGTCCGTGGTCGCACTGACCTCCAGGCACTCCGGCACCGTCGCAGGATCGACAACCAGCGAGTGATAACGCGTGACGGTGAGAGGATTCTCCGCGCCGGCGAAAACACCGCGCCCATCGTGCGTAATCGGTGAGGTCTTACCGTGCATCAATTCGGGAGCGCGCACCACGTCCGCTCCGAAATACTCACCCAGTCCCTGATGCCCCAGGCACACTCCCAGCATCGGTACGTGCCATCTGGCACACACATCGATCACATCAAGCAGGCTTCCTGCCTCCTCGGGTCGGCCTGGCCCGGGTGAGACGAGCACGCCGTCATACGTACGCTCACCATCAGCAGCGGCCCCGCGGGCGCCCTCGTCAATGAGGGAAAGATCCACCTGGTCGTTACGCACGACGTCCACGTGCGCGCCGAGGTGACGCAGGTAGCCGACGATGGTCCAGACGAATGAGTCATAGTTGTCCACGCACAGGATTCGACGCTGGCGCGGAGCAGATTCGGTTGGGGCCATTGACGAGTCGTTTCCAGGTGTTGTCATCAGACGGTGACGTTCCCGTCAATGTAAGTGGACTGGAACCACGGGAACACCCATTGGAACAGCACGGCGATGACAAGAACGATCAGCAAAATAGCCTCGATGGTCTTGAGCCAGGCCGGGCCAGGTAGGTGGCGGAAAATCCATGCGTACATGTTGGTCGAATCCTCTCTTCACACGCGGGGCAAGACAAATACGGCGGTCATTTCGCAGGCTCGTTGGCCAGTGCTGCAGGAACACCGGTTTCCTTGGGCGTCCACGAATCCAGCTTGAGGTGCACGATGTATCGCTCCGTGTTCGACCACTCGGGATGGCACGTCGTCATCGTCATCCACCGCTCGGTAGGGGTTTCAGAAAAACTGAGGTCGCCGGGGACTGGAGCGATCGTCTTGATGTTTGTTTCATCGTCGGCGGAGTAGATCTCGAAATTGTCCATCGTGTACACGTAGTACGTGTTGGCCGTTTCGACAACGACCTGGTCACCAGGTTCGAGGCGGTCAATGAAACGGAAGTTGTTGCCGTAGGTTCGCCTGTGCCCGGCGACAGAGAAATTGCCGAGGGCGCCCGGCTGAGCCGTTTCCACGTAGTGCCCGGCATACGCTTTCGCGAGCACATCGGGAGTGGTGCCTTCAGCAAGCGGAATCTTTGCCCAGTTCCATTTCGGCACGTGAACAACGCCGTACACCTCACCAGGAGCAGGCTGATCGATCGCCGGTGGTTCATCCGTGCGCCGTTCACCTGATTTTTGCGGGGCCTGGTGTTCCTGTTCGAATTGCAGAACCGTTTCCTGCGCCGGCCCGCTGACTTGGTAGCTCGTCCAGAACAACTGCCAGAACGCGAAGAGGCCCAGGATGATGGCAACGGTGATGAGCAACTCACCGATCACTCCGATGATGCGGGTCGGCAATGATGCTGGGGCGCTCTCAATCCTCCGGACGTGAGCCGGTGTGCCTGAACTAGCCATGATCCTCCACAATGCGCGCGTACTGAGGTGAAGTGTCTTCGGGCAGTGCGGTGAATGTCAAGTCCTTTTCTTCATCCAGACGCCAGCCCAGGCCGTACTTCACGACATACCTCTTATAGTTGATTATTCTCTCATCTGAATTGATTGCTCGCTTGAGGCGATCAGGATCGCCTATGGCGGAAATCGCATACGGCGGTGAATACGAGGTGCCGTCCACCAGGATGACGTTGCCGATACAGCGAATGACCGAGCGTGACGTGACGCGCTTGCCCTGCACCGTCATCGCTTCCGCACCGCCGCGCCACAACGCATTCATCACATCTTCAATGTCCTGCTGGTGAATCACCAGATCGTCGGGCTGGGCGCCCTCGGGCAGAATCTGATCTGCAGGCGCGTCAGTGAGCGTGACGGTGACACCCGGCCCCTGAACAGCGGTAGTCGTTCCGATCGGGATTGACGAGGCAGCTCCCTCATTCGTTGCAGGATCGTCACTCGATGAGGTGGTGTCCACGTAGCGATGGATGGATTCGCGCAGGCTGTTGCGCTGATCTGTCAGCTCCTGAACGGTTTCCTGCCTGTCTCGCACCATGGACAGCAGGTTGACGTCGCTGCTTGATGCCTGGCCCCGCGTATTGGAGGCCGCTATGCCGAAGACGACGCCGCAGGTGACCATCACGACCAGGATTGCCAGTGCTGAGCGGGTTTTCTTCCACGTTCGTCTCTTGGGCGAACGCTCCCCTGAACGTTTACGTGGTGGATCCATCCGCGCACGCGGGGCATAGCTCGGCGGAGGTGACTGCGGCGAATCGCTGTCGCTCATCATCCCTCCTGACTGGTCGGACCATATCTGAGCGGTGGGTGCATCACGTTGGCAGGCGGCAGACCACAGTGAGATAGACCGAAAACGACCACCGCGCGTCGATCGCTTTGGCCGATACCCCACTCCGAGACTACGCTAGAGGATATCCAGGCGCATAACGCGCCACGGCAGTTATTCAAGTCCCGGCCCCATTCCGGGAGAGCGATCAGGAGTAGGTTGTGGCCGAGTCGAAAAAACGCAAGCGCAAAAGCGGCGAAGTAGCTGAGCAGGATACCGAAGTCCACTCATGGACTGAAGACATCCCCATGAGCCCATCGTGGTGGGCTCCGGCTTTCATTACACTGCTCATTGTTGGCCTGGTGTGGGTCATGGTGTACTACATCTCGTCCGCACGCTTCCCGATCCCCGGTATCTCATGGTGGAACCTGGTCATCGGTTTCGGCATTATGCTGATCGGTTTCCTGATGACGCTGCGCTGGCGGTAAGCTCGGCTGCTCGGCGAGCGCGCTGACTTCATTTACCATGCGGCGGCGCTCACCTCACCTCGTCCGCCCGTAAACCGACTAGTAGTTCAAAGCGAGCAACGCGGCATATTCCACAGCCACCACGGCGCACACGGCGATCAGCATTCCTGCACCGGCCAGTGCGCTGATGCGTGTCTTGCGCGTGGCCTCGGCCTGACGGTTGACGACGACCTCACCGCTCCTGCGACGCGGCGGGCGCCTCATGATATGCGCAAAGCCCCACGTCACCAGCGCGCCCACGATCATGCCGCCGACATGCGCCTGCCAGGAAATATTGGGCACGATGAAGCCGTAACCGAGGTTGATTGCCAGCAGGATCAGAATCGATGTCGTATTGATCCCGCTCATCTTCTGAAGGACGAAAATCGCGGCGAACAGGCCGAATACGGCGCCCGACGCCCCAACAGTGGTCACCAACAGTGTTTGTCGGCTGACGAAGCACCAGGCCAGGACACCGGCACTGCCACCGATCGCGCTGGCGATATACAGGATGAGGAAACGCCACCATCCAAGCACAGGCTCGATGCTCGAGCCGACAAACCACAGTGCGACGAGGTTGAACAGGATGTGCAGGACGTTGGCATGCAGGAATGCAGTCGTCAGAATTCGCCAGGGCTCAAGCCATCCGATCGCCGGCATGAACGCCAGGGAACTGTAGACCTGCGGAATGAGCTTCATCGCCACGAATGTCACTGCGCACAGGCCAATAAGCACCATCGTCACGGTCGGTTTTTGAGTCCAGCGCATCTGACGGCGTCCGCGTCGGCCTCGTTTCTTCGCACAGTCCACACACATGGCGCGCACTTCCACCGGTACACGGCACTGCGAGCACATCGGCCGGTTACATACCTTGCAGTAGTCGATGGACTGCACATCAGGGTGGCGTGGACACGGCGGAGCCGCATTCGGGTCTGAACGCTGACCGTACTGAGGCATCTTGGCCATACTCATCCTTTGTTCGAACTCACCGTTGGAAGGGCTGCGCCCGCCACAGTGGACGAGGGCGTCCCATCCGGCTGTCAGGGCTGGCAGTATCCAGCTTACCGGTGGTCGCCCTCGTCACTGATGATGCAGGCATCAGCCCGCGTCTACTTGTCAAGAATCTCCACGGATTCAATCACGACGTCTTCGCGCGGCTTGTCGCGTCCGTCGGTGGGAACCTGTGCGATCGCGTCGACGACGCTGCGTGACTCATCGTCGGCCACCTTGCCGAAGATCGTGTGCTTGCCCTGCAGCCACTGGGTCGGTGCGACGGTGATGAAGAACTGGGATCCGTTGGTGCCCTTCCCCATGCGGGTTCCGGCGTTGGCCATTGCCAGGACATACGGCTCGTTGAAGTTCAGTTCCGGATGGATTTCATCATTGAACTGGTAGCCGGGACCTCCTGTGCCGGTGCCGAGCGGGTCACCTGTCTGGATCATGAAACCGTCGATGACGCGGTGGAAGATCACGCCGTTGTACAGCGGTGAGCTCATTTCCTGACCGGTGCCGGGGTGCGTCCACACGCGCTCACCGGTTGCCAGCCCCACGAAGTTCTTCACCGTGAACGGTGCGTGGTCGGGGTACAGGTCCAGGCGGATATCGCCTTGTGAAGTATGAAGAATAGCTTGCATGAATCTATAGTGACAGATTTTCCGCCTGTGAGCACGCGTGTGGGCAGCCGTTCGCCCAGCGCGCATTTTACGTAAATGGTCACTGTCTGCCGGCCTTTTATGGTGTGATTGAAGTGCATTGAATCGTGTGACGGTGCACAATAGGGGGGAAGACCCTTTGCGTCATTCGTCGCAATGAAGAAACAAGATCCGGAGGCATCAATGGCTAAGAAACACCAACTCGATCCGGAGCAGATTAAATCTGATGCCGTTCAGCTGGGGTCCACTCTGGCTGAGCAGGCTCATGCCGCTGCCGAAAAGGTCGCTGACCTGGCGGAACAGGGCTTGGACTGGGCCGGCCCGCGCGCTCAGGAGGTATTGGATAATGCTCGCAAGACTGCAGACAGCGCCCGCAAGTCTGCCCAACCTTACATTGACGAAGCGACTGACCGTGCCCGCGATGCTGCAGACAAGGTTCGTCCCGTGGTTGAAGAAGCACGTAAGCGTGCCGAGGATGACTACATGCCTCGCGTGAACCGCGCATGGACGGAAGCAACGGCTGCCGCTCAGACTGACGGTGACCTGATCGAACGCGCTCGCCGCGCTGCCGATGCCGGATCACATGCGTTGACCACGCCGACCCCAAAGCGTAAGTCACACCGAGTTGCCAAGTGCCTCGGCTGGACGGCACTGGGGCTGAGCGCCGCTGGTGTGGGATACCTGTTGTGGCGTCGAAGCCAGCCGATCGAAGATCCGTGGGCCGAGGAATACTGGGCTGACCTGGACACCGATGTTGAACTGCCTGACGTTGAGGTAGAAAGCGCTGATGACGCGCAGGGCGTGTCGCAAACCCCGACCGACGAGGAAAAGGCTGCGGCTGAAGAGGCTGCTCAGGCCAAGCTTGAAGCCGATGAGAAGGCCAACAAGGAAGCTGAAGAAGCTGCCAAGTAAGGCCTCCAGCGCGGGCACGTGAAAGAGGGACGCTCCCTTTACGAGGTGTCGTCTTTCTGAGCGCCCGCAGGGCTGTGAACTGCTGACCGGCGTGTGCGTCTGCGTGACATGCACGCCGGTTTGCTTTCACGGGGCGGGCGCGGTTTGCTTTCACGGGTCGGCGCCGGTTTGCAGTTGGCTGTGAGGAGACTGCACGTGGAGGCGCTCTTACCTTGACCAGTTGATCCGACGCTCCCGTAGCACCTTGACCAGTTGACTAAGACCTTTGCCCGTTGATAGTTCAAAGTCTTATACCTTGATCCGTTGATTTCTACCTTGAGCGCTTGATTGAGGCGCGCGCCAATTCCGCGCGATCGGTGCCGACACCGAGCAGATCATGGCGCTGTTTGCCCGCGAAGCTGATCGGATGCAGCGCGATGGACTTGATCAGTGGCAATCTGGCATCTATCCATTGACCGAGCATATTGAGGCAGATATTCGAAGCGGCTACGGATGGGGGGGTTGCCAGCAGAGGAGACGTCCTGGCCTATCTGAGTATCGACGACACTCCCGGCCCGTTTTACGATGCGGCCAATCTGACGTGGAAGACTCCGCGCGAGGGAAGGAGGGAACATGGGTGATGCACCGACTGATCGTTGCCGAAGAAGCTCGCGGAATGGGACTGGCTCGCAAGCTGATTGAATTCGCTGCGACGCAGTCACCGAACGGGCATCTGCGCGCGGATACGGATCCGAAAACACGCCCATGCGGGCACTGTTTGAGCGGCTCGGATTCCGTGACGCTGGATTGCTGACCTATCACGAACTCAACGATTTGTAATGCGTGACCTACGAGCGCTAGGTGCACTCGGTCGTGCGGCGACAGATGAGCCAACACGTCCAGGTGCACCCGGCCAGGTTCGGCTGGATGTGACAGCGCCGCCAGGCGCCAACACCGCATTCCCACGCGCATGGTCTCACCCAAAATAATCTCGCCGCGCGCTGAATATTTCCATTGAGGGCGCGCCGAGCCGGCAAATAGGGTAGACATGAAGTGCACATCCACTATGAGAGGAGTCACAATGGCGAATTCAACTGTGAGCACTGCGAGCACCCACTGGGAAGGTGGCCTGACAGACGGCGCCGGACAAACGACACTCGAAACATCCGGTGTGGTCACACTGGACGTCGCGTGGGGCAAGCGCACTGATCCAGGCCAGGGCACCACGAACCCCGAAGAACTCATCGCAGCAGCCTTTGCCACCTGCTATTCGATGGCACTGACCAACGAGCTGACCGAAAACGGACATGCACCCGAATTCCTCGACACCACTGTCGAGGTCTCCTTCAACCCGAAGGACGGCATTTCCGGAGCCAAACTCACCGTCAGCGGTAAGGTTCCCGGCCTCGATGCTGAAGCCTTCAAGGAAAAGGCTGAGTGGGCAAAGGACAACTGCCCCGTCTCCAAGGCACTCGGCGGCCTCAAGAAAGAGCTTGTCGTGAATGCCTGAGTTTCATCTCAAACGCATCTACGAGGATCCGGAGCCGTCTGACGGCCTCCGGGTTCTTGTCGATCGTCTCTGGCCACGGGGGATCTCCAAGGAGCGCGCCGCCCTGGACGAATGGAACAAGGACCTGCCACCATCACCGCAGCTGCGCACCTGGTTCGGACACCGACCCGAACGATTTGAGGAGTTTGCACACAGCTACCGTCAGGAACTGGCTGACAGCGGAGCCGCACGCGACTTCGTGGAAAACCATCTCACCTGCGATGTTGTCACGCTGCTCATCGCGGCAAAAGACCCCGAGCACAACCACGGACTAGTGCTGCAGGACGTTCTCACCACACTTGCCGCTGAGCGTGCGGATCGCCAGCAATGCGGATCACCATGACAGCACGAACCGATGACACTGCGCATCCGTCTCAGTAGCGACGCAGCGACGCCCTCGTTCATCCATGCTTAACGGAGTTGACGAGTGCGACTGTGGACGTCGCCCCTGTCACATGTCAATAACTCAAGGGGCGCCCCGGAGTTCACACCCCGAGGCGCCCCTTGAGTTATGTGTACGGGATCAGCCCTTCACGGATCCGCGGGTCACACCCGAGATCACCCAGCGCTGAGAGAACACATAGACCAGCAGCAGCGGAGCCATCGCCATCAGGTAGGAGGCGAATGCCACCGAGTAGTCCAGGTTGAACTGTCCCTGGAACACATACTGTGCCAGCGGCAGCGTGCGGTGCGCCGGGTCGGTCAGCACAACCAGCGGCAAGATGAAGTCATTCCATGCCCACACGCACGTGATGATTCCGACCGTCGCATTCATCGGAGTGAGCAGTGGGAAAATCACCTGCCAGAACACACGCCACGTGGATGCGCCATCCACGCGCGCCGCCTCTTCCAGCTCAATGGGAATCGAGCGGATGTAGGAGACGTAGATGAACGAGTTCATCGACAATCCGAAGATCGTGTACAGGATGACCATGCCGATGGGTCGATCCAGGTGCAGGATCGACATCTGCTTGATGATCGGCAGCATGATGATCGGGAACGGGATGAACAGTGCCGACAGCAGGTAGTAGAACGCGCCCTTGAAGAACGGCTTATGCAGGTTCCGTGCAATCGCCCAGGACACGATCGACGAGGTCAAAATCGTGAACACCAAGGTCAGTGCTGTGACGAACACGGTGTTGACCAGCGCGTGCTTGAAGTCGGCGCGCTCCCAGGCGTCCGCGAAGTTCTGCCAGCGGATCGAGGTCGGCAGTTCAAACCCGTTGCCGTTGAGCACCTGATCAGGCGACTTGAGCGCAACAACCACGGCGAGGTACATCGGGATCAGCACGCCCAGAGACGTGAACAGGATAAACAGCGTGGCCACCCAGTTGATGCGGCGCCTCTTTGAAGGGCGTATCTTGCGCGTCGACGTGTTGGCCGAGTTCTGCCCGGCTGTCCCTCGCGTCGAGGGCGACGACGCTGACGAGGACGTTGATTCGATCGGTGTGCCTGGTGTCATGGGAGCAGTCATGTTACTTTCCCTCCCCACGTTGCAAAATTCTGAATTGGAACAGCGACACGATGGTGATCACCACGAAGAAGAACACCGCGTTTGCTGTCTGGTAGGCGAACTCACCGCCGGTGAAGCCGCCTCGGTAAATCAGGACGGAGACCGATTCGGTTGCCGTGCCCGGTCCGCCGTCGGTCAGCGCGATGATCGGGTCGAAGACCTGCAGGAAGCTCTTCAAACTCAGCACCATATTGAGGGTGAAGAAGGGGCCGATCAGTGGGAACGTGATCTTCCAGAACTGTTGCCACGAGTTCGCACCATCCAGTGCGGCAGCCTCGTACACATCGTCTGGAACGGTTTGCAGTCCGGCCAGGTACAAGATGATCGCGAATGCGCTTGCCTGCCACACGGCCAGCGTGATGATCGCTCCCCATGCGGCGATCGGGTGCGTCAAAATGTTGTCTCTGAACAGCGGAATGCTGGAGAAAATCTTCGGCAACGATGTTGAGAACATGAATTTGAAGACGTAGCCGATGATCAGCACCGACAGGACGTAGGGGATGAAGAACACGCCTCTGAAGAAGTTACGGGCCAGAATGTTCGAGTTCAGCGCCACGGCGATGATCAGCGAGATCACGTTCGTCAGGATCGTGGCGATGATGGCGAAAATGAAGGTGGCCGCATAGGCGTGGAACATGCGCTCGTCGCGGAAAATGTTGATGTAGTTGGAGATTCCAACGAATTTCCACGTTCCGTATCCGGCATAGTTCGTGAACGAGAAGAACACGCCGATCAGGACGGGCAGTGTATGGAACAGTGCGAACGCAATGAGCGCGGGCACGACAATCATCGTGTACGTGCGGTCCTTGGTGGGCGACACTGTTCGTCGCTTCCCCTTATCTGAACCGGACCTGCGTGCGGACGAGGCCGAGGACTTAGCCGAGAGTGTGCCCGATGAGGCCGTACCCGACACGGCCGTAGCCGTTGCCGTGGTGGTCACCGAACGTGCAGGTTCACTCGCCGTTGCTGTGTCTCGTGAGCGCATGCGTTCGCGCAACTGTGGCGGCAGGTCAACCATGCGGCCGTCTTCGCCGTCCGTGCTGCCGGCATTGTGCGATCCGGCGCCAGCACCAGGTGTTGATGACATGGATTTTCCTTTCACTCCACAGTGCGTGCAGCGTATTCACGCCACTGGCGATCCAGCTGCTGCAGTGTCACTGATGGGTCTGCATCAAACAATCCTTGCTGGACCAGAGGGTCCAGTCGGATAGAGGCGGGAACGTGGTGGTCCACGAATCCTGCGATGTGGCCTCCGTCGAAGAACGGAGCCAGTTCCTGAATTGCCGGATCATCCGGGTAGTCAGCTTCTCTGAGGGAGGGGAACATGGATTGCGACTTCGCGACCTTCTCGATGACTTCAGGCTGGAAGAGGTAGTCGAAGAAGCGGCGTGCCTCTTCAGGGTGCGCCGCCCCCTTCCCCATCGTCACAACGACGTCCACGCCAGTCACCAGCAGGCGCTGGTCGGCGCCCTCACCTTCGGGAGCCGGATACGGGAAAATTGCCGCATCCACGTCGGGGTTTGCCTGACGGATCGGATTGAGCGCCCAGATACCCTGCATCAGCATGGCGACTTCACCGTTGGCAAATGCGGCGTTGCCGTCGTCGTAGGTTCGGGCACGCCATCCGTCCTGTGCGTATCCGAATAAGGTGAGTTGGCGCTGCATCGGTTCGGTGAAGTTCTTCTGGAACGACACCGCCGAATCCGGCCCGATATCCGTACCCTGCTCGCGCATGGTGTCGAAGAACCCGTCGCGCGCGGCGTAGGCGCCCAACCCATTAAATGAGGGCAGTGTGGTCCACGCGTCGGCCACCGTCCCGTAGAACGGTGTGATGCCAGCGGCCTTGAGCTTTTCACACACATCGAGCAGTTCTTCCCATGTGGAGGGAACTTCCAGGCCCTGTTCCTTGAAAATCTGGCGGTTGTAGATGATGCCGTCTGCGTTGTTCAGATAGCCGACACCGTTGACTTCGCCTTCCGCATTTCCCAGGTCAGCCAGAATGTCCTGCACAGCCGGGTTAATGTGCTCAAGCAGCGGGTCACCTGAAAAGTCGTGGAAGACGCCGGCTCGTGCCAGGTCAGCGAATTTTCCGTTACCGTTCAGGGTGATGACATCCGGCGGGCGGTTCTTCACCAGGAGCGTACGGATCGCGGTGTCCGCATCTGCCGATTGGTTAATGACTATGTCAATGTCGGGATTTTCGGCCTCAAAATCAGCCGCGATTTCTTCGAAATCTGTTTTGGCTTCACCTTTGAACTGGAAAAAGTCCAGTTCGGTTTTCTCCTGCGCCTGGGGCGTCCCGCAGCTCGCCAATGCTCCACATGCGCATACAGCCAGAGCCGCAATCAGTGCTCGTCGCATTCGTGGTTGCCGAGGGCGACGTGTGGCACCGTGAGCATCTGGCTTGGATGTGTGCGTCGATGATGAGCACTGTGATTCGAGCGGAGAATGCTCCAGGGGCGATGCGTGTGAATACACCGTGACATCTCCTGCCTTCAAATGTATGGACTGAGCGCTCATTCACCCCTGCGGCATACGCAAGCGAGTCGGCGTTCAACGTGTGTGACGGGTGCTCCTCGTATCGGCCGTAACCATTACGATAAGCCACTTCATTTATATCTCATTGGCCACGAACGTGAGGGGCCGAGGGTCCTTTTTGTCAGCAATAACTCGGTTTTGACACCTGACAGACACCGTTTGTGTGTCGAGCCGCCAGTCGCCGTCCTCAGGTCCGTGACAAGCCGGTGAGTCAGAAGCGATTCAAAATCGCGCGGACCAGAGCGGCAGCGCCGTCATTTTCCACCGACCCGGTCACCGCATCGGCATAGCTGCGCACGTCCTCATCAGCGCCGCCCATCGCTACGCCGTGCGCGGCCCACTGCAGCATCGGGATGTCATTCGTTCCATCCCCCACCGTGACGGTGCCGCTGTGGGGCACCTGCAGGTACTCAGCCAGTTCTTCCAGACCGGTCGCCTTGGTAAAGCCACGAGGCCCGACATCCACCCAGGACGTCCACCCGATCGCCACTTCATGTGTGTCAGCCAGGCCAGTCTGCGCGATCGCCTCGCTGAATTCTTCACGCGTCAACGACGGCGCACGGCCAACGAGTTTGGTGCTGGGAGTGCTGCGCAGGTTCTCCATCGATTCGACGCGGAACGTTTCGATCAGCTCACCATGTGGGAACGGCGCAGAAACAGCGTATCCATAGTCGCGTTCTGACCCGATCAATGCATCCGGCATGACCTGGCGTAACGCGTCAATTGCTTCTGCGGGATTGAAACTGTGCCGGCGCACCACGCGTCGACCACCCTCGAGCTGGGGATCCCACTGACCCATCGTGGTGCCGTTCGAACACACCGCCCACCCCTGACTGGCTTTCAGATAGCCAAAGACCGGGTCGACGGCATTGACGCCTCGCCCAGTGGCGATCACCATCTTCATTCCGGCAGCAACACCGTCATGGAATGCGCTGATGACACGCTCAGAGGCACCCTCGGGAAGCAACAATGTGCCGTCAACGTCCAGGGCGACCATGATTTTGGTCGGATCGCGGGGAAGTGACGAGGGCAGGCCGGCCTCGGCCCTCGCGACGAGTTCATCGAAGGGGATGGCCTGCTCGCCGGACGGGGGCGGTGTGAGGAGCGGGATGCTCACCGCGGCTCCAGGACGTCGATTCCACCCAGGTAGGGCCGCATTGCTTCAGGCACGCGCACGGACCCGTCTTCACGCTGATGGTTCTCCAGGATCGCGACGAGCCAGCGGGTTGTCGCCAGTGTGCCGTTGAGCGTGGCAACCGGGAACATCTGGCCATCGCGGCGCTCTCGAATGCCCAGGCGCCGGGCCTGGAAGGTTGTGCAGTTCGATGTGGAGGTGACCTCCATGTAGCGCTGCTGGGTCGGCAGCCATGCCTCGCAGTCGAACTTGCGTGCTGCCGAGGTGCCGAGGTCGCCGGCCGCAGTATCGATGACGCGGTAGGGCAGTTCCATCTTCGCCAGCATCTCTTCTTCCCACGCAAGGAATTTCTTGTGCTCCTCTTCAGCATCCTCAGGGCGGCAGAACGAGAACATTTCCGCCTTGTTGAACTGGTGGACACGGATAATGCCGCGCGTGTCGCGCCCGGCTGCCCCAGCTTCGCGCCGGTAGCAGGTTGACCATCCGAGGTAATGCTTCGGGCCGTCACTCAGGTCCAGAATCTCACCCATGTGGTAGCCCGCGAGCGCCACTTCGGAGGTGCCCACCAGGTACAGATCGTCAGCAGGCAGGTAGTAGATTTCATCGGAATGCTCGTTGAGGAATCCTGTGCCACCCATGACCTGCGGCGTCACCAGCGTCGGCGTCATCATCGGAGTGAAACCTGCAGCGACAGCCTGATCCAGCGCCATGGTCATCATCGCCAGCTCCAGGCGCGCGCCGATTCCCTTGAGGTAGTAGAAACGCGATCCTGAAATCTTGGCGCCGCGTTCGACGTCAATTGCGTCCAGTTTTTCACCGATTTCCAGGTGATCTTTCGGCTCGAACCCTTCGGCCGCGAAGTCACGCGGATCGGGGCCTTCATGGCGCAGCACCACGAAGTCTTCTTCACCACCGGTGGGCACTCCCGGCAGAATCAGGTTCGGCAGCATGCGTGCCAGTTTGTCGGCTTCTTCGCCTGCTTCGTTCGATGCGGCCTCAGCATTCTTGACCCGCGCAGCCAGTTCCTTGGCCTCAGCCAGGATTGCGGGCCGCTCTTCCTTGCTGGCACGCCCCACAGATCGAGAGACCTCTTTTTGCTGCGAGCGCAGCTGCTCGAATTCCTGGAGCAGTTCACGCCGCTTCGTGTCGGCTTCGAGGATTCGGTCCACCAGTTCCACGTCTGCGCCGCGCGCACGCTGTGAGGCGCGGGCCGGTTCGGGATCTTCTCGCAAGGCACGCATATCAATCATGTGTTCATGGTAGTTCAGATACACCGCCCGTTACTACCGCGCCAGCGGGGAGGGGTCGCGGGCATGTGCGGTGACGCCCCTCAATCGCGCGCACACGGCAGGGTTGGTCAACTATAGTTCGTGGGTATCACTACTTCGGGTCACTGACGAGGGCGACTTTCCCCGCGGCGTGTGCCACGCCGCGACGGTGCGCCGGCGCTATTGGAGGTGCCCATCAGCGAGAAAGCGACCCGGGAACGGATCGACAGATGAATAAGAAAGTCCTGACCGTTGCCATGGCGTACATTGCGATCGCCGTGGGTGCAGGCTTTGCCTCCGGGCAGGAAGTCCTTCAATACTTCGTCGGTTTTGGTCCGTGGGGCCTGGTCGGCGCATTGGCCGCTGCCATTGTGTTTTCATTCGCAGGTTTCGTGATTGTCCAGCTCGGGTCCTATTTCCTGGCCAGCGATCACAAAGTCGTGTTCGGCGAGGTGGCGCACCCGGTTCTGGCATTCCTGTTCGACGTCACCGTCACTGTCACAGCTTTTTCAATTGGTTTCATCATGATTGCCGGCGGAGGAACGAACCTGAATCAGCAGTTCGGCCTGCCGACATGGGTTGGCTCAGCGATCGTGATCGTGGTTGTTCTGGCGATGGGGTTTCTGGATGTCAGCAGGGTTACGCGCATCATCGGCGCGCTCACACCGGTGCTGATCATCTGCGTCCTGGCGGTGACCATCTACGCGCTGACACACATCGACGCCACCTGGAGTGACATCCACGCTTCAACGCAGCTGGTTGACACCACCATTGCGCACTGGTCATTGTCGTCACTGAACTACGTGGCAATGAACCTATGCGTGGTGGCGTCAATGGCGATCGTCATCGGTGGCGATATTTCCGATCCGAAAGTGGCCGGCTTTGGCGGCCTTCTCGGCGGCGTGTTCTTCGGAGTCCTCCTGCTGGCGATCACGGTGTCGCTGTATGTGCACGTGCCGACCGTGTACCGCGATGACATGCCGATGCTGGCGTTGGCCGCCAGCGCGGCACCGTGGGCGGGGCACGTGATGGCACTGGTTGTTTTCGGCATGATCCTGAACTCTGCGATCGGCATGTTCTACGCGCTGGCTTCGCGTTTCTCCACAGGAAGCACCGGCCGTTTTCGCCTGGTGCTGGTGGCGCTGGTTGTGGCCGGCACCGTCCTGTCGGCTTTCGGCTTCAAGAACCTGGTGACCTGGCTGTTCCCCGTCATTGGTTATGCCGGCTTCATCCTGATGGGCGTGCTGGGCTACTCGTGGATTCGCACGCGCCGCATAATTAACGAGGAAACTGATCGACGAGGGCGAATCACGCGTCTGCTCAGACGCAAACTACGCACGGATCGTGTGTTTTCCAGACTCGATCAGGCACGTCTGGACCGCGAAGTGAGCGCCTCATCCATTGAAAATGCTCAGCTGGTGGGGACCATCGGATCAGAAACGTGTGACGACCTTGATGCGCGTGGTATTGCTCACGACGATCTTGACGGTGAATCAGTGTTGCAGAACCAGGCCGAACCTGGTGCCCCTACCGGCGAGGTGTCGGCGAAATAAGCGACGTCAAGCCACAGCTATCTGCTGAATTACACTGATGTAGTTTTCCCCATGTGTGGATAAGCGTGTGGATTAAGTGACAGCAGTGGAGGTGGAAGCCACCCTCGTCAATAGCGGCGAACACAAGGAAGAATCGCCGAACTGGCCGATCGCTGCCGCTGGCGCCCGGCATAAAAGTCGCATGTGAACGAGCAAAGCAGGTTAAAGTATCAAAGGAAATGTTCGCGTCGAAAGCCGTTCATGAATAAAAAAGTCTTGACTGTTGCCCTTGCCTTCATCGGCATCACCGTTGGTGCAGGTTTTGCCTCAGGCCAGGAAGTTCTGCAGTATTTCTCCGGATTTGGGGTGTGGGGCATCGTCGGCGCCGTCATCACCGGTGCGGTGTTCTCATTCGCAGGTCTGGTGGTCGTTCAGCTCGGATCATACTTTCTGGCCAGCGACCACAACGTGGTATTCGGCGGGGTGGCACATCCATTCCTTGCCCGCCTGTTCGACATCATCATCACGTTTACGCTCTTTAGCCTGGGTTTCGTCATGATTGCGGGTGGCGGCTCGAATCTCGAACAGCAGTTTGGACTGCCGACATGGGTGGGTTCCGCGATCATCACGGTGCTGGTCATGCTGGTGGGAATGCTGGATGTGGACAAGGTTACGAAGATCATCGGCATGATTACGCCCGTGCTGATCCTGTGCGTCCTCATCGTGGTGATCTGGTCATTCACGCACATTGATGCGGCGTGGGAGGATATCCACGAGTCTGCGCAGCTGGTGGACACGGCCCTTCCGGCGTGGCATATTTCGACCCTGAACTACGTGGGCGTGTGTCTGTCCACCGTTGTGTCGATGGCGATCGTCATGGGCGGTGACATCACGGATCTGAAGGTTGCCGGGCGCGGGGGAATGATCGGCGGCATCGTCTACGGCGTACTGCTCACACTGGTCGCCGGCGCGTTGCTGACGCAAATGACGACCGTGTATGACCAGGACATGCCGATGCTGGCACTGGTCAACCACATCCATCCGTGGTTTGGCTTTGCGATGGCAATCGTGACGTTCCTGATGATTTTCAACACCGCGATTGCCATGTTCTACGCGTTGGCCAAGCGTTTCTCGCACGGTGGCGACATGCGGTTCCGCGTCATCTTGCTGGCGCTGACAGTGGCAGGGTTCGGGCTGTCATTCCTCGGGTTCAAAGAGCTGGTCAACAAGCTCTTCCCGATCTTGGGGTACTGCGGCATCGTGCTGATGGTGGTGCTGTTTTACTCGTGGATCAAGACTCGCCAGGACATCATCGACGAGTCGGAGCGACGCGGCCGCATTCTCAAGTTGATACGTCGCCGTCTGCGCCTCGATCGCGGTTTTTCCCGCAAACACGCCAGGCAGCTGCGCCACGAAGTCGAGGACTCCGATGTTGAAAACGTCGAACTGGTCGACGCGATGGGGGCCGTCGCCGCGGAGGAACTTGAAGAAGAAGGCATCGACCACGACGATTGGGAGCCGATAGCCGACCGTCAGGAAAACCAGGCTGCCACAGAAGCCGGCGAGCAGGTCTCAGCTGACAAGCACTGAGTCATACTCCGCGCGCCCTGCGCTTCGTCAGTCGCAGGCAGTAATGCGGTACAGTTTCGCCGTGCCGCCAGTGTCGACCAGCTCGAAGCCGTGGGATGTGTCCACGTTGTAGAACCCTGGCATTCGCGAGGAGCGTGCGAAGTTGTAGTACTGGCCATCTTCGTCCTCAAAGAAGTGCGTGATTCCAAGGTCACGAACCACTTGGCACACTTCGGGATTGGTGTGGATCTCATTAAAGGATCGGCGCAGGATATCTTGCGAAACCGTGTCCTTGTTAACCGTCGACAGTTGCCTGAACACGACCTGACGCTGTCCGATCGACAGCGAGTAGGCCTCGCCGGCGATGGGATCTCCGACGATCAACGCATCTTCTGGCACCGTCTGAGGCATGCGCCGGAACATGTTCAGCTCCGCGTTCGTTGACATTCCGGGTTTGCCTAGGTGATCTGCGTCGTACACGTATCGCACCGCCCACAGCCGAGCATCCATCGCGCCGCCCAGTGACATGGCAACGATCCACACGCCGAGCAGTGCGCCGACCCGCCACAGTGACGATTGCGCATGATGCTCGTCAGCGGCGCGCACCCTGTGCGAGCGCACCCAGTTCACGAGCTGCTCGAAACCGAACGCGATCAGAGGAATCATCGTGAGGTTCTGTACCCCCATGATGCGACGAGCATCCATGTACCACGGTGCCAGCAGGTAGGTGCGTCCGGGAAAATCTGGCGCATACGCCATGAAAGTCAGTGCCGCGAACAGCAGGAAAGAGACAATGAGCCAGGTTGTCGGACGCGGCCCATACGATTCGCGCACGCGTTGGCGCGTTGCGATCCACAGGTCGGCTCGTTCGCTCACGGTCATGGAGGCCGTCGACGAGGGCGGCTCCGTCGAATCCTGCAGCATTGCCGAGGGCTGCTCTGCCGCATCGTGAGAATCTGCTGTCTGGCAGTGGAGCGCTGCATCGGTTTGCGCTGCCTCGTCGGAGGGGGCCGCTGCGCCGGAAGGCACTGCTGCCTCGGGCTGCACCACTGACGGCCACGGCCAGGTGGGAATGTCGTTCTTGACCACTCGAGACCACACAAATGCGCCGCGGATCAGCGCAATGATGCCAATCAGCATCAGCACCGCGGTGATCGTGATGGTCAAGATCAAGCCGATGGTGCGGGTGAAAGGCGGATAAGGGGTCAGGAAGGTCGAGAAAGCCTGCTCGTAAGAAATGCCCCGCCTCGGGTAATCCCCCATCGCCTGCACGCGATCCATACCCAGCATCCACAGCGGCGCGCACACCGCCACCACGCACACCACCCCTGTTGCCGCAGCCACGCCGTAGTGACCGATCCACGCGGAGCGCCTGACGAGGATGAACATGGACGCAATGATCGGTGGAATCAGCAGCACAGCCAGTGAAAACGCGGCCGTGGGGTGGGCGAGCACCATGCCGACGAAGCCCAGGGCAATCAGCCCTCCCAGCGGAAGATGTGCAAACGCGCCAGCCAACCCACGATCAGTCGATCGCGCCAACCGCCTGCCCCAGACCAGGCTCATTGCAGCAATTCCCGGCAGAAGGATGACTCCCAACGCGTTGGGCCACTGGTTGTACATGGTCAGGGCGTCAGCCGGCATGGAGAGCATGCAGCCCGCAGCAACGGGTGCCACGACAACGGCAACCCGTGAAGTGGTGACGACAGCAGTGAACGCTGTGCCACCGATCGCCCACAGCGCCATCAGTGCCAGCGAGGCCGCGTTCGACGTTTGAATCACGGTTTCGGGCGTGGCGAACAGCGCCGTGAACGCATGCCAGGCGTTCGGGTAGAAAACTTCACGTCCACCGTACAGAGGTGCCAACCCTCCGAAAGGATCCGCACGTGAGGTCTCCAGAATCGACCACACACCATTGACGTGGAAAACAGAGTCCCACTGTTGCACGGGATCACGCGGATTGACCGCGATCAGCATGGGCAGTGCGGCCAGCACCCAGCCGACAAACACCATGAACCAGATTGCGCCGCGCGCTCTGCGCGACAGAATGCGGTAGGCGTGCGAGGCCGGCGCATCTGCCCGCAGTGGTGGCCGCGCCACCAGGCTGTCTCCAAGCAGTTCGCCATGTTCAGGGTTTGCGCGCCGACGCAGCACATAAACCGCAGCTCCGGCGCAGGTCAGCAATGCCAGGACCGGCATAACGGTAGCGCGGGTATACGGAACTCCCAGCGCATGCCAGATCATCGACAGGATCGACACGGTTCCGACAGTGAGTGCCGGTCCGGCTGCAGCAGCCACCACCGATGAACGGATCTGTGTGCGCACCCAGAAATAGCCGGGAAGGATTGCGATGACAACCATCGCGATCACCAGCGGCATCAGCCCCAACCATGCAACCCAGTTCATGAATCAGCTTTCTGTGGCGCGTTCGGTGCCGGTCGGGTCACCCTCGTCAATTGCGATGCTGCCGGCCCGCCGAAATGCCTCAGGCTTCGGGTCGACAGCTTCGGGACCAGAGCTGACTGACCCGGACCTGCGATCAGCAGCCTCGGAGTCGGCATCGACTGCATCCGACACCTGCGCGGATGCTTCGGCTGCTTCAGCGCGACCTTTGCGAGACTGACGGACACGCTGAATGGCGAACTCGGCGATCATGGGGATGACCGAGACCACGACGATCAGGATGATAATGACTGACAAATTATCGTGAACGAATTGGATACCGCCCAGCGCGGAGCCGGCCCATGTGATGCCCACGCCCCAGGCCAGAGCGCCCAGCGAGTTATAGATGACGAACTTGCCGTACGGGTAGCGCGCGATACCGGCGGCAAGCGGAATGAATGTGCGCACAAACGGGATGAAACGCCCGATCACCAGCGAGCGCCCGCCATACTTCACGAAGTAGCGTTCAGCCTGGTGCAAATGCTCGGTCTTCAAAATCCGCGCATTGTCGGAAAAGAGACGCCGCCCGAATCGACGCCCCAGCCAATAGCCGATCTGTGCGCCGATAAACGCAGCGACGAACGTCAGTGCAATCAAGGTCGGCAGGTGCAGCCCCAGGCGCTCATGAAGCAGACCGGCCGTGAACAGCAGGGAGTCGCCAGGCAGCACCGGAAACAGAATGCCCGATTCGATCAGGACGATCAGCAGCGTGCCCCACAGCACCCACGGACCCATCGCGAGCAGCAAGGATTCGGGATCGTGGAACCAACCGATGACGGTTGTCAACCACGATTGATCGGTTGGCATCACGGTTACAGCCAGCACAAGTTCCCTTTCATTAGCGGGGCATAACACCTCAAAACGGTGCACGCACTACCCTATATGTGTTACTGCACGAATAGGCGTTGCGCCATTAGGATAGATCGTATGACTTTGAAGGGCGCGGATTCGACGGCACCCCAGTCGACGACATCCGATTGGGTCGAACCTGGCTCAGCCACACCCACATCCGCATCGCCCTCCGCGACGTCAGGCCCGTCGACGCCCACACCGCACGGATCCACCACGAACGCTTCTGCCAAGACTGACACTGAGCCGCCCGGCTCAAACCCCGACGCGTCCATCGATGACCTGTCGATCGACCAGCTCGCCGCCACTCAACGCGCGACCGCTCCCCTTCCGCGCCTGTCGCGGCCCGCGTATTTCGCTGACCGTCATGAGGAGCGCACGCGCCGACGTGAGGATCTGACCGACGTTATCCTCGCACTCCTGGGAATCGCACTGGTGTGGGTGTTGGGTATGTACGCCCATTCAACCACGCAAGGGGTCACCGACGATGTGCGCAACGTCTTTGCCGGCGCTCTGCGAGCCATTTTCCTGCTGCCCGTCACGCTGATCGAGGGCCTGATCATTCTGGCCGGCCCTATCGTCATCGTGGGCGCGCTTGCCCGGCGAGGAAGACTCACCACCATCATCGAAACACTCCTGACCGCGGCGATCGCGACGTTCACTGGTTGGGTTCTGATGATAGTGCTCGATCATGTACCTGCCGATTTCACGGCTCCGTTAGGTGCCACCGGCACCTTCGGCGCACACGCCGCCATCAACCTGGTCCTCATGACGCTTGCCGCGTTATTCACCACAGCCGGCGAAACGACGCATATGCGTTCCATCCGCTACGGCTGGCTCGGTCTGGCGGTCGTCGCATTTTTCGGCGTCATTCGCGGCACCATGAGCCTTCCGTCAGCGCTCGTCTCCCTGCTGCTTGGCCGTATGATCGGCTCACTGGCACGATGGGTCCTCGGTTTCGAGGATCAGCGTGCCACTGGAATCGACATTGTCGAAGGCTTGCTGTCGATCGGCATTGTCCCCTCGCGGATCATCCGTTCCGACCTGGAAACGTCAACCTCGCCGCTGGTGACGTGGAAGATTGACGAGGTAGACTCACGGCGCGTCAATCCGGATCGCCATCCAACAGGGGACGGGTCTGCCTCGGCAATCAGTGGGGCCGACATGCAGCCGGGGCGCGATACGGCACTAGTGGGTGCTCGGCCAGGATCGACCGCGGTGCAAGCCGGCAGCGAGACGACCAATGCCGGCACGCCTGAAACTGACGTGACCGATGAGGTGACCACTTCCACTGATGAGGAAGCTGACGTCACTTCCACGCGCCAGGATCTGCACATGTTCACCACCGATGTGGACCTGGTTGAATACACCGTCACGCGTTACCCGCAACGCCCCGACGCCCGCCACTATGCGGTGTGGGATGACCACGGCAGGCTGTGGGAAGTACAGGTGCTTGATCCGGGTCGCGAACTGACAGGCACGCTGATCGACGTATGGAACAATCTGCGTCTGCGCGGGATATCACGATGGGTCTCGCCGTCGCTGAAAGCCAACGCTGAACGCTCCACGCTGACGACGCTGGCTGCGCACAGAGCTGGCGTGCATGTTGCTGAACCACTGGGAATGGCCCAAGTAGGCGATTCAATCCTGGTGGCATCCAAGGCGATCCCGCCGGTGACAACGCTCAAGGATTCGCCTGATCACCTCCTGTCTGACGACGTACTGGATCAGGTGTGGAATCAGTTACTCCTGGCGCATTCCCGGTCGATCACGCACCGCGATCTCACGTTCGACTCGGTGATGCTGGACGCGTCCGGACAGGTATGGCTGCTCGGCTGGGATCAGGGCGAAGTAGCAACGAACGAGCTCAACCGCAGGATCGACATTGCTCAGATGCTGGTGTTGCTGTCGGTGTGCGTGGGTGAAAAACGCGCCCTGGAAAGTGCGGTGCGCGCGGTAGGCATCCGTGAACTCAAGGCCAGCGCGCCGGTGTTGCAAGGCGCGGTGCTGCCCGCGCAGATCAGCCGTGCCGTGCGTAAGAGTGAAACGTTGGCAAATCTGCGAACTGCGATTGTGGGCGATGAGAAGAACGAATCCGCCCAGCTTTTGAAACTTGAACGCTTCGCCCCGAAGACGATTATCACGGTCGCGATCCTCGCGGTGGCCCTCATCGTCGTGCTCGGCTCGATGAACTTCCGCGAAATCGCTGATGCTGTTACGTCTGCCAGCCCGGTGTGGATTATTATCGCGTTCATCCTGGGTGCGCTCACGTGGTTCGGTGCTGCCGTGCCGTTGGTGGCGTTGTCTACCGAGAAGATCAAACTGTCTGACGCGACCCTGGCACAGATCGCCGCGTCCGTTGTGACGGTCGTGGCTCCTGCCGGTATCGGTCCTGCGGCGCTGAACCTGCGCTTCCTCAATAAACAAAAAGTTGAGACACCGATGGCGATCACCACGGTCACGCTCATGCAGATCTCCCAGTTCCTGACAACTGTCGCATTGCTTTTCATCATCTTGCTGACCGGAGCATCATCCACACCGCTTAACATTTCCCTGCCGACGTCGACGATCGTGCTGATCGTGGTCGCAGTACTGGCGGTGGTGGCCACAGCGCTCGCAGTGCCGAAATTGCGCAGGTGGCTGTGGGCAAAAATCAAGCCGACGTGGAAGCAGATCTACCCGCGTCTGATCTGGATCGTGGGTCAGCCCAAGCGTATCGCCGCCGTCCTAGGTGGAAACATCGTGATGAATATCGGCTTCGTCGGCGCGTTCTGGGCAGCGCTCAAGGCTTTCGGCGGTGAGCTCAACCTGCTGACCCTGGCGGTGACATATCTGGCGTCGAACTCGTTGGGATCAGTGATCCCCTCGCCTGGCGGTATCGGTCCGGTGGAAGCTGCGTTGACCGGCGGACTGCAGGTTGCCGGCATCCCCGTCTCGGTGGCACTGTCCACTGCCGTCCTGTACCGACTGGTGACCTTCTACGGTCGTATCCCCTTCGGATGGGCGGCCCTCAAGATCATGCAGAAGAAGGATCTGCTCTGAATCTTCGGATCGCATCGCGTTGTGCACCGGAGGTGGCTCGACCGACGTGGCCACGTAAAACGCGATAATGTGCGTGTATGGACATTCAGCGTACTTCTTCTGATTCTGAATCACCTGGTCGCGCAGATTCACATTTGACGCGCACCGTGCCCGTCTCCGGCTCACAAGCCTCCTCCACCGGCTCTGCTGGTGCAGACGAGAATTCCGCACCAGCAGGATCAGCTACGCACGGCACTGATGCTCGTGCGGCGCGCTCACAGTCGTCGCGCTCCTCGTCATCCGTCCTGGTCGCCATTGCCGCTGTTTTGGCAGTGGTCCTGGCGTTCGCCGCCGGAGTGTTCGTTGGGCGAAGCACCGCGCCGCAGCCGTCACAGGCACAAAGCGAGGCGTCCTCGCAGACACAGGACGAGGCGGCATCGCAGCAAGGTGAAAACTCTGAATCCGCAACCACTCAACAGCAGCTGGACTACGCTCCCTCGCAGACCAATGAGGAGGCGTTGAAGATTCTGGCCGATGAGCCACGACGCGATCCCAACGACCCGATGGCGCGCGGCGAGGTCGACGCTCCCGTCGTGATGGTCGAGTACTCGGATTACTCGTGCCCTATGTGCGCCAAGTACGCCCAGGAGGTTGAGCCCAAGTTTCAGGAACTGATTGACAATGGGACGCTGCGCATCGAGTACCGCGACATGGTGATCTTCTCCGACAAGGGGTCTGACATCGCTGCCGCCGCTGCGCGGGCAGCCGGCCTGCAGGGCAAGTACGTCGAATTCCACGAAGCGGTTTTCGCTCAGGCTCCCACGCAAGATCATGCGTCCTACACTGAAGAGTCCGTCACGCAGATTGCTGAGCAGGTAGGTGTGGCAGACCTGGATCAATTCCGCGCCGACCTGACGTCCGAGAAGATCAAGGACGCCGTCCAGGCTGATACGCAGCACGGCAAATCAGTGGGGTTGACGGGAACACCCTCGTTCTTCATCAACAACGCGTACCTGACAGGTGTCTACCCTGTTGACTACTTCATCCGCACCATCGAGAATCAGGCTGCTGAAGCCGGCAAGGCGATCGAGCCGGCGGCCGAGAAGTAGGCAGAAGGATTAACCGCCGCGCCCCTGCGCCCACTTTGCCCGACAATAGAGGTAGAAGGTACCAGAGAGTCGAACAGGACTGGCGGGCCGGCCCGTCCGCACCGCTGGGAACTCGAAGCTGCACAGTCCAGACAGTCGCACCGTCAGATAGGAGCTTTTCATGGGACGCATCAATCTTTCACGATGGATCGGTTTGGCCACGGCTGGCGCTACAGCAGCTGGTCTGGTGTTGGTCGTACGCTGGCTCGCCTTCCAGCAATCGCGCTCAAATGCGCGCCAGGACGCCCAGTTCGACGTCAACACGCATGAGAGCGACAAGACGCTGGAGAACGTGTGGGTCGTGTTCAACCCTGCCAAACAGTCCGATACTGAACAGTTCCAGGCCCACGTCGAAGAAGTAGCGCGCTCATGCAACGTTTCCCACATCGAGTGGATTGAGACAAGCGAGGAAGATCCCGGCACCGGGCAGGCCATTGAGGCCCTGACGAAGGGCGCATCACTGGTCATCGCTGCTGGCGGTGATGGGACCGTGCGTGCAGTTGCGGCCAGCCTGGCTCATAGCGGCGTGCCGATGGGAATCATCCCCGCCGGAACCGGCAACCTGCTGGCACGCAACCTGAATATTCCCACCGACGACCTGGATGAAGCCATCCGTATTGCGCTGGGCAGCACCTTTATTCACGGTGACTTGGCGTGGCTGCGGATGGAAGATCCGGACGAGGTTGGCGACCTGACCGCTGAAGGCCAGCTGATCCGCGAAGCACGCGAACGCCTGGATGCGAACGGTGACACCATCGCAGAGGATGATGAATTCGCCTACACGGTCATTGCCGGAATGGGCTTTGATGGCGAGACGATGGCGAACACGGATTCTGGTCTGAAGAAGAAGATCGGGTGGATTGCCTACGTCATTTCCGGTGTGAAGGCGCTGCACGGCAAACGCATGAAGGCGTCACTGAAGTTGAAGGATGCTGTCTCCGCCGACCAGTCGACGGTGGCTCCTGACCTGGCAGAACACCCCGACGCGCAGGCAGACGAGGGTGACCGCCCTGATGTTGAAGAACTGAGCGATGTGCCGGCACGGACCATCATGGTTGCCAACTGTGGTGAGCTGCCCTACCTGGTGCTGGTGCCTGATGCGGATCCGACTGACGGACTCCTCGACGTGGTGGCAGTGGACGTGCGCGCAGGTCTGCTTGGCTGGGCAGATGTTGCGGGGAAGATTCTTGCGCAGGGAGCAGGATGGACACCACTGGATCTGCCTGCTTCGACCGGCCACATGACAGCTCGCCAGTGCCGCGATGTCAAGGTCGACGTCGATCAGCCGCGCATCGTGCAAGTCGACGGGGATCCGGTTGGAACAGCCTCGACCGTGCATGTCAGGGTTGACGAGTCTGCCGTCGATATCGCAGTTCCGCGCCAGTAACGCTCAAGGGACTCGCTCTCCGGCAGCCTGCCTGACCGCCGCCTACTGGCGTTCGGACAGCGCAATGTTGGCGGAAATGGCGTGCCCGATCCTCCGCAGCATCGCATCATCAGCCCACTGGCCATCGGTCAGCGTGTTGGGACGTTCTGCGTCCCCAAGCCCCAGCAGTTCCTTCCACATGGGGATCAGTTCGTGGTGGTAGGTGTGCCCGTGCCCACCGGGTGCCCGACCCGCCACCGGCAAATCAGCCAGCACCTGCAGGTATGTCCCGATACGGGTGTACTCCATGGACGGTGACACGTCGCGGCCGGCTTTTTCACGCATCCAGTCCGGCTGGTACCACGCCAGGCGGCCCGTCCACCACACCACCGGGTCGGACGGGTGTTGTGCGTAGATGATGCGCGGGAAGTGCCACGGCCCGAGTTCACGGCCGTATATATCGTGGCGCAGATCCTCCGGACCTGTCGCAAAGCGCACATGCCGCGCATTGTCCACAACAGGTGCCACCTCGGGCGATCCGCGATGCCTCTTTTCTGTCAGCTCCTGATGCATCGGGGTGAACGAGGGCGTCCCCACCCACAGCGCACCGTCCACCTGACGCATCACATCGGCCAGGTCGGTATACACAGCCTGTGAGGCGAATGCGCCGAGCGACTCTCCAGTGATATACAACGCCGGCCGCTGATTAGCAGGCAGACCGTCCACTGCCTTCTTGACTGCCTGGTACAGCATGATCGCGGCTTCGACGCAGTGGTCCAATCCGGTCATCCAATGCAGGGACGAGGGCGCGTAGGAATACTGCATCGACGCTGTGGCGCAGTTGCCGCAGGTCAGGTACTCCAGAGGCTGCACTTCCCACTCGTCAACCCAGCCGGATCCCGTTGACGTATTGACGGCGATGACCGCCCGCTCGAATGCGCCGGTGCGTTCCAATTCGCGCACCACCATGTCAGCTGCGTCAGCGAGGGTCTGCCCGCCTGTCGGCATGCCGGCGTAGACGCGAATAGGTTCGAGGGCCTCGCGCCCGGTCACCTCTTCAATGTCGTGGCGCGAGGGGCCTCGTCCCAAAAACACGCGGCCCTGACCGCCAACGGATGCCCACGACACCAGGGAATGGTGGGATCCGGATCGTTCGGGCACCTCGGGACGAAAGATCCCTTTGGCGGTGCGGTTGTTCATTTCCCATGCCTTTCGGGAAAAGAACGTGACACCTCCAGCGATAATCACTTTTGAGGTCAACAGGATCAGCAGCGCCACGATGATTGCGCATCCCACCGCCAACGCAATCCACATCGGTATCCATCGCGCCAGGAAAGTGACCAGGGTGGCCAACATCCACAGCAACGCATCCAGTACACCGATGATCACGTGGAAGAGCACAAATGCTCCGAGCAGTCCCAGCACAATGGAACTGATTCGCGGACCGGGCATGTCCACCAGTTGCGCAGCTGAGCGGGCGTGGATGAATGACTGAACAACTGATCGGATGAACCAGATCATGAAAATAACGAATGCGGCCCACCGCAACCCGGTTTCGGTGGCAGGCGAGGCACTGATGGTTAAGTCAGTCAGGCGCAAAATTAATGTTCCGGTGCTCTCGATCACCACTCCCACCACGTATCCGAGCGATGCAAGAACGCCGGACACGACGGCTTGCCACCACCAGGATCTGGGCAGCAGGGACGGCGACACGGACACTGCATACATCACCAGCGCGGCGATAATGCCGAGCAGAGATGGACTGTCGAGCACCCGTCACCTCCGTGTTGCATGGAATGTCAGACGTGGGGATACGTTCACGTCCGCGTCCTCTCTATTGTACGAACATCGCACCGCATCACCACGATTCACCTGACGTTGGCGTCACCTTCGACCGCACGTAGTCGGCACACTTATGTGACAGAATCGAATTATGACAGCAGATACATCGAAGACACCCTCGTCCCCCCATCAAACCCTCCCGGAGTTGCCGCCCACCATGCGCCGCCTGGCTGGCGACGTGCACATCCCTGACCCGATGGATGCTCCCAGTATTCGGTGGGGAATCATTGGTGCCAGCGGCATTGCCCGCACGATGTGTACCGCGATCAATGCGTACACGACTTCACGCGTCGTCGCGGTCGCTGCCCGCGAACCGTCCAGGGCAAAGGCGTTTGCACGTGACAATGACGTCGAGCGGGCTGTGGATTCGTACGAGGAACTCGTGGCGTGCGATGACGTGGACGCGGTCTATGTGTCGACGATCCACCCCTACCATGCACGTTGCGCGCTGATGGCTCTGCGTGCGGGCAAACCTGTGCTGGTGGAAAAGCCGTTCACGATGACGGCACAGCAGGCACGCGATGTTTTCGATGCGGCTGAACGAGCGCACCTGTTTGCGATGGAGGCTATGTGGATGCGCCACTTGCCTCACCATCACGTTCTTCGCGCCATCCTCGCCGGAGGGGGTCTGGGAGCGGTGCATTCGGTTCATGCTGATCACGGGCAGCGCCTCCTTGACGTTCCGCGCCTCATTCGCCCTGAGCTGGGTGGCGGAGCCGTGCTGGATCTGGGCGTGTATTCCCTGTCTTTTGTCCATCAGGCGCTCGGTGCGCCCGAGGAGCTGTCGGCGCACGGCCGGATGCGTCCTGATCACCTTGACACCGCTGAGGTTGTTACTGTGCGCGCAGGCGATGCGCTGGGTGTGGCTCGCGCCGCGATGGATGCGCGTTCAGCTACAGCGGCCGAAGTGGTTTGTGCAGGTGGGTGCCTGGAGTTGCCTGAGCAGTTCTACCAGCCCGGTATCCTGCAGTTGCGCACGTGGGATGACGAGGGGACCGAAGTCGTGGAACAGTGGGATGCCCGCATTCCCGGCGGCTTCCAGTATGAGGCGGCTGAAGTGGCGCGCTGCCTGGCCCAGGGTCACACCCAAAGCAGTGTGATGCCGTGGCGCACAACGGTGGAGGTCATGGACATGATCGATCAGGTGCGTGCCCAGCTCGACATCCGCCATCCTGGAATTAATGGGTAGGGTTTGCGCTGGTGGCAGCGCGTAAGAATCGCCCCGGCATCACTGTTAAAGCTGCCGGCACACTTTAGTTGAGTCCGTTGCGCGCAATCCACGTCATCGTGACGACAGGGATGGACACCCACTGGTCGCTTTCGTAGCGCAGGTGTTCGTACAGGTACCAGTGCAGGTTGCGTTGCATGCGTTTGCGCATGGCCGTGCTCGCCCGCAGGTACGAGGAGCGGGTGCGTGCCAGTTCCATCACCTGTTCGGGCAGTAAGACGTGCATCCACCTGCAGGTATGCAGCGTCGCCGGTGTGATCGGCGGGTCCCACCTGGGTGGTTTGTCGGGCCGGTGCACGTCGCCCGAACGCATGATCCGTGTCAGGCGGTGCACCCACGGCATCCGCACATCCATCTGGTTGAACACTGCTGCCACCACGCCGCCAGGTCGAACAATTCGCGCCAGCTCGGCGCTCGCCTCATGCGCATCGACCCAGTGCCACGACTGTGCAAATACTGCACCGTCGACACTTCGATCCGGCAATGTGGTCCGCTCCCCGGTTCCATCAATCACGCGGATAAGCCCTGAGTGCGCCTGATGCCATGGTGTTCCATCCGCAGCTGGGTCGCCCTCGTTCATGGCCGAATTGTCGGCGACGTCATGCCCATGAAGAACGCCGGTGAGTTGATCGCGCATTGCCCGGGCCGGTTCAACGGCAACAACATCGACTTCGCGCCGTGCCAGTGCGAACGTCATTTTTCCTGTGCCGGCACCGATGTCTGCGATACGCACTGGCGACCCGGTCTGCAGGCCGCTCGCCTCGCAGGCACCGATCAGTGTGTCGACCGCTGCAGCCGGGTATCCGGGGCGGATGTGCCCATACGAGGACGTGGCACGCTCGAAAGGGTTGACGTCGTCAGTTTTGGCAATATGGGAAGTCGGCACTCAGTCAGCCTACTGCATGGGTGATGCGCCGCAGACAGACAGACGAGCCGGCGCTGTACCCAGTGAGGTACCTGCGGCCGGCTCGTCTGTCTTCGTTCCTGTTCAGGTGCCGATTGATTCGAAACAGCCGAAACGGATTGCTGTGGTCAGTGCGATCACCGGGATCACGATGCACAGCACCATGAAGACCATGTCCGCCCAGCTGACTGTGGAGGGGCGCGCCCAGGTGCGCCGCGTATCTGCACCGAATCCTCGTGCTTCCATCGTCACCGACAGTTTGGCGGAGCGGCGCAGCGCAAAGACGAGCAGTGCGAACGCTCCCTGGAAGAACGCGATGAACCTGTTGGCGTCACCGAGGCCGCGCATGCGTCGAGCCTGCATGAGCGCTTTCCAGTCGGCCATCATGAGTCCGGCCATACGGACACCTGCCAGGGATGCCAGGACGGGGCGTGCCGGCAGGTGCAGTATCTGTCCGAGTCCATCTGCCATGTCAGTCGGATCGATGTGAGAGAACACAACGATCGCCGGCATTGCGACGGCGATGATACGAAGGAATATTCCTGCTGCCAACGCGATGGAGCGGTCACTGATCGCCATCGGCCCCCAGTGCCAGTACAGCGTTCCACCCGGGTCGGCGTACAGGAGCATTGACACAGACGTCAGCGATGCGGCGATGATGACCGGGATCATTCTCACTGCTATCTGTTTCGCACTGATTCCCACCAGTGGGAGCAGCAGCAGTTCACAGATCAGCGCAATGCCTGCACTGACTGTGTCAATGGAAGCGATCAGCGGGGTCGTCATTGCAGCGATTCCCAGCACCTGCGTCACCGGGTTGACCTTCTTGAGCAATGCGCCTCGCTTGTATGCACACGAATGCCCCTCATTGCCGAGGGCGTCCACGCCATCTGTGCTCTCACTACCACCGGCAGATGCCGGATCTGTGCGTGCGTCGGTTCCAACTTCGCTCAGATCAATGACGTTGTCCGCCATTGCTTCAACAAATGAGTGGTCGTGCGTGATCGCCACGAGCGTGGTGCCGGCATCGACCACTGAGCGCAGCAGTGCCACCAGTTCGACCCATGTGGACCGGTCCTGTCCGAAGGTCGGCTCATCGGCGATCACAATGTCCGGCGCGCTGATCAGCGCGGTCGCCACCGACAGGCGGCGTTTTTCTCCACCGGACAGTGTCATGGGATTCGCGCGAGCAAGGTGCTCAAGTTTCAGAGCTTTCAGGAAACGCTTGACCAGTTCGTCGCGCTGATCGTCCTTCAGCTTCGCCAGTGTCGGCCCGAGTTCGAGCTCTTCTTGAACAGTACGGCACACAAACTGGTATTCGGGTTCCTGGAAGACCATGGACAATCGTCCGACCAAGTCTCGCGAGCGCCATTCGTACGGGTCGGCGCATTCCGGGCGGCGTGAAGCTGTCCGTTCGGGAGTCTTACCGGACGCGGACGTCTTATCCGATGCTGCAGGGGGCGTCGGATCGATTCGCACCATGCCGTCAAGCGGCTTGAGCAGGCCGGCCATCGTCAAAGCCAGTGTTGTCTTTCCCAACCCGTTTCCGCCGACAATGCAGGTGCATTTGCCCTGCGGAATACGCATCGAAATGTCGCGCCGAATCGGATGATCCGGGTCGTATCCGATGGCCAGGTCACTGACAGTGATGGCATCCGTGTTGGTGGCGACCGGATCATCCTGGCTGCCACTCACGATGCTGTCAGTATGCTGATTGCGTACGTCACGCCGACTGTCACCGATCACCGCTTCTTCGTCACCAGGCAGCCAGATCCCGCATTCACGCAGGTAATCAGCCTGGTCATGCAGGACTTCCTGCACGGTGCCGTCAGCACCGATTGCGCCGTCGATCACCACGATGACGCGGTCAATCAGCTCCATCCACACGTCAACGCGGTGCTCGATGATGATCGCTGTGGCACCGGTACGTTCCAGTACTGCGCGGGTCGCGTTGCGGACCTGCTGAACGCCCTGCGGATCCAGATTGGCCGTCGGCTCATCCAGGAGCAGCAGGCGCGGATCCATGGCGAGCACGCTTGCCAGTGCAAGACGCTGTTTCTGCCCACCGGATAGTTTTGATGTTGGATAGTCCAACGGAATATCCAGGTTCACAGTGTGCAGCGACTGGTCGACGCGCTGCCAGATTTCATCACGCTCCACCGCCAGGTTCTCGCATCCGAATGCGACGTCGTCACCGGCTCGCGCCAGCACGACCTGTGCTTCCGGGTCCTGCATAACCAGACCGATGGAGCCACGCATTTGTTCCGGGCGAGCTCCGTCGACAGTGAGTGTGCCGCGAGATTCACCCTCGTCGTCACTTCCGAGTACGCCGGCAATACCGCACAGCAGTGTTGACTTGCCGGACCCGGATGCCCCCAGTACGAGGACGTGTTCGCCAGGCCTGATGTCGAGGGTGATCTGATTCAGTGCCCATGCGCGTCTACCGGCGTGCCGCCATCCCCATCTGTCGATGTAAACGGAGGCTCCGATATCCACGCGGGTAGTTGCCTCCGGACTCATACGAGTTCGTGGCGCTCGCGTCCAGCTGCGAAACGGTCAAGCGCGCCGGTCTGAGCCAGTCCGCGCACGATGAACCATCCGAGCAGGCCTGCCAGCAATGCGCCGGAGATCTGCGTGGTGATGAAGTACGTGACGTTGAACAGTGCGCCTTTGGCGTGGTTGTAGGCGATGAATTCCCAGACGAATGCACCCAGAGCTGAACCCATACCGGTCAGAATGCCGATCGGCAATGTGAAGCGGCGGTACAGAACAATCAGGAGGATCAGTTCAGCTCCGAGTCCCTGCACGATGCCTGAATACACCGCGCCGATGCCCCATTGTGATCCCAGAGCTGCGGACATACATGCTGCCAGGAGTTCAACGAACAGTGCGGCACCGGGTTTGCGGATGATGAGGCCACCCAGAACACCGCCAATCAGCCAGATTCCAACGGCGATTCCGCCCAGACCCGGGGTGAGGGCATCCATCGCTTTGGTCCATAAATCACCGGGCTGGTTCCACAGCAGGAAAATGCAGCCGCAGGCTACCGCGAGGATTGCAGCTGTCACAAAATCAACAACGCGCCAGCTCAGGCGCGGCTTCTGGTCAGTCATCGTGTCCTCTTTCTCGTGTATGACCTTGAAGACGCGCACGAGAAGAGAGCCTTCCTTCGCCGGTTTTAACCCGGATCAGGTTCAACGGTCGAGGGGCCTTGTTCCCCCTCCTCTCAACCCAGCACAACTGGGCTCCCGTGGCAGTAAACGTGAGTATAGTACGTGCTGGCTCTGTTGAGTTACTTCCACAGCGTATTCGGCGAAATTGACGGAAAATAGTCGGCGTGCGTGACGAGACGAGTGATCTGGTCAAAAATGTCATCAAGGCCGAGTCGAATTCCTCCCAATGCGACGGCGCGTCTGCCCAGTGTGGAGGCTGCGACATGGGGCATGAAAGGACATAGGTCGGTGAGGTCGTCAACTAGTTGGTCGTAAAACAGGGACGCGTATCGCGCAAACTGCCCGCCGATCACCACGCATTGCGGAGCAATAGCAAGAATCATCGCAGCAGTTCCCTGCGCAAGAATGTGTGCGTATTCAGCTATTGCGCCTTGGTAATCAGCGTCACCGTCATGAGCGACCAGGGCTCCTTCGAACAGCTCTTCTCGCGTGGGTGTACGGCCCGCAAATCGGTGCGACACGAATGTTTCCGATTCAAGGTCTTTCCAGCGAATGCACGGGAGTTCACCAATCAGACCGGCGCTGCCCATGAGGCCTTCACGCACACGACCGTCGATGACACTCGCAGCACCGGTACGACGCCCCGCCAGGATAAAGACGACATCGGAATACTGGCTGGCAGCGCCTTTCCAGGATTCGCCACGGGCACCCAGCGCACAGTCTCCAGCTGTTCGCACGCGCACACCAAGTCTGTCGCTGAAAATCTGATCAAGTGCCAGTCCCTGCCAACCGGGCATGCCTTCACCCCCGAAGTAGACCACACGTCCATCATGCTGAACCCCTGGCGAAGCGACAGCGCAGGTCCATGCTGTCCCACAGGTGGTGTGTTCGCGCACCTCGTTCGTCAGGTCAACAGCTACGTCGATACGCGTATCGGCAGAGCAGTCTTCATCAATGTTGATGCTTCGTTCATCCAGGATCTTGCCTGAAAGATCAGCAGACATCGCAGTGATGTGGTGGGCTCCAATATCGAGGGAAAGGACGTGGCCGGCATCGGTAGCCATTCCGTAGAACGCTGCGGGGCGTCCCAATGATGTGAATCCCTGCGGAGGGGCGACCTCGGTAATCCATCCCAGATCCGCGAGGTCGCTGACAACTGATTCCGCTGCGGGGCGGGTGATGCTGCACTGCTGAGCAATGTCGCTGAGAGTGCGCGGACTCTCAAGGCAGTAACGCAAAACACGCGCCATATTCGCGCGCCGCTGAAGGCGTTTAGGAGCAGGCATACACGACTCTCTCTCCATCACATTGACTTATTAAAGAAAGTAACCTAATAATAGTAACTGTTCAACCCGTCGAGGGCTCAAAGACGAAGGACCTCATGAGCACTACTGTACAAAGCAAGGGCGCGCATTCACCCGCACAGACGCACCGGCATTCACGCAAACTGCGCGATGTTCCGGTTGCGCTCGTATTCCTGGCACCTGCCATTTTCGGCTTCCTGCTGTTCTACCTGTGGCCCATGATCCGCGGCCTGCAGATTTCGTTCACCGACTGGGACATGATCAGCACGCCTCATTGGGTCGGTTTTGACAACTACCGCAAACTCATCGGCGACCATCACTTCGGTCATGCACTGGTCGTGACCGCGATCTACGTGGTCGTCAATATTTCCACGCAGACAGCTCTGGGCCTGGCTATCGCCACCCTGATGCAGCGGATCTCGCATTCAACCCTGATCCGATCCCTGCTGCTCGTCCCCTGGCTTGTTCCCAACGTGACGATCGCAGTGATCACCTTGTTCGTCCTCGATCCCAACGTTGGACTGCTCAACCACATGCTGTCCTATCTCAATGTCGGTCCGATCGCTTTCTACTCTAACCCTGACATCGCGATCTACACCGTCGCCCTCGTCAATTCGTGGCGCAATATGGGCTACACCGCGTTACTGATATTCGCGGGCATGCAGATCATTCCGACCATGGTGTACGAGGCTGCTGAAATTGACGGTTCCTCCACATGGCGCACATTCTTCTCCATCACACTGCCGCTGATCCGACCCATTCTGGTCATGGTCGTGGTGGTCTCCACCATCGGGTCATTCCAGATCTTTGACACCGTGGCCGTGGCAACGAAAGGCGGACCTGTTAACTCGACGCGCGTGATCTACTTCTACATCTACGAAAAAGCGTTCCAGCAAGGCCAGATGGGATACGCAGCAGCCATGGCTGTGGTGCTGCTGCTCATCATCTTGCTGATGACGCTGGTTCAGCTGCGCGTCACCCGCGCAACCGAAACGGATCTGGGGTGAAGTCATGACGTCACTGTCTCGAAAAGCTGATCACACTGACACGCAGGCCAGCAGGGCTGCGAAGAAGAATCGCCGCCCCATTCGCCCGGGTCTCGTTGCCGGATGGATCGCCCTGATTATCCTGCTCTTCATTACACTGGTGCCGTTCGTGTGGATGATCCGCACGGCGTTCACCCCAAATGCGCAGATCTTCAACGGCGACTACTCACTGATTCCACAGCAATCAACGTGGATCAACTTCAAACGCGTCCTCGGTCTGGCAACACCAAAAGAGGACCTCGCTGCAGGCGGATCCGGAGCAACCATGTACTTCTGGCTCTACCTGCGTAACTCCGTAATTTTCACGGCTCTGCTGGTGGTTGGCCAGGTCACGACCTCCGCGATGGCGGCATACGCATTTTCACGCCTGCGTTTCCCCTTCCAAAACGCGCTGTTCGCCCTGTTCCTGACCGGCATGATGATTCCACCAATCTTCATCGTGCTGCCCAACTTCATCCTGATCAAGAACGCCGGTCTGCTCAACACGTTCACCGGCCTGCTGGCACCCTATTTCTTCATCAGCCCGTTCGCGATCTTCTTCCTGCGCCAGTTCTTCCTGTCCATTCCGCGTGAAGTTGAAGAGGCGGCAACGCTGGATGGTGCCGGGCACTGGCGTACATTCGTCCAGATCATCGCGCCAATGGCATCCGCACCCCTGACCACGATCGCCATCATCCAGGCGGTCTTCGCATGGAATGAGTATCTGTGGCCGCAACTGGTCGCACAAAAGCACGCAGTACGACTGCTTAACGTTGCGCTGGCCGTTTTCCAGCAGGCATCGCCTTCCACGCGCCCCGACTGGGCCGGGCTGATGGCTGCTGCCACCCTGCAGACTCTTCCGATGCTGCTGGTGCTCATCCTGCTGGGTCGCAAGCTTGTCGGATCAATCGGTCTGACGTCCGCTAAGTAACACAAACCTTTTGACGTTCCGCAAAATTTTTTCCAACACAATTTCAAAGGAGAAGATGATGAAGAAAGTAGTCGCCTCAACATGTGCGGCAGCAATGGCCGCACTGGCACTGAGCGCCTGCACACCTGCCGAACTGACAGACGAAGGTACCTCCGGTGCAGCCGGCATGTCCGGCGAATCGGATTCACAGGGAATCACCTACAGCCTGTGGGATCCAAACCAGAAGCCGGCATACGAAAAGTGCGCAGCCGACTTTACGGAGAAGACCGGCATCAAGGTCACCATTGACCAGAAAGGCTGGGATGACTACTGGCAGAACCTGTCAGTTGCCATTTCCTCAGGAACAGCTCCCGATGTGATCACAAACCACGTTGCGCACTACCCGGAGCTCGCATCCAAGGGCGCCCTCGAGGATCTCAAGCCGTACATTGACAAGGCACAGATCGACATGAGCCAGTACACCGGCAACCTTGCCTCCCTGTGGGATTACGACGGCAAGACCTTCGGCATTCCGCAGGACTGGGACACAATCGCACTGGTGTACAACGCCAAAGATGTTGAAGACGCCGGGATTGATCCCGAATCCCTGAAGGACCTGGACTGGAACCCGCAGGACGGCGGTTCATTCGGCAAACTCATCGCTCATCTGACCATCGACGAAAATGGTGTGCGTGGCGACGAGGCCGACTTTGACAAGACCAAAGTTGCCACATACGGATGGGGACTTGAAAGCGGTGGCGGCGTTGTCGGCCAGGGCCCATGGTCATGGCTGGCGCTCTCAAACGGCTTCCAATACCTCGACAAGAACCCGTTCGGCACTCAGTACCAGATGAACGATCCCAAACTGATCGAGGCTCTCACCTGGTGGCAGAAGCAGATTGAAGCAGGCTACGTCACTCCGCTTGAACAGGCCGGCAACCTCGGCCTCGAACCGATGATGGAGCAGAACAAAGCTGCCCTGATCCCAGACGGCTCATGGCGCATCAACACCTGGGCAAACTCCGAGGCAGGCGATTTCAAGTTCGCACCGCTGCCGAAGGGACCAGAAGGCCGCAAGACCATCATCAACGGCATTGCACCATCGATCATGGCATCCTCCACTCACAAGGATCAGGCATTCCAGTGGGTTCAGTACCTGACATCGGAAGACTGCCAGTCCGTCATCGCCAAGGAAGCAGTGGTCTTCCCGTCCATCACGTCGCAGTCTGAAGCAGCTGCCAAGGCTCACGAAGCCAACGGAGTGGATGTCTCCGCATACATTGACATCACAAAGGATCCGTCATCACTGTCGTACTACCCCATCACCTTCAAGGCTGATGAAATCAACAGTGAGGCAGACACCGTCATCGAACAGATCGAGCGCGGAAGCGTTGACCCAGCTGAAGCTCTGCCGAAGCTGAACGACACGATCAACGGCATCCTTGCAGATCAATAGTCGGACCAGATACCACTGCTGAGCTGCATACGCTCAGCAACACCAGGTGCCGCCCGCCGCCCGCAATCTGCGGGCGGCACCTTGCCACTGCCACGTCACCCTGCCCTCCTGCAGTCTCCTCCTACCTCCAGCACTCCCTGCCCCTTCTCACTTTCTTCGCCATCCGAAAGCACTCCCATGCATTTGCGTCTCAAAACCACCACCACTTCCTGCGTCCTCAACGCACCATCCATGTCACCCCTCGAACTCAGTGTCACCGGAGCACAGCTGCGCGCTGACACGCTGAGGATTGACGTTGATGGCCACTCCATCAGTGAGTTTTACCGCCACGGCATCAACTCCTGGTCGCCGACAGCATGGTGGTACACCGATCGCGAACCGTGGCGCGTGTGGGACAACGACGAACGCCTCCTGACGGCGGAAGATCCCGCCACCGATTCAACAACTGACCACCGCTCCTACCTGCTGACAGCGTGGACAGTCGACTCGTCAACGCATCGCGTCATCGTGGTCGGAACACTGGGAGGCCGCACCGGCGTCTTCACCGTGACCGGTCAGCAGGTCGCATCTGCCCCGCTGGATCCAGAGCACGACAACAGCGAGCTGACCTGGTGGATCGGCATAGGGGAAGAACGCGAAATCTTCGCCGCATATGCACGCGCTCTGGCTGATTCGATTCCAGAATTTCATTCACGTCAGGACTGCGGACCTGTGTGGTCATCGTGGTACTCCTGGTTCGAAGAAATCACCGAACACACTATTGAAACCGAAGTGCCGCACGCGCAGGCAGCTGGCTATCGCGTGCTGCAGATTGACGACGGCTGGGAGAAAACAGTTGGCGACTGGCAGGCGAACACAGATTTTGAACACGGAATGGACCACTGTGCCACCCTCATTCACAACGCCGGCATGCGGCCGGGTCTGTGGATGGCGCCGTTCATTGCCCGCAGCAGTGCCCCGATCGTACGCGAACACCCCGAATACTTCATTCATAACGCCGATGGCACACTGGCTCACGCCGGATATAACTGGGGCGAACCATACTTCGGACTCGACACCACACATCCCGGTGCCCAGCAGTGGCTGACGAACGTCATGAAACGCGCACACGGCTGGGGATTCACCTACTTCAAACTCGATTTCCTCAATGGTGCCGCCATCCCCGGAGTCCGTTACCAGGACTGTGATCGAGAGGAAGCCTACCGCCAGGGTCTGCGTACGATTCGCCAAGCTGTGCCAGATGTCTACATCATGGGGTCTGGCGCTTTGATTGGATCGTCTATAGGGCTGATTGATGGAATGCGAGTGGGACCCGACACGGCTCCCTACTGGGACAACACCGAACGCCATCGTGATCCAAGTGGTCCGGCCGTCAGAAATGCGCTGCGTAATGCGCTGTCTCGATACTGGTTGACCTCGCTGGTGGCACCAGATCCCGATGTCGCATTCGTGCGAACACGCGGCTCCCTGCTTTCTGACCAGGTCAACGCCGTCACCCGGGACCTCGGGCATGTCATGGGTGTTCATTCATGTTCTGACCCAGATAGCTGGCTGACAGATTCGGAACGCCAGCAGATACGGGAATTCTGCCAGGTGGCCAGCCGCTCAGGTGCTGATCAACTCGACGTGCAGCAAACAGGACGGTTCACATTCACCATCAACGGGCGCGCCGTCGACTTTCAACCGTGGATTGACCCGGAGGGGCGAATCAGCGACCGCCTGCTCGTCAAGTAGGTACCAACATCGCTGCGGTGCGCACTGAGTTCGTGTGCGGCGCAGCGGCACAGCCTCAGGCTGCACCTTCCAGGTAGGCCTTCAGTGCCGGCAGGACAACATCCCACGTGCCCTGCGCGTCTTCCCATGCCTGGCGCACTTCAGCCTCGTCATCGCTGACGGATGTAATATCTGATTCCTCGACGTGCACCTGTACCTGGCCGTCCTTCTCGGACAGTGATACTTCCACGCGCGTGGTGCGTTCTTCAGGGAATTCGTCCCCTGCCAGCGGGTACCACCGGAAGGAAATGAGATCCATCGGATCTTCATCTTCCTTTTCGATCAGCCATGCACCGGCATCCGGATCTTCGATACGGTACAGGCCATCCTCGCCGCGCTCAAATTCATGGTCGCCGAATGGCCCGTCGTTGACCCACCAGCCCGGCTCGCTGACCGCTTTCCATACGGATTCGAGGTCCGCTGCAATTGAAATGTCTGCTTCAACCGCGTCGAGGTTGTCCACCTTGTCCATTGATTCGTCATCGTCGTCGAAGTAATTCATGTCTTAACGGTAATCGTTGCCCACCACGACTTTCCAGCTTTTGACGCATTAGCAGATCAAAGATGCGGCGCATGACGGTTTCCACCTATACGATAAAGACGTGAATGCGGCGCAACGCTCAACTTTGCGCTGTGCCTTCTTCACAACACCTTTCTGTGCGCGTGCCACGAGCATCGCACAGTCGCTGCTTGAACAAAGGAGTACGTGTGCTCGTCGGAGTACCAGCCAGCAATGCTGATCAGCCACTTGTCGCAGCCACCCCTGACACCGTCACCAAGCTAAAGAAACTGGGTTTCGACGTGTGCGTACAACGAGGCGCTGGGCAAACCGCTCAATTTCCTGATTCATTATTCGAAGATGCGGGAGCCACCCTCGTCGATGACCGCGGTGCGTGGGGAGCCGACATTGTCCTCACTCTCGACGCCCCCACAAGCGAGCAGATCGCGGCGATGCAGTCGGGCGCAACACTGATTTCCCGCCTGGCACCCGCGCGCCACCCCGAACTGCTCGACGAATTGGCGAGGGCGAACATCACCGCGCTGGCTATGGACACCGTGCCGAGAATTTCCCGTGCTCAGGCGATGGATGTCCTGTCCTCCCAAGCCAATGTTGCCGGATATCGAGCCGTCGTTGAGGCCGCTCATCAGTTTGGCCGCCTCTTCACCGGTCAGGTCACCGCGGCCGGGAAAATGCCGCCGGCACGTATCTATGTGATTGGTGCGGGAGTTGCCGGTCTGGCAGCGATCGGCACCGCCAACTCCATGGGCGCTGAAGTCTACGCAACCGACGTGCGTCCCGAGGTGGGCGAACAGGTTGAATCGATGGGAGCCACATTCGTTCCGATCCCGGTGGGCCGTCAGGAATCCAGTGACGGTTATGCCAAGGAGATGGACGCTGATCAGGCGCGCGCAGCTGAAATACTGTACGCCGAACAGGCTGCCTGCTCCGACATTGTCATCACGACAGCAAACATTCCGGGGCGTGCCGCTCCGCGCCTGCTCAGTGCCGACGCGATTGATGCGATGCGTCCGGGCAGCGTGATTGTGGATATGGCAGCTGCCAACGGCGGTAACTGTGAACTGACGTCACCCGGGGAAATTGTGCGAACCGAAGGTGGCGTCACCATTATCGGCCTGACCGACCTGGCGGGCAGACTCCCAGCACAATCCTCCCAGCTGTACGGGCAAAACATTGTGAATCTGCTGCGTCTGGCCACGCCCGACAAGGATGGTCAGCTCACGCTGGACATGGATGATGAGATCATTCGCTCCATCACTGTGACGCACGAGGGCGACGTGATGTGGCCACCGCCGCCGGTCAACGTGTCGGCGGCTCCTGCTCCGACTCCGCGCGAAGACCCGGCGGCAGTCGCTGCCAGAGCGGCTGATGAGTCACGAAAGGAAGCGTCCCATAAGCGTAACCGCGTGATCGGAATTGTCGTGGCGATAGCCTTGGCCGCCCTGTTGATTTTGACGTCACCGCTGATGGTCTCCAGCCATTACATCGTGCTGGCGCTTGCAGTGGTTGTCGGGTTCTACGTCATTACGAACGTGACGCACTCGTTGCATACGCCGCTCATGTCGGTGACGAACGCGATTTCCGGCATCATCCTGGTCGGCGCTCTGCTTCAGATCGGATCGTCGAACGTTTTGGTCACGATCATTTCCTTTGCCGCCATACTCGTCGCGTCGATCAACATTTTCGGCGGCTTCACAGTCACCCACCGCATGCTCGCGATGTTCAAGAAAGACTGAGGCAGATTTACCGTGTTCACCAACCTTGTCACACCGTTTTCCCAGGACCTCATGTCAGCTGATATTCCGGGTGCCGACCTCCTGTCCGGTGGCTTCGTCTCACACTTCGTTGTTTTCGCCTACATTGTTGCCGCCATATTCTTCATCCTGGCGCTGGCCGGACTGTCCCGTCATGAGACGGCTCAACGTGGCAACAATTCAGGCATCATCGGCATGGCGATTGCGCTGGTCGCCACCATAGTCCTGGCTCTCACGTCGCAGCCGGCACGCGGGGTGGTCGTCACCGCGATCCTGATTGCGCTGGCAATGAGTATCGGCGCAGTGATCGGCATCTGGAAGGCACGCAACGTTGAGATGACCGGCATGCCGGAACTGATCGCATTGCTGCACTCATTTGTCGGCCTGGCAGCAGTGCTGGTGGGGTTCAATTCCTACCTGGCACCCGACGCCAATGCGCTTCTGCTGGGAGGATTCCACCTCGGTGAAGTGTTCCTGGGCATCTTCATCGGTGCCGTCACCTTGACCGGCTCAATCATCGCGTACCTCAAATTGTCCGCGAAGATTTCGGGCGCACCGTTGATGCTTCCGGGGCGCAACTGGATCAACCTTGCTGCCATCGTCGTCTGCCTCATCCTGATGGTACTGTTCGTGCGTCAGGACGGTTTCACCGGAGTTGGCATTGCAGCGTTAATCATTATGACTCTCATCGCGCTGGCACTGGGTGTGCACCTGGTGGCCGCGATCGGCGGCGGAGACATGCCCGTTGTCGTGTCCATGCTGAACTCGTATTCCGGGTGGGCTGCGGCAGCGGCCGGCTTCATGCTCAACAATGATCTGCTCATTATCACTGGCGCGCTTGTCGGCTCCTCCGGCGCGTACCTGTCCTACATCATGTGCAAGGCGATGAACCGTTCGTTCATCTCCGTCATCCTGGGCGGTTTCGGATCGACAGGTGCGACTGCGTCAGCCTCGGACGAAACAGGCGAATATCGCGAGATTGACGCTGCGCGTGTCGCCGAGATGTTGACGGATGCGCAGCACGTCATGATCACTCCCGGGTACGGCATGGCAGTGGCTCAGGCACAGTATCCAGTCGCGGACCTGACGAAGCGACTGCGCGAGGCGGGTGTGGATGTCCGCTTCGGTATTCACCCTGTTGCAGGTCGCCTGCCCGGTCATATGAACGTGCTGCTGGCTGAAGCCAAGGTTCCCTACGACATCGTGATGGAAATGGATGAGGTCAACGATGATTTCGGTGATGTTGACGTCGTCCTCGTCATCGGCGCGAATGACACGGTGAATCCTGCCGCCGAGCAGCCCGGCTCCCCGATTGCGGGAATGCCGGTGCTAAAGGTGTGGGACGCACACGATGTCATCGTCTTCAAACGTTCAATGGCGACCGGCTATGCGGGTGTACAGAACCCGTTGTTCTTCAAGGACAACACGCACATGCTCTTCGGTGATGCCAAAGCCTCAGTCGAAGCAATCATTTCTGCGTTGTGATGCCCAAGCTGAACCTGATACGGGCAACGGCCACAGATATCACGTCACCGTGACACTCACACTGGTGAGCGGTACGTGGTGCTGTGGCCGTTCCTCGTTTGCCAGAAAAAGGATTCGTGCTAGCAGCTCATCGGATGTCGCTCGCGATCCTTCCACTATTTTTTCGTCAACTCGGCAGGAGCCTCCTGCTGACTGCATTTCCCATCATGAAGGTGGCACGCCACGCGCCTGTCTTCTTTCTGCCCACAGATCACGGGAAAGAGAAGTTCCGGATCGTTCTCACGGCACTGATCCATTGCGTAAGCGCATCGTGGGGCAAAAGGGCATCCAGTAATTGTTTGTGACAGGTCCGGCGGAGTTCCAGGAATTCCGCCCAATGTACGCCTCGGCCCGTGTAGAGGTGGAAACGATGCAAGCAGAGCTTTCGAGTAGGGGTGACGTGGACGTCGATAGATGTCCTGGGCCCCAGCCTCTTCAACTATTTCTCCGGCATACATGATGGCAATGCGATCAGCCATTTCGATGAGTAACGACACATCATGCGTGATGAAAATGACTGAGAAGTCGAGCTCTTCACGCAAATTAAGGATTTGGCCCAGAATCTGGCGCTGCATGACGACGTCAAGCGCTGTCGTCGGCTCATCCATGATCAGAACCTGCGGCTCCAGTGCCAAAGCCATTGCAATCATCGCGCGTTGCCTCATGCCGCCTGACAGTTGGTGCGGAAACGACATCACACGGTCAGCAGAGATGCCCACCAACTCAAACAGCTCGCGCGCTCGAACCAACGCCTGGTGTCGACTCACCCCAGGTCGATGCGCATGAATCGCATCGGCAATCTGTGCTCCAACACGGTGAACAGGATTGAGCGAGTTCATCGCACCCTGGAAAACGATGGCAGTGTCCTCCCAGCGTGTTTGGCGAAGCTCCGAATCAGACAGTCGCAACAGGTTCCGCTGGGTCCCGTCTCGATCCGTGAAGATCACTTCGCCACCGACGATAACCCCCGGCGGTGGCAACAAACGAGTCGCAGCGTACGCGAGCGTTGACTTTCCGCATCCGGATTCTCCCGCCAAGCCCAAGATTTCACCACGTCGTAGCTCCAGTGAAACGCCTTTCAGGACACTCACTGGGTTTTCTGTAAACCCATAATCAACGTATAGATCGCGAATATCGAGAACAACATCGGATGCTTCGCTCATATGATCCCTCATCTGTGACCTCCTTCTTCCGAAGGTAAGCGTTTGTGGCCGTCGGCCCGTGAGCGCTGTTGCCGCGCGGATTTATTCGTGGCAGGCACGGCAACAGGGGTGAATCCAATCCTTGGTCGAATACCGCGTTTCCTCAACGTGCGCGCATTCATACCTGTCGAACGCAAACGAGGATTCACGAATTCATCAATGCCGAAGTTCACTAATGCCAATGCCATTCCCAGCATGGCGATGCACAACCCGGCTGGAACGAACCACCACCATGCTCCTCTGAATAGCGCCTGGTTCGACTGTGCCCAGAACAGGATTGTTCCCCAGTTCCAATCCGAAATCGACGTCACTCCAATGAATGCCAGCGTCACTTCTGACAAAACGGCCGCATTCACGGTATTGACAAAAGATGAAGCAATAATCGCTGTCAGATTCGGCAAGACTTCAAATAACACGATTCGTGGCATGGATTCGCCGTTTGCGCGCGCCGCCTGTACGAAGTCCCTTTGCCGTAACGACAGCGTCTGAGCACGTAGCACACGCGCTCCCCACGCCCAACCAGTAATTGAAATCACGAATGCAATCGTGAATTCAGATGACGTTGGCAATTGCCCCGTCACAATGATGATCAGAGGTAACGCGGGAATCACAAGGAACACATTTGATAGAGCTGAAAGGATATCGTCTCCGACTCCTCCGACAAATCCTGCAGTCACGCCAACGAGTACTGCAAGAGCAGTGGCGATAATTCCAGCCGAAAACCCAACGATCATGACACCGCGCGTCCCGACAAGAATTTGCGACAGAATATCTTGACCGGTGTTTGTCGTGCCCAGCCAGTGCGCCGCCGATGGGCCTTGCATAATGTCTGGCCCCAGTTTGTTGGGATCATATGGAGCGATCCACGGACCAATGACAGCAAGTATGGAGAAGAAAAGCAGGATCCCTACACCAGTTGCCGCCTTAGCGTTACGCAGGAAGACAAAGCGTACTCGTTTAGGCGCACGGACACTCTCCACCTTGCCCTCGTTGGTGACCGGATCCGGAGCGAGGCCTTGCTCTTCGGTCACCTCTGTTGTCGGTTGAATCGTCATCTCTTAGGCCTCCTGCCTAATACGGGGATCTAAGAACGCATAAACAACGTCTGCCAAGATGTTCGCCACCAGAACTGAGAACGTGATCACCAGGAACACTCCCTGCATCAGTGGATAGTCCTTGGACTGAACAGCCTGGTAGAGCACATATCCCACGCCTGGATAGGAAAACACCATTTCCATGACCAATGTGCCCGAGACTACGAAACCAAGGGATAATGCGAACCCTGATATTTGAGGCAAAACTGCGTTACGTGCTGCATACGCCACCATGACACGACCTTCGCTTAAGCCCTTTGCGTGGGCAACAGTGACGTAGTCCTCAGATGAAACTGTCACCATCATGTTGCGCATCCCGAGTATCCATCCGGCAATAGATGAAAGAACAATTGTAAAAGCTGGCAGTATCGCGTGGTACAGCACTGATCCGATAAATGTCGATGTAAATGCCGGGATCAGTGCTGACTCATATCCACCGGACGCAGGAAAGATAGGCCATGCTACTGCGAGTAGTGCAATTGCAAGAAGCCCAATCCAAAAATAAGGCACCGAAGAAAAGAAAGTGGTCAGCGGAATCAGCGAATCGGCCCACGTTCCTCGCCTCCATCCCAGATACATTCCAATTGCTGAGCCAAGGACAAAGGAGATAACTGTGGCAATACCGACCAGTGCAATAGTCCAGGGCAGGGATTGTGCAACGATGCTGATAACTGGCGAGGGAAAGAACGTAAAGGACAAGCCCAAATCACCGCGAAAAACCTGTTGAAAATAGGTGACATATTGTTCCCACAGCGATGTTTCCTTATCAAGGCCAAATAGTACCGTCAATGACTGGATGGCGTCTGTGCTCAGATTGCCTTGGTAGCGTGTCATGAGAGATTGGACAGGATCACCAGGCATCAGTCGCGGCACAATGAAGTTGATCGTCAATGCCGCCCATGCAGTAAAAAGGTAAAACAGGATCTTTCGAATGATCTGTTTCATAATGCCTCCTCTGAAAGTAACCAGCATGCTGCGAGACCATCTCGGCGATGAACCGGCACATATGGTGGCAGTTCTGTGGAGCATTGCGCCTTGGCGAGAGGACATCGAGGATGGAATCGGCACCCTGGAGGCGGCGTAATCAGGTTGGGAGGCTCACCGGTTGTGTCCTCTTCCGTTGCTTCAGCCAGGCGATCTGGGTCAGGTGCGGAGGAAACGAGGAGCTGTGTGTAAGGATGTTGAGGATTTTGAGTGACGTCTTCAGAAGGACCCTCTTCAACGATTCGCCCCGCATACATCACAATGGTGCGGTCGGCGAAGTAGCGTGCCGATGCCACATCGTGAGTGATATACAAGATGGCAATTCCATCGTCGTCGCGCAGGGACTGCAACAGGTTCAATATTCCCAGTCTGATCGAAACATCAAGCATCGATATGGGTTCATCGGCCAGAAGAACTTTCGGATGAGCTGCTAGAGCGCGAGCGATAGAGACCCTCTGACGCTGTCCTCCCGAAAGCTCGTGTGGAAACTTGTCGATCCACCGTTCTGGAGGGCTGAGCTGAACTCGCGACAAGAGCTCAAGAACACGTTTGTCAACTTCAGATCTGGACAGATGCCGGTTGTGAATTCTCACTGCCCGCGACAATACGTAGCGGACTGTGTGGATTCCATTAAGAGAGGCGAAGGGATCCTGAAAAATCATCTGCACCTCAGAAACGTGTTTGCGATATGAGCGGCGCCCACGAATTCGGATTGAATGCCTGTCCAGAAGGATGTCACCGTCCGTCTTACCTATAAGCGCGCAGAGTAGTTTGGCAACCGTTGATTTGCCGGAACCGGATTCTCCGACGAGGGCGACTACCTCACCTGCATGAATTGATAGATTCACCTCATCAACTGCATGCACGGACTTGCCGCGATTGGCGATACCGCGAACAGGAAAGTGTTTAGTGAGATTGCGTGCTTCGATCACAGGGTCATGACGTGTGATGTCGGTTGCTGGCATATCAGACGATCTCCTTGACATGAAATACAGTGACGCTGGTAGGAGGCTGCAGGCGGGACCAATTGGTTGAGAGCATGATGAAGGGGCGGCCAGCGTCTGCCGCACTTCCGCATGAAGAAGTGCGGCAGACCGTTAGCTTCGCACGATCTCCAATGAGAACATGCATATCGAATTTGATTACTTGACAGGCTCAAGCGACATCAAGATCAATGCTGCGCCTGGCTGTGTTGGGTCCGGCGACATGTAGGGATTGTCTTCATCGGGCCATCCTGTGTAGTACTTGGTCGAGTACTCAGCAAGCGCCGGACGGGCGGTCGTCACAATAGCGGGCACTTCATCAACAAAAATCTGTTGAATCTTTTCCAACGCTGCCGTACGCGCATCATCTGAAGATGCAGTCGCATATTCTGCCAGCGCGTCCGTTGCCTCTTGCGAGTCGTAGCGGCCGAAGTTCCAAGCAGCAGTTTCGCCCAATGGCTTGAGCTGCAGTCCATCCATGACGTTGGAATAGATATTCCACGGCGTTGATCCTGAGTCTGTCCAGTGCAGAATTGCATCGAACTGCCCCGTTGCGATGTTGGTATTCCATGTATCAACGTTTGGGGCATCAACTGTTGCATCGATACCGATTTCTTTGACGTTTTCAGAAATGATCTGCAACGCAGTCAGGTAGTCAGCCCATCCTGCAGGGTCTGCAAGTGTGAACGTCACCGGATTCCCTGAGGGATCCATCAATTTGTCACCGCTATATGTATATCCCGCATCCATGAGGACTTTCTTAGCACCATCAATATCAGGCGTGTATTCCTTGCCTTTGTAGTTTGCAGTTTGGAATTCATCACCAGCGGGGCTCGGCAGGCCAGTCACTGACTTTGTTGCAGGGAAAACGCCCGAAGAGGCCTGTGTCGAAATCGCATCCCGATCAATGACCATTGCTACTGCTTTACGTAAATCTGGGTTGTCAAAGGGTGCTTTAGTCGTATTCAGGAACAGTGCATCGACGCTCAGATTCGTTGGAAACCACGCCTTGTTATGGTCAGGATCCGGGGCTACATACACATTTTCGTAGTCGGCAATAAATGTCCATCCCCATTGCGCGTCACCTTTTATCAGTGCTGTCGTCAGCGCAGAGTTATCATTATAGGACGTGTACCGAAGCTCAGGAACTTTCGGCATTCCGTTCCAATACTCTGGATTAGCTTTCAAAATGACGGCTTGATTTGACCAGGATTCAAAAACAAATGGGCCTGTTCCCACGGGATTTTGGTTGAGGTCGGTAACAGGATCTGCAATGTCTTTCCAAATATGCTCAGGAACAATAAAAGTTCCTAGGACTTTCTGTGCATTGACAAACACAGGTCGAGTGAATTTGATCGTGACGGTATTTCCATCGACCGCGATATCGCCAATGGGAAGGGCGTCACTGTTCAACGCTTCATTGTCTTTCCGAATCTGGAAAGAATAGGCGACGTCATCGGCAGTCAAGTCTTCACCATCGGTCCACTTCACACCTTGCCGAACGTTGATCTTGACTTCCGTGTAGTCCTCACTGAATTCCCATGATTCTGCCAAACGAGGCTTGAAGTCTTCTTGCGGTTTAACTGCGTTGAAATCGGCCAATGGTTCATAAATAACCTGTACGTAGCCCATGACACGACCTGACGACGTGGCAACAAACGGATTGGAATTATTGGTTTGAGTTCCATCCGGCTTTCCAATTGTGAGCGCTACGCCGCCCTGAGTAGCTGCGCTAGAGCCTGAGGCAGCCTGACCAGACTGGCCGCCTGCTGCTCCTCCACCACATCCAGCTACCAGCGCAGCGCCTGCAAGCGATGCCACCAGCGCCATCAGTGTTCTTTTCGATCTCATTGCGTGCCTCCTTGCACTTGATGGGTTCCTGTGATCGATATGAATGCTTGAATCAGTCAGTTATTCAAGATGACTTGTGCCCGAATGTCTGTAGCCGACCTACCAATTAGAATTCGATAGGTTCCGTGTACATTCACCCATTGATGATCGGAGTCATCCCATGTTCTAAATGTGTGACGTGGTATCTCTACTTTGATGGTGTTTTGACCTCCTGGTGCAATAGTTTCTTTGGTGTAGCCGATCAACCAGTAATTCGGCAGAGCAATGGTCGGATTTGTCGGAACTGCATACGCTTGGATCACTTCCCTGCTCTCACGTGTACCCGTGTTTTTTACGTCGACACTGAGCGTCCATCCATCGTCGCATCGTTCACACGTTGCGTTGGAATACTCCCATGTGGACCAGCCCAACCCATGACCAAATGAGCAGGCGGGTACGCGTCCGGACTCCATGCCAAAGGAACGGTAGCCGACATTCAGTCCTTCTGAGTAAAGTACGCGTGACTCATCGTTCGGGATGGCATTGGGAATGGGCACATCTTCTGCCCGGGAGGGAAGGGTCCAAGGTAGCCGTCCAGATGGCTCTTTCTCCCCTGCCATAATCGCAGCAAGTGCGTCGCCACATACTTCTCCAGGGAACCAGGTCCACAACACAGTGCGAGCTCTTTCAAGCCATGGCAGCAACACAGGAGCACCGGCATTGACAACAATGATCGCATCAGGGGCTACATCCAGGACTGCATTGACTAGGTCATTCTGTCGTCCAGGCAGATCCAGATTTGTTCGATCCCATCCTTCAGATTCGACATCGTCATTCGTTCCCACCATGACGATGACAGTGTCAGCTTTTCTGGCCGTTTGAACCGATTCCTGAATCCTCTGGTTATCTGTCGGCCCGGGGAGTTCATGCCGGAGATAGGCCAAGGCAAAGTTTCCCCACAATGAGTGCACTACGGAGAATTGGGCATCAAAAGTAACTGAGGAGCCTCCCTCCACCTCGAACAAGTTCGTCAACGGATGGTTGATCGATGAATCAAGAACAACATCGTCGCCCACTTCGCGCTCAAACTGCTCGACAAGATTGCCGTTCAACGTGAGCTGGTGTGTACCCACATGTCCCAGGCCAATACGATGCGTTCCATGTTCGGGAAGATTGATGTTTCCCGTTAGGCGAATTGTCTCTGCTCCGTCGACAAGGTCGCGGACTTTTCCCCTCCACGCTTGCGTTTCACTTGATAGCTCGTGCCCATCTTTGTCATATTGTCGAACCAACACTCCTGGACACCCAGCCGGGTCACTTAGCCTTTCAGCAGATAGAGCCGGCGCGTGGATCCTGGAATTCACTCCCTGTGCGAGTGTGATCTTCGCATCAGGAAATGCGCGATGCATTCCTTCTTCAGGGGACACAACATGTGCTGGATTCACGTGCGCAGAACCCCCACCCTGGACGTACGCATCCACTGCATTTGGGCCTATCAGTGCCAGTGAGGAGGGCGGCGTACTGAGTGGGACCGAATTATGGTTTTTCAGAACTACTGTCCCAGCGGTGGCAAGGTCAAGCAGGACAGTGTGATCTGAGGCTTCCAGTTTTGCAGGTACATGTTCGCCCAACTTACCCACTTGATCTGCCAATCTCAGCAGACGACGCACTTTGTCGTCGATCAGTGACTCGTCAACTTTCCCTTTCTCCACTGCCTGAACAAGTTGGTCGCCCCATGGGCCGTCAGGGCCGGGCATCACAATGTCAAGACCTGCATTTGCAGATTCTTCTGTCGTTAAAGTAGCGGTCCAGTCTGAAATAATCGGTCCTTGAAAGCCAAGCTCTTTCTTGAGTACATCAGTGAGCAAGTGATGGTGATCAGTAGCGCGATTAGATTCCACTCCATCATCAATGGCGTTGTATGCAGCCATGATTGATGCCGGTTGTACCTCTTCGAGGGCGCGCTCAAAAGGAGCCAAATATACTGCCCGCAATACAGCTGGATCCACGGTCGAAATGTAGCGGATTCTCTCAGTTTCCGAATCATTGGCAACGTAGTGTTTCACGCATACGCCCACACCACAGCTTTGTATTCCGCGGATTATCGCATTTGCTGATCGGGATACAAGAAATGGATCCTCCGAAAAGTTTTCGTAATGCCGACCAGATACGGGAGTACGTTGAATATTCACGAGCGGAGCAAGAATAACGTCCACGCCGTGTCGTCGCGCCTCGTACGCCATGAGGCGCCCGGCTTGTTCCAAAAGATCCGCATCCCAGGTTGCGCTCATACATGTGGGAGAGGGAAATAAGAGTGAGGTTTCTTCGTCGGATCCGCCAGTCCCTCTCACGCCAACCGGACCATCCGACATGACAACAGATCGTAAGCCGATTGTCGGTTCCGCTGGCAGACTCCACGTGGTTTCACCAGTGAGCAGGCCAACTTTGGAGCGAAGATCAAGAGCACCGATCTTCGCGTCAATATCCTGTTCCGACGTGTATCGCCGAAGTCCAACGTAAGTCGACATTGTGATCTCCAGTGATCGAGTAGTTCACGCAAGTCATGCGCATTCCGTCTTTGTGTGAGCTAGATTAACACAACTTACTGACAAGTCAGTAAGTTACGGACGAAGTGTTACCAATGCGATACGATGTCTTCATGTCAGTCTCTGAATCGCCATCACGACGTCCTCGTGGCAACCGCGCCACCACACGACGAGAGATCTTGAAAGTCGCAATGAGTGTTTTTGGAGAGCATGGGTACCGCAATGGCTCACTCCAGGAAATAGGCAACCGAGTCGGGATGACGCACTCAGGGATACTTCACCATTTCGGTTCAAAGACAAATCTGCTTCTTGAAGTCGTCCGATTTCGCGACAAATCCGATCTGGAAGAAATCGATAGGGAAGAAGTTCCCAAAGGTGAAGAGCTCTTTAAGCATCTCATGAGAACCGTACAGATTAATTCAAAGCGGCCTGGCGTTGTGCAAACCTATGCAGTCCTGTCTGCCGAATCTGTAACCGATGGCCATCCGGCAAAGGATTACTTCATTGAGCGTTTCTACAATCTGCGCGAAGAAATCGCCGAAGCCATCCAACAATGGTACCCCGACAAGGTTTTTTCTGATGACAGACTAAGTGCAGCGGCATCAGCGCTGATTGGAGCGATGGACGGAATTCAGACGCAGTGGCTTCTCGATCCTGAACACGTAGACCTTGTTGAGTCCACCCGGCTTGCAGTCAACGCGATTGTTGCCCAGGTTGTCGATGAGCCCCGAGAACGTTTCGCCTAATTCCTCAATTACCTGCACTACATCGCCTCAAGATCGCGGCGCATCTCCACCATGGCACCGGGATCATCCACCACGTCGATTCCCACGTCGACAAGCAAGTCGCGAATGGTCACTGCCAGCGACCGAGGCTGATAGTCCCATTCGTTGCGCGCTTTCGCGCCTGAAACGTGTGGCAGATCCTCAAGGGCACCCAGTGACGCCGATGTGAAAATATCCGAATTGACCCACGATCCGATCTTTTCGCCCACGGGAGCCAGCCAGTCCACCCACCGCAACGGAAATACCGGCACCGCACGCCCCGAATGTCCTGCGAGCGCGGAAGCGATTCGCACCAGTGTCGACATGGATGCTCGAACGCCAGGCAACAAGTACTGCTGCGAGGTTTGGCCCTTCTCAAAGGCGTCGATCAGCCCTCCGGCAACATCGCGTACATCCACCCAGTCGAAGCCGCCAGCCACGACCGCAGGTACCCGGCCTCGTGCAGCATCCAAAATGATTTCGTTGACGCGCGACTGTGTCGGGTCGGTCGGCCCAATAATTCCGGTCGGCATACACACCACCGCGTCCAGTCCACGCGCGATCTGTCGACGCACCGCTCGATTTCCTGCCGCCTTTGAGCGGTCATACAGCGGGCGGTCAGGCCCGGCAGGCGGCGACTTTTCAGTGATGACCCCTTTAGTCGCATTGTCGAGGGCATGCACGGACGAGCAGTGAACCATTCGGATGTGGTGTTTCAGCGCCGACCTGGCCACGACTCCGGGTCCAGCCGAATTCAACCTCCACGCCTGCGGGTCACGTTTCTTCAAGGTGATGGCGGCCGCCAGGTGAATGACACCATCAACGCCGCGCATCGCCTCATCCACCTGGGCGGGTTCCAGCACTGATCCGGTGACATACTCTCGCTGCGCACTGCACACACCATCATGAACGAGGGCGCCCTGCGTACCACTGGCAGGTGCCACCTGATCGAAACAACGCACGGCATAACCTCGTGCTTCCAAAGTGGGCACGAGGTTGCTTCCCACATATCCGCTGGAACCTGTGACTAAAATGCGTGGGTATTCAGTGGCATTCGTGTGCATCGCTATCCCCTTTTCTCACCTTAGTGCGCGTTGACACCGAGGGGGCGTCCTGGGCGGGAAGACGTGTGGGCTGGGTTCAGTTATTCAGAGCGAACTCGACTTCCACCTCGACTGACGCGTTGAGCGGCAACGCGGCTACGCCGACGGCAGAACGTGCGTGAGGCGTTCCGAAGATGTCCTGGAAGAAGTCAGAGGCCCCGTTCAGAACACCAGCCTGGCCGGTGAAGCTTGGGCGGGAAGATACAAAACCGGTGACTTTGACGACGCGTGCCAGGCGGTCGACGTCTCCGGCGACGCTTGCTGCTGCCGCAAGCGCGTTGAGCGCGCAGATGCGGGCTGCCTCGTAAGCATCGTCTGGGTCTGCGCCGTCCTCTCCGACTGCACCGATGCAGGACAGCTCGCCGTTCTCCAATGGCAGCTGGCCTGATGTGCGAATCACTCCGCGGTCTTCAACTGCCGGAACATAGGCCGCAACCGGTGCTGCAACTTCCGGAAGTTCGTATCCTGCCTGCGACAGTCGCGCGCTCACCGATTCCATTGTGATCTCCTTAGTTCGAGCTGTTCATCTAACTAGGTTTATTTGACCATTTTGGTTCGAGAAAAGCGACGCAGCAGCGCGAGATGTCTCCACCTCGCGCATCCACCTGTCATGTCGCATTACAAAGGGTGGGCCGCGAACCTTGCGGTCGCGACCCACCCCAGTTGAACTAGATCATGCCAACTAGTTCACTATGCGTGTCGTCTCGGAGGAAGACAGGAATCTTGTCCAGAGGGCACTCGACATCGATCGACTGACCGCCTTCGTGCTTGTCACCCGTTGACGCGTCAGTCCAGGAAGCTCCGGCCGGCAGATACACCGATCGGGAGGTTGCAGCGGCTTCCAGAACTGGAGCGACCAGGATGTCTCCGCCTAGCAGGTACTGGTCGGAAATGGACCAGCACTTCTCGTCGAGCGGGAATTCCTGGAAGAGCCCTCTCATCACAGGTTGTCCTTCTTCATGGGCTTCCAACATGACGTCTCGCATGTAGTCGCGGAGCTTTTCTCGCAGATGAATATACTTCTCAAGCACGGCATACACGTCGTCTCCAAAGCTCCAGAGTTCATTCTCAGCACCGCTGGGCAGTCTGTAGGAGCCATCCTTGGAGCTGACCTCTTCAACTGGCCGTCGGTCACCGTGCAGCCTCATCACCGGGCAGAAAGCTCCGAACTGGAACCACCTGATGAGAAGTTCCTTGAATTTCGGATCTGTGATGACACCATCGTGGAAGCCGCCAATGTCGGTGGTCCACCACGGGATTCCTGCGGCACCCATGTGGATTCCCGCAGCAACCTGGCACCGCAGGTCTTTCCATGTTGAGCTAATGTCACCAGACCACACAAGAGCACCGTAACGCTGAGAGCCCGCCCAGGCGCACCTCAAGAGGTTAACAACGTCGTCAGTGCCGGATTCAACCAGTCCGTCGTAGAACGCTTTGGCGTAGTTCTGCGGATAGATATTTCCGACCTTGACGTTGGGGCCAGCGTTGTAGCGGTAGTTATCGAAGTCGTAGGCACCGTATTCGGGCTCAGCCTCATCGAGCCAGAAAATCTTGATGCCGTACTTGCCGTAATTTTCTTTGCACTTCTCCCAGATGAACTTTCTTGCCTCGGGATTGGTCATGTCAATGAAAGCGCTCGGTCCCTGGAACGCCATATGAACATCTAGGCCGCGTTCTGCCCGTGCCAGCAGGTTGTTCTTCTTCAGCTCATCCCAGTTCTCGGATGCGTGCGCAACCTGGGTCCACACCGAAACCATGAGCTCAACGCCCATGCTATGGAGTTCATCAACCATTGCCTGAGGATCCGGCCAAAATTCCTCCTCGAAGCGATAATCTCCCATGTGGGGCCAGTGGAAAAAGTCGATCACGATGACGTCCAAGGGCAGTCCACGACGCTTGTGTTCTCGCGCGACTTCAAGGAGCTGCTCCTGGTTCCAGTAACGGAGCTTGCACTGCCAGAACCCCAGTCCGTGTTCTGGCATCATAGGAGCGAATCCGGTTGCCGCGGCATATGCCTTACTGATTTCCCGAGGGCTGTCTCCAGCCGTGATCCAGTAGTCGAGTTGATCGCAGCGCTCTGCTGACCACTGAGTTACGTTCGATGAGAAGCTTACTTGCCCGATGGCAGGGTTGTGCCACAGGAAGCCGTAGCCCTTGCTGGAAATCACAAAAGGAACGCTCGCCTGGGAGTTGCGATGAGCAAGTTCAAGAGTGCTTCCCTTGAGATCACCGATACCCTCTTGGTACTGGCCCATTCCCCACAGATGCTCTTCTTCTGGAGACTCGAACGACATTGTCAGGGAGATATCGCCGCCAAGAACGGGACGCAGATCGCGAGCCTTCAAGTCGAGAGACCCGCCCCGATCCCTTTCACGCAGTAGTGGTGTTCCATCCGTTTTCTCAAAACTGATACTGCAATGGAAAGTCTCGTACCCAACTTTTCCATCACACATCGCAGTTTGACGCAAGATGACGCGTAGCGATCCGACCTCGAGTACAGCTTCATCGCCCTTGAGTTCGACGCTCGATTCCTGATCTTCAGGTTGATCAAGCAGAGCCCAATTCGATTCGATGACATCTGCCATGAGTCGTGAACGCACACGGACTGCGTCCTTTCCCCAAGGCTGAACTGAAAGTGTTGTTCCGTCACCACGCCACCGTAGTCCTAGACCGTCTTTTTCAAACGCCTGCTGCAAGGCTCTTTCCTTTCATTCACTATTCATGAATTACGGCTTTTCACTACGCAGTTTCACGCATGAACAGCCCCTCAGCCAGCCCTGCTTCAGGCTCCTAGTGTTGTGCCATCTGTCCGGGATGGACGATCGACTTCAGCGTGGTCGGCGCGGGCTTGTTGATGATGGGCTGGTCAGCTTCGTCGAGGGCGTAGTGATCAGTGCACAGGCGATCCAGGTCGACCGCTCCACTGGCTACCAGGTGGATGGCTGTGGGCCACGTGTTGTTGTAACGGAAAATCCCGGTCACGTTGATTTCGTGCGCGGTGATGAATCCAACCGGCAGTGACATGTCATCGTCACCCATACCAATCAGCACTGCGGTGCCGCCAGACGCCAGGCGCATGATGCCGTCCTGCACAGCTGCAGTGACGCCCGTCGCGTCGATGAACGCGTCAAAGTGTTGACCATCTAGTGCCGGGTCACCTGGCTCAACAGCCTGGGTTGCTCCCAGCGACAGTGCCAAATCGCGCCGACCTTCAACAGGATCACTGACGACCACCTCGGCAGCGCCAAATGCCCGCGCAACCTGGATGACGATCGCACCGATCGGACCTGCGCCGGCAACAAAGACGCGGTCACCCACTTTCACGTGGGCTTTGCGGATTCCGGCAATACCCACGCTCAGGGGTTCCATCAAGGCTGCCGCATCCCACGAAATGGAGTCGGGAACCTCGTAGGCGAAATCGGACTGAATCAGGACATATTCGCAAAAGGCTCCGTCAATGGGCGGCGTCGCGTAGAACTCGATATCGGGGCACAGGTTGTATTCTCCGCGCTTGCAGTATTCGCACACTCGGCAGCACCGTTGCGGCTCGATGGAAACGCGCTGGCCGATGCGGGCCGGATCCACGTCATCGCCCACGGCCACAATCTCTCCGGAAGCTTCGTGCCCCAGGATCATCGGCTCGTTCACCACAAAGTCACCGATGCGGCCCTTGTGGTAGTAGTGCACATCCGAGCCGCACACCCCCACCGACTCCACGCGAATCAGCACCTGGTCCGCATCCGGTGTCGGAACCGGTCGTTCCTCCATCTCAATGAGACCCTGGCGAATCAGGACGTTGGCTTTCATGGTCTGTGGAATCTGCGTCATCACTGTGCCTTTCCTGCGCGTTCCATCACGCGCGCTGCTTGACGGGCGGCGCCCAACGCTACGTATTCTCCCGACTTGGGTACCGTAACTGTTGCGCCGAGGAATTCTTCGGCCAGTTCGAGGACGGCGCGCGATTTCGCTCCGCCGCCGACCATGATCACGTGTTCGAGCTTCACATCCAGTGCGCGCACCGCATCCAGAGCGAACTTCATCAAGTTCAGCAGTCCTTCCACCGTTGCGCGTGCCACGTGAGCGCGATCCGAGTTCTTCAGAGTCATGCCCTTCAGCTCAGCCGTAGCATCAGGCAGGTTCGGGGTGCGCTCGCCCTCGAAATAGGGCACTAAAGTCAATCCCGCGGCATCGTCCACACTCAAGGCAAGATTATCAAACTCGTCGTAACCCGCATCGATCACCGCCATCATTGCGTCGATGATGCGCGAGGCATTGAGCGTGCACGCCAATGGCAGCCAGTTTCCTGTCGCATCGGCAAAGCCGGTCACCAGTCCTGAATGGTCAGCAACCGGGTGATCTGACACGGCGGCAACAACTCCGGATGTGCCCAGTGACAGCAGAGCCTGACCGGGTTTGAGGTCGACACCCAGCGCTGATCCCGCATTGTCTCCACACCCTGGTCCCAGCATGATCTCACCCCAGCCTCGCGACTCATCACCACGTCCGGCCACGTCCCATGGTCCGAGGATTTCCGGTAAGATGATGGATCGTGCGACGTCCTCGTCGATGCGCAACGCGTGGGCAAGGATGTCGCGGCGGTAGGTTGGCGTAGCGCGGTCCATGTAACCGGTACCCGACGCATCGGAGCGGTCCGTGCGCAGATCCTCCAGTCGACCGGTTCCCATGATTTTCCACGTCAGCCAGTCGTGCGGCAGGCAAATAGCTGCAATACGGCGCGCGTTCTCAGGTTCGTGGTCTGCCAGCCAGCGCAGCTTCGTCACGGTCAGCGAGGCAACGGGCACTGATCCGGTGGCATCAGCCCACCACGCGGCACCGGCTTCCTCGTCACCCTCGCCGTATTCGGCAATAAGGTCACGAGCAGCGTCGGCTGAACGCGTGTCGTTCCACAGCAGGGCGGGTCGGATGACTTCTCCATCTTTGTCCAGGCACACCATGCCGTGCTGCTGTCCGCCCACGGACAGCGCCACCACGTCCTCCAGGCCACCTGCTGCTTTGACGGCCTCGTTGAACGCGTCCCACCAAGCCTGCGGGTCCACTTCCGTGCCGTCAGGGTGCGTCGCTTTACCTTCACGCACAACCGTTCCGCGCAGGGCGTCCACGATGACAACTTTGCATGATTGGGTCGACGTATCCACGCCCGCAACGTACGGTCCATACATCGTCATGTTCAGCTCCTTGTTCCATGTTGAATAATTTCACGCTGCTTGGAAGAGGCGTGGCGTGCACGAGAACCCCATTGTGTTTCGTTATTAAACAAAATAGCGGTGTGAGCGAGTATAGTCAACCCATAAGGCCACGTCGCGACGCTGACACATAACCAGAATGTGAGAGAACAATGACCCGAGCACATAAGTCCTCATCACGCCTCACCTCCCTGCCGCGCAGTGCCCGCACATCCTCACGTGGCAACGGCGGCGTCAAAGCTCAGTCGTTGCGCGCCATGAATCTCGCCCTCGTCTTTCGCTATATCCTGGCCGATCCCGGAGCAGTCACCCGCGCCTCGGTCGCGGCGACAACTGGCATTACGCGAGCAACAGTCTCCCGCCTGGTGGACGAGCTCATCTCGGCTCACCTGGTCACCGAACTCGACCCGTCAACTGATGCTCGACGAGGCAGGCCAGCGGTGCGCCTGACCCCGCGGGAAGGATATGCGACCGCACTGGGATTGGAAGTCAACGTCTCCTACCTGGCTGCACGCATCGTGGACCTGTCAGGGCAGATCGTGGCAGAAGGCGTGCAGGAAGGCGACTTTTCAGACTCAGATCCGCAGCAGACCATGCGCGCTCTGGGGGAGCTCGCTGACCGGGTAAAAGCGCAAGCCGATGCCGCGACAGAAGGCGACACACTGTTTCTTGGAACCGGGTTGGCCGTGCCCGGCATAGTTTCCGCTCAGGCTGTGATCCTCGCTCCCAACCTGGGGTGGCGCGACCTGCCGTTACACACGCTGCTCGCACCGCTGTCCCACCTGGGTGTCGTCACCGTCGCGAACGAGGCCGACCTGGCAGCGTGGGCCGTAGCATGTCCGCAACCTGGCGTCCCATCAGGGCCGCCCTCGTTCGTTTACGTGTCCGGTGAAGTCGGTATTGGCGCAGGCATCATCATTGACCACGCTCTCCTGCCCGGTTCGCACGGATGGGCAGGCGAAATCGGACATATTTCCACCGACCCTGCCGGCCCGACATGCAGATGCGGCGCGACGGGATGCCTGGAAGCCTACATCGGCCAGCGCGCACTGGTAGAGCGCGCAGGTCTGGCACGCGGCGCGACAAATGTCGATGTTGTCGCTGCTGCTCAAGCTGGCAACGCTGCTGCCCGCGTTGCATTGGACGAGGGTGGCGCCGCTCTGGGGCGCACACTGTCTGCCGTCATCAACATGCTCGACATTCCTTTGGTGGTGTTGGGCGGCTCCGTCGCTGACATTGGCTCTGAACTGCGCGAACGGGCACTGCCTGAATTGCGCACACGGGTCCTCCACTCTGCCGGCAGCCCCTCTGAAATCCGCATTGCCGAGCACTCTGCTTCACTTGCCACGATCGGCGCTGCACACCGAGTCCTACAGCACCTCGTCGATGATCCGATGGCGTGGACAGCACGCGTGGAACGGTCGCAGGAAAGTGCCTGACGGCCCTAGCGATGAAGTCTTTACGCCGACCGTCGCCTCTGGGAGGACGCAAGCCACACCAGAGTGATCTGGCGTACTTTGCCACCGATGATCCTCTGGCTCTTGACGATGTGCTCCCTGGTCCGCACTGCGGTGGAGCTGAGCTGAGGCTCCTGATCGTCGGAATCAATCCGGGATTGTGGACTGCGGCCGTTAATGCACCGTTCGCGCGACCGGGTAACCGCTTTTGGCCCTCTCTCGCTCGAGCGGGCCTGACTGACTATGAGATCGATGCGTCCTGCGGCCTCAGCGCCGAAGATGAGAAACATATTCTGTCACGCGGAATCGGCATCACGAACCTGGTCGGCAGGCCCACTGCACGCGCAGATGAATTGAGCCGCGATGAACTGCGCGAGGGCGCTGCCCACTTGGTGACTCGGGTTGGCGACCTGAATCCACGCGCCGTTGCCATCGCCGGAATTACCGCGTACCGCACGGCGTTCAGGCAACCTCACGCGAAGCTCGGGCAGCAAGATGCTGACACGATTGACAACTGGCCGCGCGGCATATCCCTGTGGGTTGTTCCCCAGCCAAGCGGCCTGAACGCGCACGAAAACATTGACTCGTTGGCCGACAAGTGGCGTCAGGTGTGGGCAGATGCCACTCGGCCCGAGTGACCGGCGGGCTGGGCCGCTCCGGGACACACTTTCTGCGTCGTAGTCCCGTCATAGCCGCTCATCCCCCAACTGAGTGCTGAGGACCGCTCGCGCCTTACTGCGCGCAGACGAGCACTCGCGTCTCACTGCGTGCGTTGGGCACGCCACCGGTCAAATTCGTCGGCTGTGGCATATGAGTACTGGGTGCCGCGTTTGAGCACCGACATTGCCGCATAGCTGTTGGCGTACTCCAGAGCCTCCGGAATTGCATCGCCGTGGACGATCCGGTGCGCAAAGGCTCCGATAAACGCGTCCCCTGCTCCAGTCGTATCCACCGGATCCACACGGAGTGCGTCAATACGCTGACTGACAACGCGCAAGCCACCCTCGTTGGCCCGCGTGAACCACCACGCCCCGCGTGACCCGAGCGTGACGATGACGTGTCGGCAGCCGTGTTCAACGAGGGTGCGCGCCGCAGCCTCAACACCTTCATCACTGTCACATGGCATGCCGGTCAGCAGTGTCAGTTCACTTTCGTTAGGCATGAGGTAGGTGCAGCGCCGCGCCCAGTCAAAGTTGAAATCAGGGCTGGCGGGAGCGGGATTGAGCAGCACGGGTACACCGACCTGTTCGCCAAGCGCAATCGCCACATAGACCGTATCCAGACGGATTTCTAACTGGCAGACGATCAGTGCGCACTGTGCAATCTGCTCGCGGCAGGCCTCCACGTCCTCAGGAGTCAGGTCGTTATTGGCGCCTTTGACAATCAGGATGGAGTTGCGCGAGTGTGGATCGACAAAGATCGGCGCCACACCCGACGTGCCGTGCGCACGCTTGACGTGGTCTGTGTCGATGCCGTTATTGCGGTAGTTTTCTACCGTCATGTCGGCAAAAATGTCATCACCTACGCAGGTCACCATCAGGACACGCGATCCCAGGCGCGCAGCGGCCACCGCCTGATTCGACCCCTTGCCACCGCACCCCAGTTGGAACGAGGGCGCCTCGAGCGTCTCCCCTTCGGTGGGCATGCGATCGATGTAGGTAATGAGGTCGACATTGTTCGACCCGATCACTGCAATATCCATGACGCCTCCTTGTGAGCGGGGACTATCGCATGGCATCCATAATACGAACCGCATCCAGCACGGGCATGTACGGCAACGGGTCAACACCTGATTCAAGGACATAGGTGGTCAGTTGGTCGCGCACCGTTGCCACCAGCTCATCACGTACCCACGGCTTGGCGATGTAATAGTCCAGACTGGCTTCATTCAAGGCGCGGATCGTGTCGCTTTGATCGGCCTGACCGGTCACCAGGACGCGCCGCGTATTGACCGTGGAGGGCTCATCCATCATGTCGATCAGGAAGTCCACGCCGTTCCGTCCGGGAAGACGGTGGTCAGCCAGGACCAGCGCAAGCTCATCGCCGTCTTCGTCAATGCTGCGGATCGCCTGCCATGCATCGTCAACATCTTCGGCAGTCTCCAGTCGCAGCGTGTCCCAGAACTCGTCACAGTCGCGTTCCAGAGCGTCACGCACTTCCGCTTCATCTTCCAGTATGAGAACAGCTAACGTCATGATCTCTCCTTGTGTTCACTGTGGGTAGGGCCGCCCTCGTGGTCGGCAGCTTTCGGCAGACGTATCGTGACCTGTGTGCGTCCGGGCTGAGATGCCACGTTGATGGTGCCGCCTGCGTCTGTGATAATCGACCGGCAGATCGACATCCCCATGCCCAGACCGTAACGAACGCGGCCCGATTTGGTGGTGAAATGCGGCTCGAACATTTTTGCCAGCACGCTGGCGGGAATCCCCGGACCGTTATCCACGATGTCGACCACCACATCCGGCCCTGCTGTGCGCGCACTGACCGTGATACTCGGTGGCTCATCTCCGCGCGCCGGCTGGGCGTAGGCATCGGCTTCGTCCTCGTCTTCGAATGCTTCAGCCGCGTTGACCAACACATTCGTCCACACTTGTTCGAGTTTGGCCGGATGACCCACCACGAGCGGCTCGCCCTCGAAATCACGGAGCACCTCGACGTGGCGTAGGCGGTGCGCCGTCAGACGCAATACGTCCTCGATCCCTTCACGCACGTCAACGATGCGCGCATCGGTACCATCAGGCCGCGCGTAGCCCTTCAGGGAATCGGTCAACTGCACCACGCGCCCCGCCGCCACCGTCAGCGAGCGCAGCGAGGATCCGATCTGCGCGCCGGTCTCCACCATCGTCATATACGAGGGAGGCGCTGACGCCGCAACAAGAGGTCGCGCAGTTGCCACATCGTGTACTCCTGCTCGCACCAGGCGGCGAGCGAACTGGCGGCTGACTTTCAGTTCCGACATGAATTCGCTGACCAGTCGGCGTTCATCGGCGGTGGAACGCGGATGTGCGTCGAGCGCGCGGGTCATGGCTTCATGAGCGGCGCGCAGCTTGTCACTGGGGTCATGGTCCGCGTAGGCACTGTCCATCAGCGTTGTGATGTCGTCACGCAAATGGTCGGCAGCCCGGTCCACCGCGGTGATCGGATTGTTCAGTTCGTGCGCGATGCCGGCGCTGAGTTCACCGAGCATGGCGTAACGGGCTCGCTCCACAAGTTCTGCGCGCGTGTGCCGCAGGTCGTCAACCAGGACGCGGTTTTCGATGTGCAGATATTCTGCGCGCACGAGGCGGCGGGCCAGGGATTGAATGGCGAGGGCAGCCAACGTCGCCGCCATCGGAGGATCTTCAGCGATGACCAGCTGGAGTTGTTCATTGGTCAGGCGCACTACCTTGACCGGCGTGGTGGTCGTCGACGTGAAGAATGCGTTTTCGCCGCGCGCCAGGGACACCAACCCTATCAGGGGTCCCGATGTGGCATGGTGCAGCAGAATGTCACCCTGGTCGGAATCGCGGTGCAGGGCAACGTGACCGTCGAGTACCAGGTGCACAGCGCGCACGGGCTGACCCTGCGTGGTCAGATCGGTATGAGGGCCAACCTCCAGGATGGGGCGCGGCCCCAGGATTCGTTCAGCCCCGGCCAGAAGGTCATTCAGTACTTCCCGTTCACTGTGGTCAAGGCCAAAGAGCACAGGGCCTCGCACGGCATTGTCGGGAACAGGGCCGGCGATTCGTTCACGTTCGGCCTCGTTCATTTCATAGCGCAACAGCAGCCGCGTGATCGCACCGTAGCTTTGCGCCACCAGCGTCGGAAGGGTCCACGGCACGGAGATGACAGATGCCAGCAGCCCCGAGGCCAGGGCGCGGCTCATGTCGGTGTGCGTGCGGCTGCGCGTCACCACCACCCATTCATTGTGCTGCGTGCACGGGTATGCCTTCAGTGCCTCGAAGGCGCGGTCAAGAGAGCCGACCTCGCTGGTGACAAATCCCAGGACGAGGCGCGTACGGCTGCGCGCCAGGTATGCGCATTCGGCGTCAATGCCGTCGATGTCGGCCATTGAGCGAACCTCGATATGGCTGAAAGCACCCGTTAAGTCCTCAACCAGTGTCGCGGCAATCCCGTCCGACCCGTCGCCTATCACCAGGATGGCGCAGGCATCTGCGTGCCGCGGATGGAGTGCGGATGGGGTGCCCTCGTCAATCACCTACAGCACCCCCAGTACGCGCCACGTGAGCGGAGCGACGAAGGCGAGCAGAAGGACGCCACTGATGCCGACAACCATGCCGACTTTGACCATTTCGGGGGTGGGTGTCGTGCCTGTCGAATATGCGATGGCGTTGGGTGGGGTGGAGATCGGCAGGCACATTCCCAGCGAGCATCCCAGAGCCAGGACAACCGCGATCTGGCTCGGGGACGTGCTGACCGTTGCTGCCAGCCCCATCCCCATCGGGATGAGTAAGTTGGCGGACGCGGAGTGGGAGATAACGTTCGAGGTCACCCAGCCCACTGCTGCCAGAGTCAGCAAGAGTAACGCCATCGGGATTGCCTGCCAGGAGATTGAGCCGATGAGCCACTCGTCCAGGCCGGTTGCTCCCACTCCCGCTCCCAGGGCGATACCGCCTGCGACCAGCCACAGTACTGGCCAGTCGAGTTTCTTGACGTCGTCGCCGCCCATGACACCCAGGATCATCAGACCGGCGACAGGGATGAAGCCCACTGTGTTGGAGGAAATGTGGTGGAGCGATTCAGTCATCCACAGGCCGATCGTGATCATGGCGACCACGTAGAACATGATGGCTTTCGGGGTGCGCTCGAAGGTTGCGGATGTGTCGACGTCGAACTTGACGTCGGAGGGGATATATCGCCAGACGATGAACAGCCAGGCGATGACCAGTACAACAAGCATGAGCGGAACTGCGGCCAGCATCCAGTCAATGAATGTGACGTGGATGCCGTGGTTTTGAAGGGCGCCCAGAGCGATGGCATTGGGAGGGGTGCCCACAGGTGTTCCCATGCCACCGACATTGGCGGCCACCGGCACCGACAACGCAAGGCCGGTTCTCGCGCGTCCCTTCGGCAAGGCTGTAATCACCGGCATCATGACAGCGAACATGGTGGCGGTGGTGGCGGTGTTCGACATGAACATGCTCATCAGCGCGGTAATCATCATGACCCCCATGACGGTCATGCGCGCATTACGCAGGAAGGGTTTGAGCATGAGAGCGGAGAGCGCTTTATCAACGTTGTATTTGGCGGCTCCGTCGGCAAGCATAAATCCGCCCATGAACAAAATGATGACGGGGTTGGCCAATGAGCCGAAGATGGCGGTTGCGGCGGGCGCTTCTTCCGAGACGCTGAGCACTGCCTGGTTGGAGATCAGGAGTACTTCCATCAAGATGACGCCAACTGCCGTTGCGGCCAGCGGGATAGCTTCGGTGACCCACAGTGCGATGGCTGCAATGAAAATGCCGAACATGCGTGAGCCGCTCGCATCAAGACCGGGCAGCTGGACGAACAGGAATGTCACAAGGGCAGCGGCCGCGATGATGCGGCCGACGAGTTTGCTGCGGGTCAGGGTTGCGGGGCGCCCTGATTCGGGGCGCGGTGAACGCCTCGGGCGTTGCCTGGCGTGTGCCTGTTTTCGTGTGCCACGCGAACGCTTCGACGTCGAAGTTGGCGTGGCTGGGTTGGGCTGGGTGTGGGTGTGAGCCGCGTCAGGATGCGGCGTGTCAGCGTGCGGCATGTCATCGGACGGGGGTCGCGTCATTGCGTCTATACCTCCGCACCTACTTTATGAAGTGGTTCACACACCAGGATCCGACGAAAGTCCCATGCCGTCAGAGACAGACGCCAAGCGCCGGGCAGCGGATGGCCGGCAGTGAGTGGGGATGCATGGCCGCGGGTTCTGCTGGACTGAGGCGGGGTGGGGGCTTCGGCTGGCGGGCGGTGGGCGATAGGTACGCGGCAGACTTTCCACACGATGAGGCATCGGAGCTCCTGCATGAGGGTTGCGTCGAGCCCCTCAAGCTGGTACCCCGTCAGATCCTCAAACATGAGTCGCGTCGGAACGCGTCCGTGTCGACTGATACCGAGCTGTGACCTGTGTTGCCTTTTTTCTAGCCCAATGTGCGGTAGCGTTGATGTCGCAGTCGTTATGTTCCGCTTTGCGGTGGGCATGAAACTGTGTCGGTCTCAACCGGGATCGAGGTTTTTCCCCTGCGCAGGGGCTTTTGTAGACAGGACAGCGCTTTCATGACCACTGGTGTCGTTAAATGGTTCAACGCGGACAAAGGCTACGGCTTCATCACTCCCGATGACGGATCTGCTGACGTGTTCGCTCACTACTCACAAATCGAGGCGTCAGGCTTCCGCACTCTCAACGAGGGTGAGAAGGTTGACTTTGAGGTCTCGCAGGGCCCGAAGGGTCTGCAGGCCGAGCACATCAAACGCGTCGAGGAGTAAGGCCGACAGGCCTTCATCTCTAACCTCCACGTCAATCCGGGTGATATTCGGGTTGGCTGGAGGTTTTTGTGTATTTTCGGTTGATGCCGAAACGTTGGCATGAACCGAAGCCTGGGCGCTGAATGGACCAAAAAGTGCGACGATGCTCCACCATGGCGACGTGTCTTCAATTCTCGGAGGGCGTGACCACCCCGCTTATTCGAAAGGTTCGGTGAAATCACCATGGCTGATTTCTTCTCCGCACAACGTGTCACAAACCGTGTGACCGCTATTCGCACATTGACTGGTGAACTCCTCTACCTGGTGGAGGGTGCTACGCGCGCTGCTCTCATCGATTCGTCATTGGGAATACGAGGCCTGCGAGCTTTCGTCGAACGTCTGACGAAAAAGCCGATCGTGACCATCTTGACTCATGGCCATGTCGATCATGCAATGGGCGGTCCAGAGTTTGACAACGTTTACATGAATTCTCTGGAGGTGCCGGTATACGACGAAATGGCAGTCCTGAAAGTTCGCCGTGAATACATCGACTTGTCTGTCGGTGATGCATCACCGCGAATGAACGACTCTGATTTTGTGCCACCTCACCCCTTGAACTTCGAAGATCTCACCGACGGTCAGATCTTCGACTTGGGCGGAATATGCGTGGAAGCCCTTCACTTCCCCGGGCACACTCCCGGCATGACTGCGATTCTTATCCCAGAAGAAAGAATCCTCATCACCGGCGACGCCTGCAACCAGCGCACCTTTCTGTGGGACCACAATTCAACGTCTGTGGAAGAATACCGCGACCGTGTGCTGAGCATGAAAGAGCGCACTGCAGATTCCTACGACCGGCTTTTCATTTCCCATATGACCATGGACATGCCGTTAAGCCTGTTCGATGAAGCCATCGAGTTGTGTGACCAGGTGCTGAACAAGGATGTTGATGACGTGCCCTTCGAGTTCATGGGCTCCAGCGCTCTGATTGCCAAGCGTTTCGACGAAAGCCAAGCCCGACTGGATTGAAAGCCTTCAATCTCGTCTACTCCAAAGATCGGATGTGGCGTCAGCAAATCAAGTGACGTTGTCAGTAGTCTGAACGCTTCACGACAGAGGTATCCCTGCACTGCGACGCAGGAACCTTTCCAGTATGTGTACGCCATTTAGCAAGAATCAGTCTCGTCAGCATCAGCTACGCCAACGGGGACTCGATCTACCACACGCTACCACGTGGCCCTGTGAGCACGCGTTCATTACTGTGATCAACTCAACCAGCATCGGTGCTGATAACGGGAGATAATGGAAGTGCATTGATCCACGGGGAAGAATCTGCCCCACCGGATTGAACACAATGCCGTGCGGGTGCACGGTGTGTGTCATCGGGTCTCCTGCATGGCCGACGAAGATAAACAGGAGAGACCATGACATCAACTCAATCGTATGCAATTGCACAGCCTGCCCTGACGCTTCAGCTGTCAGCACCGGCTCAGTATCGCATCTTTGTTGTTGCTCTTGTGATCAGCTTGGTCGCCCTCGTTGCCGGAATTGCCGCCGCTTCACCAGTTATCACACTGATTGCCGGACTGTGCACTCTGGCTCTGGGAGTACACGCACTGTTCACGCGTGTTCTTGATACCCAGGACTGACTGATCCCGATCGCGTCCAGCTGACGCGGCTTCACCTAGGCGATACCTTTCGGTATCGCCTTTTGCTTTGCTCGGGTGAGCATGCAGCATTCCAATAAGGGTGCGATGCCAGGTTGCGACCAGGTCCTGCGACCATGTGCCATCCACCGCGATGAGACATAGCGAGGACGGCCATACGCAACACCACATCTAGCAGTGCCGCGCACAGCCGCCCTCGTCAATGAAAAAGATCAGCGCACGGGAAGACCGGCGTCACTCTTCACGCTGGAACGACATCGTCGCCTCATAGGTCTTCTCACTGGGCCAGCGAGACGTGATCGCCTTGGCGCGCGTGTAGAAACGGACACCTTCCGGACCGTGGATGTGGGTATCGCCCAGCAGCGAATCCTTCCACCCACCGAAGGAGTAGTACGCAACAGGTGTCGGGATCGGGACGTTCACGCCCACCATGCCGGCCTCAACATCGAGTGTGAAGCGACGTGCGACGCCGCCGTCGTTAGTGAAGATTGCTGAACCGTTGCCGAAGGGGCTGGAGTTCACGATCTTCATCGCTTCCTCGTAGGTGTCGGCATGGACGATTGCCAGGACAGGTCCAAAAACTTCCTCGGTGTACACCGGCGCATCCAGCGGAACATCATCGATAATGGTCGGTCCCACGAAGTGACCACCCTCGTACCCCTCGATGACCAGGTCACGGCCATCGCGCACGATTGTGGCGCCGCGCTTTTCCGCATCGTCGATCAGGCCAACGATGCGTTCCTTTGCCTTGGCGGAGATGACCGGGCCCATTTCGACGCCCTCATCCATGCCGTAGCCAACCTTGATTGCATCGGCGTGCTTCTTGACCATCTCGGCCAGTTTCGGGCCGATTCCACCGACGGCGACAACAACCGGCAGCGCCATGCAGCGTTCGCCGGCCGCACCGAAGGCTGAGGCGGAGATGTGCTGTGCAGCGAAGTCCAGATCTGCGTCGGGCATCACGATCGCGTGGTTGTTGGCGCCGCCCAGTGCCTGGACGCGCTTGCCGTGGGTCACACCGGTGTCCTGCACGATGTGTGCCACCGGGGTTGATCCAACGAATGAGATCGCGTTGATTCCGGGGTGCTTGAGGATTGACTGCACCATGTCGCGGTTGCCGGACACGACGTTGAACACGCCGTCAGGCAGGCCCGCCTCCTTGTAGAGGCGTGCGGTCAGCAGTGCTGCCGACGGAGTCGGCGAGGCGGGCTTCAAGATGAAGGCGTTGCCTGTAGCGATCGCCAGCGGGTGCATCCACATGGGAACCATCGCCGGGAAGTTGAAGGGGCAGATGCCTGCTACTACGCCCACAGGCTGACGGGTGGTGAAGATGTCCACGCCGGTTGATACGTTGACGGAATGCTCACCCTTGAGTGCGACGTTGATGGCGGTGGCAAAGTCGAGGGTTTCGCGTCCACGCTGAATTTCACCGATTGCGTCGGAGTAGTTCTTGCCGTGCTCTTCAACGATCAGCTTGGCCATTTCATCCTGGTGATCCAGGACGAGTTGACGCATCTTGAACATGATCGCGGTGCGCTTGGCGAGTGACGTTGCTGCCCACTCTTTTTGCGCCTCGGTTGCAACCTCAACTGCGTGGTTGAGGTCGTCATCACTTGCCAGGAGCAGCTGGCTGACCACCTCACCGGTGCCTGGATTTTCGACATCGAGAGTCTTGACCGGCGTGCCTTCGTATTCGGCACCACCAATCCAGTGCTTAATTGTATTCACCTGTGACAGCTCCTTCGTCATTGTCATCGTTCGCGACCACTGTCATGGCCACACTTCCCGCGCCCGTGCCACCTCGTATTCCCTTGTTTCGATGAGGACGAGGGTGGCCTGCGCACTCACCACCTAGTATAACCACGCAGTCACACTTTGTCAGTACAAATTATGGGAGGATGTGTGATTGCCGTTCTGCCTCATCACACACTCTTGACTGTGCCATCGCTGCGACGCAGCAGGCTCGCGAACTCATTTGGCATACCAAACAGCCCACGAACCATTTAATCAAGTTCATGGGCCGTCTGGTATGCACGTTGGCTCGGTTTGTCGACCTCACCCGGCGTGCCACCGGAGCGATGCCGGATCAGGCCTGCGCGAGCGCGTCGATGATGTAGTTGTTGATGGTGGCCTTGACGCATTCGAGGTGGTCAGAGCGCACCGCCTTTATCAGGTCAGCCTGCGGCACATCGAAGGCATACTCTTCCAGGCTGGCAAGGGTTGCCGACCCGTCCTCAACTGTCGCACCGATTCCAGAATCGAATGACCCGTATCGGGTGGAGACCAGTTCTTCAATGAATCGATCCTCGTGCATCTTGGCGGCGACCAGCAGGCCTGCGGCATACGTATCCATGCCGACGATGTGGCCCAGGTACAGGTCTTCGGCGGTGAACGAGGTACGTCGCGGCTTGGCATCAAAGTTCAGTCCACCGCGCGGCCCGATCTGCCCCTCGTCGACGATTTCCCACATCACTGCAGTGGTTTCGTACAGGTCAGATGGGAATTCATCGATGTCCCAGCCAATGAGCTTGTCACCTTGGTTGGCATCGAGCGAGCCGAGCATTCCGGCGGCACGCGCCACGCGGATCTCGTGCTGGTAGGTGTGTCCGGCCAGGTTCGCGTGGTTACCTTCCAGATTGAGCTTGAAGTGATCGGCCAGGTCGTAGGTCTGCAGGAATGCGATCGACGTGGCAGCATCGAAATCGTACTGGTGCGTCGTCGGTTCCTTGGGCTTGGGTTCGATGAGGAACTGTGCGTCCAGGCCGATCTCCTTGGCGTAGTCCACGCACATGTGGAAGAAGCGGGCGATGTGATCCTGTTCGCGCTTGAGATCGGTGTTCCACAGATTCTCGTATCCTTCGCGCCCGCCCCAGAAGACGTAATTTTCCGCGCCCAGTCGCTTCGCGATTTCCAGAGAGTGCTTGAGCTGGCCGGCTGAGTACGCATAGATGTCCGCGAACGGCGAGGTGGCAGCGCCGGACAGGAACCGCGGGTTAGTGAACAGGCTCGAGGTATTCCACAGCAGTTTCATGCCGGTGTCGCGCTGGAGCTGTTCGATCCGGTCGACGACCTTATCCAGGTTTTTGTTGCTCTCACGCAGGGTGTCACCCTCGGGAGCGAGGTCGCGATCGTGGAAGCAGAAGTACTGCACACCGAGCTTGGTGTAGAAGTCGAATGCGTAGTCCACTTTTGCCAGTGCCAGTTCCATCGGATCGGTATAGCGGTCGAAGGGACGCTGAGCGGTTCCATCTCCGAACGGGTCAACCAAGCGCTGGTTGAATGTGTGCCAGTATGCCACGCCAAAGCGCAGCCATTCTGCCATTGTCTTTCCGGCAACGACGCGGTCTGGCTGGTAGTACCTGAATCCCATGCCCGCTTTCGGATCGTCGGTCCCGACGAAGGGGATAGGACCGTTTGACCACAATTCACTCATAGTAAAGACACCTCCATGTGCACGTACGCAGCTCTGTCGCCACATCACTTCAATTTGTTAATCACTAAAACAATATAGAGCATGAAGGCCTCTGTCAAGGCGGACACCATCGGCTTTCCGCGCTCCGCACCGACCAACCTCGCATGTCATAACAAATATTCGTTTGTCCTCAGGTGATACGATTCGCTCAATGACATGAACCCATCATGAGACGATCTGAAGGAACCCACAATGGCCAGTGACCAAGGAAATCTCGACGAACCCTTTGAGCTGTCAATCGATCTGGACCGTACCAGTTCAACGCCCCTGTACACCCAGATCGCCGAACCTCTCGAACATCTCATCTCCACCGGCACCCTCCTACCCGGCAGACTGATCGAAGATGAAATCTCCATGGCATGCCGCCTGTCCGTTTCCCGCCCCACCGCGCGCCGCGCACTCCAGGAACTCGTCTCCCGTGGCCTAGTGACCCGCCGGCGTGGCGTCGGCACACGCGTCACCCCCAAACACGTCCGCCGCCCCCTCGCCCTGACCTCCCTCAACGACGACCTGACAAAAGCCGGCTTCACCCCACGCACCGAAGTGCTGCGCTATGAAGTTCTCCTGGCCGACGAGGATGACGCCGCCAAACTCGGATGCACCGTCGACGAGGAAATTGTTCGCGTCACCCGCCGCCGCTGGATCGACAACAAGCCACTGGCGATCATGACGAATCTGCTGCCGGCTCGCTACGCCCCCTCATTCACAGATCTGGCGCACCAGGGCTTGTATTCATGCATCCGCGAGCGCGGCATCGAGCTGCTGTCCGCCACCCAGTCTGTCGGTGCCCGAAACGCCAGCGAGGTCGAAGCGGATCTGTTACACATAGGAACTGGAAGCTCGCTTTTGACAATGGAGCGCACGGCATATGACGGTGCGGGCGCAGCAGTTGAATACGGCCTTCACTACTACGATGCCCAGCGCTACTCCTTCAAGTTCACACTCTCATCGGAATAAACAGGCGCCGAAGAGCCCGGCCCGCTCGACGCTGCACGTGAAAGGAGCAGGGCCGTGCGCGATAATCCGTGGCGCCGTCTTGTGACATATCTACTCACGACATTCGCGATCACATGGATCTGTTGGGGCGCGACAGCACTCTTGGTCCACTTCACATCACTTCGCGCCACCGACATTCCCGCTATGGCGTTGTTTGTTCTGGGTGGATTCGGCCCGACCATCGCCGCTTGCGTGTGCCTGCCGGGTGGTTTTTCGTGGAAAAATCTCGCGCATTTTCTGACCCGTCGTGCCCCGCACGCTGCGCTTTATTTTCTCCTGTGCGCTTTGCTTGAGGTCGCCGCATTCTGGCTGTCATCACACGGATGGAGTGCACCCGCCGACTCGGCAGGCACCTCATTGATCGCCATCGTGTCCATCTTCTTGGTCGTGACGCTGGTGGCCGGCGGCAATGAAGAATGGGGCTGGCGTGGAATCATGCAGCCTCTGCTCGCGCGCCGCTTTCACAATTTCATAGCGCCAGACCTAGTAGCGGCCCTCGTTGTAGGGGCGGTATGGGCATGCTGGCATATCCCCCTGTGGTGGATCGACGGCAACCCGCATCAGGGATCCTCATTTGCGGCATTCGCACTGACCTCTTTCGCGCTCAGTGCGTGGTTGGGACTGTTGGTCGCCTTCACCAGATCAGTCCTGTGGTGCATGGTGTTCCACGGGATGGCCAATACGCTCATGACTGTGTTCCCACCGGCTGACGACATGCGCCATCACCTCGTCATTGCCGTCTGGTTCCTGCTTGCTATTCCCGCGTATTACGTGTTCCAGCGGGTGGCCCGTACCCCTTAGTTTCCTCCGGCCAGCATTGTGGTTCGAGGGCGAGCGCCCCGCATGCGCATATGCATACGCACTTCCTCAACGTCAATCATCGTCGTGTCGGTGTGACTACGGGCGGCAATATGGCGCGCATTCGTGCATTGAACATGGCGACGATCAGTCTGGTCGAATGACCGCAGCGTCGGGGTCATAGGTGTGGTGCCACGAAAAGTGTCGCGGAGTGTGCTCATCAGGTTTCACTCTCCTTCCTTGCCTTCTACCGTGCAACACTCAGCGCCGCTTGGCTACCCTCCAAACCGAAGGCAAGGGGAGATTCAGGGTAAACCCTGATGAAGTGAAGGGGTTATGCGCCCGGTTCTTCACGTCCCGTGAAGTTCGCAAAACGTGCCATATGACCCTGGAAGAGTGCGCGAATCGTCGCAGTTTCACCGTTACGGTGCTTGGCGACGATGATGTCGGCTTCACCGGGGCGTTCCTCGGAGTTGTAGTACTCCGGGCGGTGCAGCAACATGATGACGTCGGCGTCCTGCTCCAACGACCCGGATTCACGCAGGTCAGCCATCATCGGTTTCTTATCTGTTCGCTGCTCGGGCCCACGGTTCAGCTGTGCGACAGCCACGACCGGAACTTCAATATCTTTGGCGAGCAGCTTCAGCTGGCGAGACAGCGTGGACACTTCCTGCTGACGCGATTCCATCTCGCGTCCAGCTGTCATCAACTGCAGGTAGTCCACCACAACGAGGCCCAGGTTGTGCTGCTGTTTCAGTCTGCGGCACTTGGCCAGAATCTCCGTCATCGCCATGTTGGGCGAGTCGTCAATAAAGAGCGGAGCTTCGGACACTTTCGCCGTGGTGGCAGACACGCGCCTCCAGTCTTCACTGGTCATCTCACCTGCGCGCATCTTCTGCAAGAAGACGCCGGATTCTGCCGACAGCAGGCGCATGGCAATTTCGGAGCGCGACATTTCCAGTGAGAAGATCACCGATGTGACACCGTGGCGGATCGATGCCGAGCGGCAAAAGTCCAGTGCAAGTGTCGATTTACCCATTGCCGGTCGAGCGGCGACAATAATCATCTGACCGGGGTGGAGACCCTGGGTGAGTCGGTCCAGATCAGCAAACCCGGTGGGCACGCCCTTGAGCTTGTCCTTGTTGCGTTCAATTTCCTCAAGTTCGTCAAGGATGGACTCCGACACGTCCGACATCGACAGGTAATCCGTGCTCGCCTGACGTTCTGAAACAGCGTAGATTTCCGCCTGCGCCTGATTGACGATTTCATCGACGTCGCCGCCGGCATCAGCGTAGCCGAGCTGCACAATGCGTGTACCGGCACTGACGAGGCGTCGCAGCAACGATCGCTCGCGCACGATTCGCGCATAATATCCGGCGTTCGCCGCTGTGGGGACGGCTGCAATCAGGGTGTGCAGATATGTGGCGCCTCCGACGCGCTGCAGCTCGCCGCGACGCTGTAATTCGCCGGCCACGGTGACGGCGTCGGCCGGTTCGCCTCGACCGGAAAGATCCACGATGACGTTGTGGATAGTTTCGTGAGCAGGCTTGTAATAGTCCGAGCCGCGAATCTCTTCCGTGACGTCGTTGATGGCTTCTTTCGACAGCATCATCGAGCCCAGCACAGAAATCTCCGCATCCAGATCCTGCGGTGGAACCCGGTCAAAATCTGAATCTGACGCCATCGGCCTGCCAATCCTTCCATTGCCTGCGCCCGCTCGTGCGCGCATACGCGAGGTTATCCTCTTTTTCCGCCTCACGCGAAGCTCTCAAGGATCACTTGATGTGGATAACGTGTGGATAGACTGTGGACAACTCGGCAGGTCGTCCACAGTACATGTGGATAAAGTTGGGACGGGGATCTGATCCCCACCACCATGCAAATCGCTCAAGAGGCGTTTTCATGCGGAACATCACCACCAGGTTGTCCACAGATCTATGCACAATGTGTGGACAACAAATAGGAGCGTAATCAGTGGATGAACAGAAGATGAATTCTTGCGACCCTCAAGATGAACATAAAGGTACGGTTTCATCCACGTCACACTCCTCTCACAGCGCCCCCACCACCCCCTCAGGGTCACTGACCCGTCAGATTCTGTCCCTCGCAATCCCGGCACTGGGAGCACTCGTCGCAGCACCCATCTTCACCCTCATCGACACCGCGATGGTGGGCCACCTTGGCACTGAAGAGCTGGCCGGCCTGGCCACCGCCACCACCATCGTCCAAACCATCGTCGGACTGTTCGTCTTTCTGGCCTATTCCACAACCGCGCTCGCTGCACAGGCACTCGGGGCCGGTGACAGCGTGCGCGCCATTCGCTCCGGTATTGAAGCAATGTGGCTGGCAGCCGGATGCGGCATTGTCACCGCATGCGGCTTGATCCTGGGCGGTCGGGCGCTCGTGGAAACCCTGGGCAATTCACCTGACGTCATGCCGCACGCGCTCGCCTACCTGCACACGGCCTCTCCCGGCCTGGTCGGAATGTTCGTTGTCCTGGCGGCCACAGGCACACTGCGCGGCCTGCTCGATACGACCACGCCGCTGTATGTTGCCGCCGGAGGTGCAGCACTCAACGTCGCCCTCAACGCGCTGTTCATCTACGGGCTGGACATGGGAATCGCCGGGTCGGGACTGGGAACCGCGCTGGCTCAGACACTGATGGCTGTCGTCCTTGTCGCCGTCATCTTGTCCAAAGCGCGAGGCCGGCACGTGTCCTTGCGGCCATCAGGAGCGGGAATCTGGAATGCGGCTCTGGACGGCGCTCCCCTGTTCGTGCGCACCGTCGCCATGAGGATCGCCACCATCGCCACCCTCATGGTTGCCACCTCCATTTCCGTCACCGCCTTGGCGGCACACCAGGTGGTCAACGCCGTGTGGATGTTCACCGCGCTGGCACTGGATGCGCTGGCCATCGCCGCGCAGGCATTGGTGGGCTTCGATCTGGGTGCCGGACGCCGCGAGCACCTGCGCACCCTGCTGCGCAAACTCACCGTGTGGGGCGCAGCTGTCGGCCTGATTCTCGCGGTACTCATCGCTGCTTCCAGCCCGTTTTTGCCTCACTTCTTCGGCTCTGACCCATCGATGCACCACATTGCGACATGGGCGCTGATTGCCAGCGCCTGCGCCATGCCGTTGGGAGGGGTCGTGTTTTTGCTTGACGGCGTCCTGATCGGCGCGGGGCACGGCAAGACCTTGGCCTTTGGCGGTGTCTTCATGATGGTGGTCTACCTTCCGTGTCTGTGGACACTGGAGCGATGGATGGCTGCCCAGCGCATTGATGACGCACTGAGCCCAGCGGATCAAGGTATAGCAATGGTGGCGCTGTGGCTGATCTTCGGTTACGTGTTCCTGGGGGTGCGCGGCCTCGTGAACGCGTGGCGCACCTGGTGGTCACCGCGCCGCGCTATTGCCGACCTGCACTGAACATGAGCCTCCTTGCCGGCCGTTGGATGTGGCGAACTCGACCGCACAGATTCACTCCGCGGGGTAGCTAAGAGAGCCTCGAAGCGACTAAAATAGACACTCGGACCGTGTTCTGCATAAGGGACACTGTCCACGCATTACCCTCCTGTCACGGAAAGTCCGTGACCGCTAAGACCATAGGAGGTGGGTACACACGTGCGTACATATGAACTGATGGTGATCCTCGATCCAACGATCGACGAGCGCACCGTCGTCCCCATGATGGAAAAGTTCCTGGCCCCTGTGAAAGCCAGCGACGGCTCCGTCGAAAAGGTGGACGTCTGGGGCAAGCGTCGTCTTGCCTACGACATTTTGAAGCAATCTGAAGGCATCTATGTTGTCATTAACATGACAGCAACGCCTGAGGCTGCACAGGAAGCAACACGTCTGATGGGCTTGAATGAGTCCATCCTGCGCCACAAACTGATGCGCCCTGACGCACGCTGAATTAAGAGCGTTTGACCACCCACCAAAGGAGTTGACATGGCTGGAGAACCTGTCGTCACAATCGTCGGAAACCTGACCAGAGATCCCGAATTGCGTTTCACGTCATCGGGAGTAGCCGTTGCCGACTTCTCGGTGGCAATGACCCCACGCTCGTTCGACCGCAGTGCGAACGAATGGCGCGACGGAGACACACAGTTCTACCGTTGCTCCGTCTGGCGCGACGCGGCTGAGAACGTGGCCGAAACCCTGCGCAAAGGCATGCGCGTCATCGTCCAGGGTCGCCTGACTTTGCGGTCCTATGAAACGCGCGATGGCCAGCAGCGCAGTGAATTGTCCCTGCAGGTTGACGAGGTCGGCCCATCCTTGCGTTACGCAAAGGCTGAAGTGACCCGCATTCCTCGAGGCGATTCCGGCCAGGGCGGATACTCCCAGGGTGGATACCAGAGCCAGTCAGGCGCTGGCGCGCAAGGTGGTTCCGGCAGCTACCAGGGTGGATATGGTCAGCAACAAGGCAGCTACAATGCGCCCGCCGGAGGGTCCACTTCCGATCCGTGGCGCACCGAGGGAGCGTCCTCTTTCGGTGAAGAGCCGCCTTTCTAAATTCAATTGACGAGGGCGACGCTGATCTGACGCAACGCGCTTTCGCAATGCATTCTTATCGCTTCATTTTTCGTATGGGGTAATCACAGCGATTACCTGGATCCAAGGAGAACACTATGGCGAAGCCTCAACTTCGCAATAAGCCCATTAAGAAGAAGGCCAACCCGCTGAAGTCGGCCAAGATCGAATCCATTGACTACAAGGACACTGCTTTGCTGCGTAAGTTCATCTCGGACCGCGGCAAGATCCGTGCCCGCCGTGTCACTGGCGTATCCGTACAGGAACAGCGCCGCATCGCCAAGGCCGTCAAGAACGCCCGCGAGATGGCTCTGCTGCCGTACTCTTCGTCCGGTCGCTGAGATTCATAGGGAGGCTTTTTCTGATGGCAACAACGAAACTCATTTTGACCCACGATGTCGACAAGCTCGGTTCAGCCGGTGACGTTGTCGAGGTGAGAAGCGGTTACGCTCGCAACTACCTGGTTCCTCGCGGCCTTGCCACTGCATGGTCCAAGGGTGCTCAGCGCCAGATTGACGACATGGCTCGTGCTCGCCGCAAGCGCGAAATCGCGTCCGTCGACGATGCCCGCGTCGTGCGCGATCAGCTCCAGGAAGTCAAGTTCGTGACTGTTTCCGGCAAGACCGGTTCCAACGATCGACTCTTTGGCGCCGTTTCAAGTGCCGACATCGCTCAGGCCGTTCAGGATCAGATCGGCCAGACGATTGATCGCCGCAAGATCGTTATCCCTGCTCCGATCAAGACGCTGGGAGACTACACCGTCAAGGTCAACCTGCACTCTGAGGTGTCTGCAAACCTGCATGTCCGCGTCATCGCTGAGTGACAGTGACACACCACCGAGTGTGATCCCGGCGTTCCGATGAGTACTCCGTTTCTGTAAGGAGGCTCCGGGACGCCGGGCACATTCATACCGGGCCGCACCCGCGCAGTGGATTTTTTCCACACTGTGGGTGCGGCTCGATTTTCATGCAGTCGGATAGCCAACCGGCTAGGCCCACGTGCCCACCAGCGCCAGACGCCTAGGAGGATTGAGAGCCGCCCGTATCGTGGTCGTCATCGTGACCCTGACCAGGCTGGCTGGGCTGAGTCGGTTCAGCTGGTTCGGGTTGTGTGGGCTGAGTCGGCTGGGTGGGCTGGACCGACTGAGGTTGTGTCGGCGTTGGTGGAGTGTTCTGTTGAACTGGGTTCGGTTCGGTGTACCACGAGTAGTCACCGTTAGGCAGGTCAGCAGTTGCAGCCTCCATGAATTTCACCCACACGTCAGCTGGCCAGTCGCCTCCGTGGAACTGATACAGGCCGCCGATGTTATCCAGCGAAACCGGGTTGCCGGCCTCGTCGGACTGATACATCGAGACACTGGCGACAAGGCCCGGAACCATTCCAACAAACTGTGCGGACTTCTGATCATCTGACGTACCAGACTTACCGGCCGCTTCACGTCCCAGAACTGCCGCCTTCTCACCGGTGCCACCCGGCTCCATCACTGCCTTGAGCGCCGGCATAATCGCGCTGACCGTCTCTGCATCAAAGACCTTTTCCGACTCAAGCTGCGCGCTGTAGACCTTGTTGCCAACAGAGTCACGCACCTCTCGCAGGATATGCGGGTTCATCCGTGTCCCGCCGTTGGCGATAGTGGCATACGCATGGGTGAGGTCAATGTTGTGCGTTGATGCCACACCCAACGTGTTGAGCAGCGTCGCATCGAGCCCGTTCGTGTCTTCAGGGATTCCCAGCTTCACGGCTGTGTCCACTGTCGCCTGCGGACCGACTTTCTCATTCAACGTCACAAAAGCCGTGTTGATTGAATAGGACGTTGCCTTAATCAACGACACATTACCCCACGAGGTGTTCCCCACGTTCGACACTGGTTCAGCCAGGCCGTCAAATGAGCGCGGTGAACTGCCATCAACCTGATCGTAGACACTGCCGCCCTGATCGGCATACGCCAGCAAGGTAAACGGCTTGAAGGTTGAACCGGCCTGTGCAATGTCATCAGTGACCGCATTACGTTGAACTTTTTGATAGTCACTGCCCGCAAACTCAGCGACGATCTCCCCCGTTGCAGGGTCAATGGCAGACAGCGCCACGTGCATGGAATCAGGGTTCCATCCCTCGACCTCGTTCATCATCTGGGCCGCATTGATTGCGGCTTCCTGACGAGCCTTGTCGATAGTGGTGATGATCGACAGGCCACCCGAATCGATCTGCTCATCAGTGAACGCACCTGTCTCGGCCAGCTCGCGACGCACCTGCTGCAGGAGGTAGCCGGTCGTCCCGGTCATTGACGAGGTCGTCTCCTGGAAATCAATGGTCTGCGGGAATTGCTGCTGATCTGCTTCCGCCTGGTCGATCCACCCGTCCTGCACCATCAGTGAGATGACTCGTTCCCACCGTGAGTGCGCCATATCAGGATCTTCTGCAGGATCCCACGCCGATGGTGCCGGGATGATCCCTGCCAGCAGCGCGGATTCTGACAGGGTCAGTTCTGATGCCGGATGTCCGAAAAAGACTTTCGAGGCTTCTTCGATGCCGTAGGCTCCCCGGCCGAAATAGATAGTATTGAGGTAGTTGCCCAGCACTTCGTCCTTGGTTTGCTCACGGTTGATCTTCACCGCCAGGACCGCTTCCTTGACCTTGCCTTTCAGCGAAGTAGTCTCACCCATGTAGTAGCGCTCCACGTACTGCTGGGTGAGCGTGGAGCCACCTTGTCGCGGCAGTCCTCTCAGATTATTGACGAGGGCACGCGCAATGCCTTTCAGATCTATTCCGGAGTTGGAATAGAAAGTGCGGTCTTCGGAGGCAACAACGGCCTGCCCCACATAGTCCGGCAATGTGGACGTGTCGATAATGGAGCGATTGATCTCAGAGAACTTCCCCATCTCGGAGGTGCCGTCCGCGTAATACACGGTGCTGGTCTGAGCCAAGGCCACCTGGTCGGCCTTGGGAATATCCAACGTGGCGTACAGGAACAGGAAGGATGCCAGTCCGGCAATAATGACGCCGAGGACGCTGAACACGAAGGCAAGGCCGATGCGTTTACCCCATGACCGCCTTTTGCGCCCATTCGCTGTGCGTCCACTGGTCTTGCGTGAGTTCGACCGGCTGGTTTCGCCTTTCCGTCCACCGGCATTGCCTGCCGCAGCGGAGCCAGCCTGCCTGGAAGTCCCGGGCGACGAGTTGGAAGCGGATGACCGACGGGTTCCTTCATGTCGCGCTGCGCGCTTGGGGAATGCCGGATCGGGACGCATCGCCCCTCGCGATGTGCCGTGCGATGAGCGGGACGAGTGACGCCCGTTCTTGGCCTCATCCGGATTCATCCTGCCGTTTTTCGACACGCGTTCACCTTTCGTTACAGGCACCGTCTCTATGAGCCTTGCCCTTCAGCGTAAGCATGTCGACGGTGATCGCGCCATGAACCGCGCCACTATTCCCCTCGTTTCACATGGAAATCCCAGCTTTTCCATGAAGGGAATCACACCTGGGTATGGTCCGAGCCTAGTCCCACTGTTCTTCGGGCTTGCCCTCGTCAGCCCACCGCGTGTGGAATGTTCCCTCGCGATCGACGCGCCGGTAGGTGTGCGCGCCGAAGAAATCACGCTGACCCTGAATCAGTGCTGCCGGCAGTCGGTCGGCACGCACCGTGTCGAAGTAGGCCAGGCACGACGAGAACACGGGGGTAGGAATGCCGTGCGTCGCTGCCAATGCCACAATCTTGCGCAGTGACGGGATGCATTCCTCGATCCGGGAGGCGAAGGGTTCGGCTGCCATGAGCAGAGGCAGATCGGGATCCTCGTCGTATGCCTGCCCAATGTCGGACAGGAACGTGGCACGAATGATGCATCCTGCGCGCCAGATCCGCGCCACAGAGGCCTTGTCAATCGTCCAGTTGTAGGCGTATGCCCCCTGAGCGATCTCATCGAATCCCTGTGAGTAGGCGATGATCTTGGAGGCGAACAGGGCGCGTCGTACGTCCTCAACAAAGGAGTCATGATCGGCCTGTTCTACCTTCAGTTCCTGGGCGTGGCCCTCCATGTGTTGTGCGGCTTCACGCTGCGTGGTCTGCGAGGATGCGCCGCGCGCAAAGGTTGCTTCAGCAATGGCGGTGACGGGAACTGCCAGGTCCAGCGCTGTTTGCACGGTCCACTTGCCGGTGCCCTTCTGCGATGCCTGGTCCACGATCATATCCACCAGCGGCTCACCTGTGCTTGCATCCTTGTGGCGCAGCACCTGCGCCGTGATCTCGATGAGGTACGAATTCAGCTCGCCCGCATTCCATTCGTCGAAAATGTCCGCCAGTTCGCACGGTGTAGCACCCATGCCGCGGCGCAGCACGTCGTAGGCCTCCGCGATGACCTGCATATCTGCGTATTCGATGCCGTTGTGTACCATCTTGACGAAGTGACCCGCGCCATCAGCACCCACGTGCGTACAGCACGGCTCGCCGTCCACATGGGCGGAAATCGTTTCAAACATCGGGCCAAGGCGCTTGTAGGACTCTTCGGTTCCACCCGGCATGATGGACGGCCCCCACAGAGCACCTTCCTCACCGCCTGAAACGCCAGCACCGACAAAGTGCATCCCACGCTCACGCACCCACTTTTCACGGCGAATCGTGTCAGTGAACAGGGAGTTTCCACAGTCCACGATAATGTCACCCTCGTCCATGTGGTCCGCAAGCTGTTCGATGACCCAGTCAGTGGCCTCACCTGCCTGCACCATAATGATGGCCACGCGCGGCTTTTCGAGCGATTTCACGAAGTCTTCGGTGGTTTCCGAGGGAATGAAGATGCCCTCGGATCCGTCGCCATGTTGGTCCATGAGGCGCAGCGTGCGACCGGGTGAACGATTCGTCACCGCAGTGCGATACCCGTTGCGTGCGAGGTTACGCGCAAGATTCGACCCCATCACGCCCATTCCATACACGCCAATATCAGCACTTGCCGTTTCAGGTGAAGTAATCGTCATCGTGAGCTTCTTTCATCCTTTGTCGTGGCGCGAGGGCGTCTGATCCGCGCTATGACGCCCTTCACATTCAGTGTACAGTCCGGCCACTGTTTTACGGTGCGAACGCCGTGCCTTGGGCGGCCGGCGGGTGTTTCAGTCCCTGGCACCCTGCCGGGTCCACCAGCGCAGTAGTTCCTCACGTGCCGCGTCCTGACCCATCGGGCCGTTCTCCATGCGCAGGTCCAGCAGGTGCTGGCGTGCTCGACCCACATCGCGGCCAGGTGGAATGTTGAGGATTTCCATGATCTGACTGCCATCCAGATCCGGCCGGATCGCATCGAGTTCTTCCTGTTCACGTAGTTGAGCGATGCGTGCTTCCAGATCGTCATAAGCGGCCGACAAGTGCATCGCTTTCCGGCGGTTGCGCGTCGTGCAGTCAGCTCGAGTGAGGCGGTGCAGGCGCTCCAACTGGTCACCAGCATCAGCAACGTAGCGGCGCACAGCCGAATCAGTCCAGGCCTGTTCGCCATAACCGTGGAAACGCAGATGCAGCGCCACCAGATGCGTCACCGCATCAACTGTGTGTCTGTCAAAGGTCAAGGCCTTGAGGCGTTTGCGCGTCAGTTTCGCGCCGACAATCTCGTGATGGTGGAACGACACGGTGCCGTCTTTTTCAAAGCGCCGCGTGGCAGGCTTGCCCACATCGTGCATGATCGCGGCCAGCCGCAAAATCAGGTCCGGTGCCGGCACAGGGCCATCGAGCCCGGTTTCCAGGTCCATCGCCTGATCGAGCACGGTCAGCGTGTGCTCGTACACGTCCTTGTGGCGACGGTGTTCGTCGCGCGTATCGACCAGTGCGTCCAGCTCCGGAATGACAACAGCTGCCACGCCGGTGTGCACCATGACTTCGATGCCGCGCCGCGGGTACGGGCTGACCATCAGGCGTTCAAATTCGGCCCGGATCCGTTCGTTGGACACAATCGACAGCCGTGAGGCCATCGACTCCATCGCATCCATCACATCCATGTCGACGTCGATGCCCAGTTGGGCGGCAAAACGCGCCGCACGCATGATGCGCAGCGGGTCGTCGTCGAATGATTGTTGAGCGGTGACAGGTGTGCGCAGGCGTCCGTCGGCCAGATCGTCAAGACCGTGGTGAGGGTCCACAAGTGCCATCGTCGGCAGCCGCATCGCCATGGCGTTGACAGTGAAGTCTCTGCGCGTCAGGTCTCCCTCGAGCGTGTCTCCGAATGTGACGTCAGGCTTGCGTGAGCCGATGTCATACTCGTCGCACCTGTATGTGGTGATTTCCACAACGATGTGATCTTTGCGTGCCCCGATCGTGCCGAACTTCTTGCCGATGTCCCACACGGCGTCGGCCCACTTGCTGAGCAGCTCCTCGGTTTCGTCGGGGCGTGCCGATGTTGCGAAGTCGAAGTCATGCGGCGTCACGCCGAGGAACGCGTCGCGCACAGGTCCGCCCACCAGCGCAATTTCCTGGCCAGCGTCGTCAAAAAGGTGCGCCATTTCCAGTACTTGCGCAGGTAGATGGCTGAATGTGCGTTGAGCGTTGACCAGCAAAGCTGGCACGTCCTGAGATCCGACACCCTCGAGTGCGCGTGTCTTCACACCGTGTCCTTTCAGTTGCTGGCGGTCAGCGTGGGAACCGTGCTTGTGCGTATCCATTACGTACTAGAGTGCCACGTTTTCAGGCCTCGAAAAACCTCAGGAGCCGCGACGCAGGAATGTCACGTCACCCGCCATCGCTCCAAGACTAATAGAGTGGAACTATGTCAGCCCGTCGTTATGAGCGCCGTGTGGGGACACCTCGTCCCCCACGCCACCATGCCTCGATACGGGCGTATCACTCTGCCAGTTCCCGCCTGCCGATTGTGGGAGAAACATCGGCGGGCGGCCTCGTTATCGATGTTGTCAACGGTACCCCTTACGCGGCGATCATTGCGCGACGTAACCGGGCCGGCCGCATCGAATGGTGCCTGCCGAAAGGCCACCTGGAGGGACGCGAAACCGCTCAGGAAGCCGCATTGCGCGAAGTTGCGGAAGAGACGGGGATTACCGGACGGATCATTCGTCACCTCGCGTCGATCGACTACTGGTTTTCCTCTCCTGATCGGCGTGTTCACAAGGTGGTGCACCACTTCCTCATGGGCTACGTGTCGGGATCGATCACCGTGGAAATGGACCCTGATCACGAAGCTGAAGACGCGTCGTGGGTATCCTTGCAGCAGCTGATGCGCCAACTCGCCTATCCGAACGAGCGTCGTATCGTCAGAATCGCATTGGATCTTTTGTACCGGGACGTGTGATGAAGAGCCGCGCACGCGTTTTCTCCACGGTCGTCACTGCCATTGTGACTGCCGCGTGCCTGTGCGCGCCCGCGGGTGCCTCGAGCATGCCACTAACTGACACCAGTGCGCGTGTTGCTTCTTTTACTTCCACGTCCGAGGGTGACCCGTCCGGTATTCACACCACGCGCCCCAGCGTGCTCGGTGAAGCCGATGAGGGCGGCAATCTGCAGGTGTCGATCACGTCGATCACACCCACTGTCCTTGATGACACGTCAACGCTCACCGTGTCGGGCACATTGACGAACCTTTCGGGTGCACAGGCCACCTCGTCAACTGTGCTGCGCCTGTTCATGTCCGTCCATTCAGCGGTCGCGGCACCTGACCTGAGCGCATACTTTTCGGGCCACACTGATGCCGGCATCCCGGTAGCCGAACGCACCATCGACAGGCAGCTTGGCCCGCGTCAGAAAGTGGGTTTCACCTTGTCGGTTCCCGCCGAGGAGCTGCCGCTGGATGACAGTTTTGAGTGGGGGCCGCGCGGTATTTGCGTCCAGGCGCAGGCCACCACTGATGAGGGTGATATAGACGGTGAGGACCGCTCCGTGGTCGTGTGGGATTCTTACTATGAGCGTCAGCAGACACCCATATCGGTGCTGGTTCCTTTCACGTCGACTCAGGCATTTGGCTCCACGGAGCAGTGGAAAGCTCTCAGTGAACTTGCCCGCACACCAGGCGTGACACTGGCTGTTGATCCTGAAGCGTTGACCAGTTTTGTGCGCACCGGCATTCTTGACGCCGACGGGCGGCTGCGCTCACCGACTGCGACCGCTGACCAGGCTCAATCTGCCGGGACAAGCGCCCAGCCGCAGTCGACTGCTCCGACCAGCCAGTCCCAATCCACTGCCCGTTCCGATTCTGATTCGGCCTCCCCGGCGCAATCCGGTAAAAGCAGCCAACCTGAAGGCACTCAGTCCGACAGCGCGAACGGCACGGCGGCAGATGCAGGCTCTCAATCCGGCGATCAGCCTCAAAGCGGAAGCGCCGGTCCAGCAGAGATGACTCCGTTTCCTCATTGGCCTTCACCCAGGTACCCCACACCGTCATGGTGGCATTCACCGGCAACTTCCGCGTTTGTCTCGCGCGCACTGGACACCCTCGTCGGATCGGGGGGGCAGGTTGTTGCCCTGCCCAGCATGGATGCAGACCCCGCTCGGCTGCAAGAGCTAGGCGATGAGCGTCTGACCGAACTGGCGCGTGAGTCGATGAGCGTTTTCGGCACGCTGTCCACGCCCGAGCAGGTCGTCAATCAGGCCGGTCAGGCAGATTCGACCACATCACGCACTGGTTCAGCTCAGTCAGTCAGCGTCATCGGATCAGTGCTGTGGCCACGCTCATCGACTTTCGGGCTGTCCATGCTGCCGGAGTCAACTGGCCGCACGATCATTGCACCCGCCGGTGAAGTCGCGCCTCCCGAGGACGCCTCTTTCACATCCGTGACACGCGTCGAAGTCGATGCTGATGATGGTCACACCCACACGGAGGGCGCATCTGATTCGACTCGCACGGTGCTGACCTCGACTCGTGAGCTCACGGAGTTGCTGGCGTGGGATGCGCCTACAGACAGCGATGAGCTGGATGCGCGTCAGGCAGCCCAGGCAATGGGTGCTCTGATCACGCGTCAGCTTCCCAATATCGCCCGACCTCAGCTCGTGACCGTGGCGCGCAACACCGCCGTCAACTCCGAACTGGTATCACGTATCCGCTCCCTGACACAGTCGGACTGGATGGCACCGCGTTCCTTCGCCGAGATTGCAACGTCAGAGCCCACCGATACCGAGCGTGAAGACGTACATCCCACACCTGAGGTCCCTGACCATTGGGAGCACACACTGCACACGCTGAACGAAGTACGCGCTCAGGTTGCAGCCTTGGCGACCGCACTCGACGAACCCCACCAGCTGACGAGCGTCGTCAACATGGCGATGCTCAACGCCGTCAGTGCAGGACACGACGATGATCACGCCATTGAGGCGGCGAAGAACCTGCAGGGAGCGATCAGCGAGCTGTACTCACTGGTCCATGCCGAACCATCAGCGACGATCAATGTCATTAACAAGACGGCTGCGTTCCCTGTGCGCGTGACGAATAAGCTGCCGTGGACAATCACCGTCACCGCAACGCTGAAACCTGACGATGCGCGTCTTCGTGCGACACCCAGCGCCGCTCAGCCCCTCGAGGCGAACTCCACTGGTAACGTCGAAGTTCCAGTTCAGGCCATCGGATCGGGGAATATCGACGTCACCTACATTGTGGCCACACCGCGTGGCACCATACTCGATAGCTCTCAGTCCGTCATGGTACGTTTGCGCGCACAGTGGGAGGATATTGGGACGTGGTCAATCGCGGGGCTGGTTGCAGTGGCGTTCTGCGTCGGTTTGATTCGCAATGTGCGCTCGCAGTGGCGATCACGCGACCCGTTAGTGTCGTCGCGACGCAAGCACACACACTCAGATGATGGAGACACACCATGAACCAGTCACACGATGCATCTGATTCGCGTGCCCCCAGGCAGACGTCCCTGCTGAAGTCGTCAGCCATCATGGCGTCAGGCACCCTGGTCTCCCGCATCCTCGGATTCGTGCGAACCGCGCT
>NZ_KV816968.1:101199-171546 GCF_001814535.1 Actinomyces sp. HMSC065F12
ATTCGTGCGAACCGCGCTGCTGATCATCGCGATCGGTGAAGGTGCCGGCTCCGTGTCAGCGACCTTCCAGGTGGCCAACACGCTGCCCAACACGGTCTACAACATTCTGGCGGCAGGTGTCATCGACGCTGTCCTCGTTCCGCAGATCGTGCGCGCACTGAAGTCACGTTCTGGGGATCGTTACGTCTCGCGCCTCCTCACGCTGGCCGGACTGATCCTATTCGGCGTCACTATCGTGATGATGGTGGGCTCGCCGCTCCTGGTGACATTGTTCGCCTCCAGCTACGAGGGTCCCGCCCGCGCACTGACCATCACCTTCACATTGCTGTGTTTGCCGCAGATTTTCTTCTATGGGGTGTACAACCTGCTGGGCGAATTGCTGAACGCGCGCGGCATGTTCGGTCCCTATATGTGGGCGCCGGTGCTCAACAATGTCATCGCCATCCTGGGTCTGAGCATCTTCCTGATCTTGTGGGGCCCTCACCACGGTGTCTTCCCGATTGAAGAATTCACCTCTTCTCAGTTCTGGGTGCTGGCCGGATCGGCCACGCTCGGCGTGATCCTCCAGGCATTGATCTTGCTGATACCGCTGCGTCACGCTGACGTGAAGCTGCGCATCGACTGGCATTTCAAGGGCACGTCCTTCAAGTCCGCCTCACGCGTGGCCGGCTGGACGTTCGCCACGCTCGGCGTGAGCCAGATCGGCATTATTTCAACGACGAACCTGGCTACGCAGGCTGACCACTGGGCCACTCTGCATGACGCGTCCATTGCCGGTTACGTGGCCTACACGGCAGCGTTCATGGTGTACATGGTTCCTCAGTCATTGATCTCCGTGTCGCTGGCGACCGCGATCTTCACTCGGATGGCCAATGCGGTCACCGAAAATGATCACCGGGAGGTCGCGCGGAATTTCCACACAGGCGTCAATGTCATCACCTTGTTGACGCTGCTGGCTGCAGCCATTTTGATCGCGGCAGCTGTGCCGGTCATGCAGCTGGTGTTGCCGATGGCCTCGCCGGAGAATGTGCGCGCCTACGCGGCAGTGTTGATCGCCCTGATGCCGGGCGTTGCTTCGACCGGCATGGTGCTGATGAGCCAACGCGTCTTCTTCGCCTACGAGGATGCCAAACCTGTTTTCCTGATGGGAATCGTCCCGACGATCATTCAGATCATCGTCGGATGGTCAGTTTTCTTCCTGGCAGGACCCGGCTGGTGGACCATCGGGGCCAGCGCAGCTGAAACGGTGTGCCGACTCCTCCAGGGCTTTATCGCCGTCTTCTGGGTTGCGCGAAAGATTCGCTACGTCAACCCGGGTCTGATTGTCGCCAGCTATATCAAATACTTCACTGCCGCCGGTGTGGGGGGTCTGGCCGGTGGTGTGGCTATCTGGCTGATGGGGGCTTCCACCCCGATCGATCAGTGGGTGGCGCGTTGGCTGGTCGCAGCTGTGAAAGCCGTGGCGGTCGCCCTCGTCGTCACCATCGTGTTCGCATTGATGATGCGTCTGCTTGATCCTGCCTCCACCAGTGATGCTGTGCGCAAGGTGAACCGTCGACTACCCGTACCAGCGTTGATCCGCAAGGTGTTCGTCGTTGAAGGAGCGGGCGCATCCACCGCCTCTTTTGCTTCACACGCACGTACCACCGTGCCGCAAGCCCCCGACGCTGAGCGCGACGAGTCGGATTCAGCTGCCGCAGATCACGCGCAGCCGACAGCGGATTCTGGTGAGCAGCAAAGCACGCGGGCCGACGCGGTGGTGGACGGGTCCTCGCACGATACCGATTCGCAACGCACGCAGATTCACTTCTTTGACTGGTCAAAGTTCCTGGGTCGCGAGCAGGCTGAGGTTGGTCAGGAACTCACCGACGCGCAATACGACACCACTCTTCATGCTGACCCGTTCCCCGCTGACGCTCATCACAGTGATGACCCGGCCCAGGTGGAAGAGGATGCACAGATCCTCTCGAGCATTCTGCAAAGAGGGTTTTCACCTTCAGATCCGACGAACACGGGTGAGATGCCGGTGGTCAGCAGGTGGGGTGCCGCGACGCCGGAGCCGGATGCTCAAGACGGCCTCGCCTCGGCGGTGACGCCCGACGAAGAGACTCCACACTTAGTACAATCCCAAGCGAACGACCTGCGCGCCTCTGAACCGACGCCAGCTCACACACCTAAGGAGCATCCCGTGCCCTACCCACCCGAACCTGATGAGAACGACGAACTCGATCAGTTTGGCTCTCATGAACATGGCGCTCATCAGCCCGCGCGTCCCAGCTTCGATGAGATTGCGTTCGGCAGGCTCACCGATCATGCCTCCTCGGGTCACGAGTCGAGTGATCACTCCGTGCCGCCGGCAGCTGCCGCTTCAGGTGGCATAGGTGCGGCCGGCGCTCTAGGTACAGCCGGCACAGCAAGTACGACGGGAACAACCGAGGCTGCGGGAGCTGCGTCTGAGACCAGGCAATCTGCAGCAACCGAACAGCCCACAGCAACCGAGCAGCCCGAGCCGGCCTCGAACGCATCTTCGACGACAAGCCGTGCCCTCACCACGCGCATCAATCCCACGATTCCGACCGTGATTTTTGCGGCGATCCTGGTCATCGGTGGCGGGCTGTGGGGTGTCAAGACCATGCTCGCACCTGTATCCGGCGAAGGCTTCTCATTCAGTCCTACCCACAACGAGCAGGAATCCGGCCAATCTGCAGAACAGTCAGGATCCGGCCAGTCAGGATCCGATCAACCTGTCGAACCGGAAATCATCCGTCCGCAGGTCACCTCCGTGGATGCTTTGTCGTGGCGTAACGACAATGGTGACAACCCGGACCAGGCGATCTACGCCATCGACGGGAAACTGGACACCGCATGGAGGTCGCGTTCCTTCGACTACAACCAGTTCCCGCCCGATGAGATCGTCTCACTCAAACTGAACCTGCAGGAAAAGGCCACCGTGTCCAAGGTGACTGTCCACATGGCTCCGGGCACTACCGGAGGCGAGCTGGTCCTCACCTCCGTCGACCCGTCAGTTGACGTCACCGCTGCACGTCACGGCACAGAGCTGGCAACCACGGCAATGAGTCCGACAACTGACATCACATTACCGGAGCCTGTTGAGACCCAGGGCCTCGTGTTAATGTTCCGCTACATGCCCTCGTCTGACGAAGGTAGCAACCAGGCGTGGGTCTATGAAGTCACTGTGGAATGACAAGGTGCATCATGACTGATTTTTCCGTCTCCTCTATCCCCTCTATCAACGCAATCAGCCTGGGCGACAGTCAGGCGGACGATGCAACGGCCCCTCAAACCGCCGACCAGGCCACCGAGGCTACACAGTCTCACACCGACGGCACCGTTCATGACGTCATCATCGTCGGATCAGGCCCCGCCGGATACACGGCAGCTGTCTATACCGGGCGCGCCGGCCTGAAGCCCATCGTCATCGCAGGTGAACTGGACGCAGGTGGCGCCCTGATGAACACGACGGACGTGGAGAACTTCCCCGGTTTCCCTGAGGGTATCCTCGGGCCCGAACTCATGGAGAATATGCGTGCCCAGGCCGAACGCTTCGGTGCCGATATTCGTTTCGAGGATGCCCGCAGCGTCAGCCTCGAGGGCGACGTCAAGACCGTGACACTCGATGACGAGACACTGCAGGCTCGCACCGTGATCCTTGCGACCGGCAGCGAATACCGCCACATGAACGTGCCAGGTGAAGATGAGCTTTCCGGCCACGGCGTCAGCTACTGCGCCACCTGCGACGGCTTCTTCTTCAAGGACAAGGACCTGGCGGTCATCGGTGGCGGCGACTCCGCAATGGAAGAAGCAACCTTCCTGACTCGTTTCGCACAGTCCGTCACGATCGTTCACCGTCGCGACGAACTGCGCGCCTCCAAAGTGATGGCAGACCGCGCCAAGGCTGACCCGAAGATTTCCTTCGCGTGGAACTCGACAGTAGCCAGCGTCGAGGGCGACACCGAGGTGGAAGGCCTCGTTTTGCGTTCCACCGTTGACGACTCTGAGACCACCTTGCCCGTCCAGGGCGTGTTCGTTGCGATCGGACACCTGCCACGCACCGACATCGTGCGCGGCCAGATTGACCTGGACGAAGCCGGTTACATTACCGTGAACGAGCCGTCGACCCACACATCACTGCCTGGCGTATTCGCCTGCGGTGACGCAGTGGACCACATGTATCGGCAGGCCATTACGGCAGCGGGATCAGGGTGCCGAGCCGCCCTCGACGCTGAACGGTACCTGGCAACACTGTGAAGCGTGTCGACCTGCGTGAACTCGACACGCTCCTTTCCGACGACCGCATCGTTTTCATTGCATGCCTGGCCCACTGGAGTCCCGAATCGCGCATGGTTGAGCCGGTTTTCGACGAACTTGCAGGTGAATTCGCTGCAGATGTCACGGTTGTGGCTGTCGATACCGACGCCCCGCAGTTCGTCACCTTTGCGAAACGATGGCATGTGACGTGGGTTCCCAGCGCCGTCCTGATCAATCCGTATGACGACGAGCAGCCCACCCGCACGTGGGATGGTGCGCAACCGAAAACCGAGTTGCGTCACGGACTGGACAGTGCTTGCGCGATGAAACATCGGCGCGCTAGTGTGACCTGATTCATCATATGTCGCCTCACGAGTGTCACCGTTACTGACCGTGTGTGAAGTGGTGGCACACTGGTGATAGAACGTGTGATCAGCACTTGCGTAGCACAATGGAAGGAAATCGTTGTGAGCCAGATGCCCGGCCGGGAAGCCGCTCAGCATGGAAACCGTCTCGACCCATGGTTTGACCATTATGCCGAGCGAGCTCACAACCTGCGCGCCTCTGAAATCCGCGCGTTGTTCTCGGTAGTGTCGCGCCCCGAAGTTGTTTCACTGGCTGGCGGCATGCCCAACCTGAAGGACCTGCCTATTGAGCGCCTGGCTGACTCGGCGCGCGACTTGATTGCACGCAACGGCTCGGTCGCAATGCAATACGGCTCCGGTCAAGGCTGGGAACCGCTGCGCGAACAGATCTGCGACGTCATGTCCTATGACGGCATCGCAGGTGCCGACCCCGATGACGTTGTCATCACCACCGGTTCGCAGCAGGCCCTGGACCTTGTTTCCGAATTGTTCATTGACGAGGGTGACGTTGTCATCGCGGAGTCGCCGTCATATGTGGGAGCCCTTGGTGTGTTTCGTGCGCGTCAAGCCGATGTGGTGCACGTCGACATGGATGCCGATGGCATCATTCCGCAGGCGTTGGAGGATATGATCCACTCTCTGCGTAAGTCTGGAAAGACGATTAAGTTCCTGTATACGATTCCGAACTTCCACAACCCAGCGGGCGTGACGCTGAGCGAGGAACGCCGACCGCAAATCGTTGAGATCTGCCAGCGTGAACACGTGCTGATCGTGGAAGATAACCCCTACGGACTGCTCGGCTTCGGGTCAGATCCGCTTCCCGCATTGAAGTCCTACGCACCGGAAGTCGTGGTCTACCTGGGATCGTTTTCCAAGATGTTTGCACCGGGCTTCAGGATCGGATGGGCCTACGCACCCCACGCAATCCGCGACAAACTGGTCCTGGCCAGCGAGTCAGCGATCCTGTGCCCCTCGATGGTGGGTCAGATGGCGATCGGCGGGTACCTGGTTGATTACGACTGGTACAGCCAGGTCAAAACCTTCCGTTCCATGTATCACGAGCGTTGCGACGCAATGATGAAGGCGTTGGCTGAGTACATGCCGGACTGCACGTGGACACATCCTGAGGGCGGCTTCTACACGTGGGTCACGCTGCCCGACGGCCTGAACGCCAAGGCGATGCTGCCGCGCGCGGTGCGAGCCCAGGTCGCTTACGTGGCCGGAACTGCCTTCTACTATGATGGGCGTGGTACCAATCACATGCGATTATCGTTCTGCTACCCCACTCCCGAGGAAATTCGCGAGGGTGTGCAACGTCTGTCCACTGTGGTCAACGCTGAGAAGGAGCTGGTGGACATGTTCGGTGTCGGGTCGGTCCCTGCGAACGCGCACATCGATGTCGAGCCCACACTGCCGACTTCAGATAACTGAATAGGTCCGTGAACCTGCCTGAGCGCACTGTTCACACCACTCACGTTCTTTGACAGATATTGCCACGACTACCTCAGGAGGTATCGACGCTATGACTCGTCAGACAGATCACCCACAGCGGGTGTTGATCATTGCTGGTGGACTTACCCACGAGCGCGACGTGTCCGTGCGGTCGGGCCGCCGCGTGGCATCCACCTTGCATCACCTGGGCCACAAGGTATGCGTGTGCGACCTGGACAGTGAATTGCTGACAGGTATCAAGGATTTTCAGCCCGATGTGATCTGGCCGCTGATTCACGGCTCCCTGGGCGAGGACGGATCCTTGCAGGGCTTGCTCGAAAACCTTGATATTCCCTTCGTCGGGTCGAACTCGGCTCAGGCCATGATGGCGACCAATAAGCCCACAGCCAAGAGCCTGGTTGGTTCATCGGGTTTGAACACTCCCGGATGGGTGACACTCCCTCAGCAACTTTTCCGCCAGGTTGGCGCCTCCGGTGTGCTGGATTCACTGGATCAGACAATGCACTACCCGGCGATCGTGAAGCCGGCTGATGGTGGATCGGCCCTGGGTCTGTCGAAAGTGACCTCGGCTGAGGAGCTGCGGCTGGCGCTGGTTGACGCCTTTGCCTATGGTGAGCGCGTCATGATCGAGAATTTCGTGGAAGGCACCGAAGTTGCCGTCTCTGTTCTTGACCTGGAGAACGGGCCCACGGCCTTGCCGCCTATTGAGATCGTCACCGATGACGGGCGTTACGACTACGATGCCCGCTACACCACGGACAGCACGGAATACTTCGTGCCCGCCCGTCTTGACCAGGATGTTCTCGATCATGCCCAGGGAGCAGCGTTGGAGATCCATGCGTTGCTGGGATTGCGTCACCTCTCCCGCATTGACCTGATCGTTGATCCTGCTGGAACTGTGTGGTTCATCGATGCGAATGTGGCACCCGGAATGACAGACACGTCGTTGTTCCCTCAGGCTGCAGATGCGCAGGATTCATTCAGCGCGGTGTGCGACCGCATCGTGCATTTCGTGGCCTCAGATCTGTGAGGTTGTGGTCGAGCGTGCTTTCCGAAGGCGCCCTCGTCACTTCAGCACTTCAGCGAGTGTCTGCAGCTCGTGTCAGCTCGCTGCGACGCATTCGTCGAGCAGGTTGAGGTTGACCAGCGCCTCACGCGCGGTGGCTGGGTCGGTCCACTGAATGGTGTGCATTCCTGCCAGTGTGGCGGCGCGAATATTGGGCTGTCGATCGTCAATGAAGAGAATGCTGTCCGCTGGCACCCCTGAACGGGCGATTGCTTCTTTATAAATGCGTTGTGCCGGCTTGCACACGCCCAGCGGAGCGGAGAATGTGAAGTGGTCGAAGGCCTCAGCCCAGGACAATTGCGGGAAGCGGTCGGCAATCGCGTGCGGCGCGTTGGACAGGATCCCCAGGTTCATTCCGCGGGCTTTCAGTTCGCATACGAGTTCGAGGGCGTCCGGGTCAGGCAGGTCGAAGCGTGTAATGTCTTCCTGGACGAGAGCGGCGATCGTGGCATCGCTGAGTTCACCCAATCCGCAATCTCCTGCGACGTGGTCCCAGAATTCACGGTCTGAACAGCCAGCATCGTAGGCATCACGGTGGAACCAGATGGAATGATCAACCAGCTTGACGGTGTCTGACGGGGTGGTATCCATATTCATGACCTGAGCCATCTTCGCCGCATCAGGTCGGTGTGTGACAAGCACACCACCAATGTCGAACAATACGGTGCTGATCAGGCACTGCGCATTCCCCATTGCTGCTTAATCTCCTACTGGACCGGTGGACGGACTCACCGCTGGTTGCGCTGGTAGCGTTTCCGGCAGCTCACCCGTATTCGTATCGCTGCTCTGATTGTCTCCGTTTTTCAGATGTAATGGGATAGTTTGTGATCATTCACACCGGCTTCACGAATAGTATCGATCACAGTCTGCGGCGCACGGCCGGTGAATTCACGGGTGCATTCCTCGGCGCCTTGCGCCACCGCATCACATCATCACGGTGTGACAGCGTCATGGCACCATGCCGCTAGCGCATAGCATGACAGCGCGACACCCATATCATCTCTAGTGGTCTAGTCCTCAAGACTCATTAACCCATCCTGAGACGCTTGTTGACAATAAATGTCGGCATCACGATCGCGCACGTGCGGCCCTGTCTATATCTGCGTACGCGTTACCTGGCCTGTGCGCGCAGGACTGCTGCGATGCGTTCCAGGTCCTGTGCGCCGGCAAACTCAATGACGATCTTGCCTTTGGTGCTGCCTTCGTTCACCGTTACACGGGTATCGCACAAATCAGACAGTTCCGCTGCCACGTGGCGCCCCAACTCAGAGAGCTGCTGAGGTTTGCGGATGCGTTGTACCCGTGCAGGCTTAGGCTTGTTGAGCCGAGCGATTTCTTCCGTCGTCCTCACCGAGAGCCCTTCTGCTACGATTCGGTCAGCCAACAGCTCCATTTCATCTGGTGTTGGCAAAGAGAGCAGGGCTCGTGCGTGGCCAGCAGAGATCACGCCCGAAGCAACTTTTCGCTGCACGGCGGGTGGGAGTTTGAGCAATCGCAAGGTGTTGGCAATCTGCGGACGCGATCGTGCAATGCGCCTTGACAGCTCTTCCTGCGTTGCTCCAAAGTCCTCCATCAGCTGAGCATAGGCCGAGGCTTCTTCAAGTGGATTGAGCTGGGCGCGGTGGAGGTTCTCCAGCAGGGCATCTCGCAGAAGGTCTTCATCTTGGGTCCTTCGGATAATGGCGGGAATGGTGTCGACCTCAGCGATTTCAGAGGCGCGCAGACGTCGCTCTCCCATGATGAGTTCATAGCGCGCTTCCGGCTTTTCCTCGATGTATTCACGCAATGTGTCAGGCGTATCAGACGTGATTTCGATGGGTCGAATGACAATCGGCTGCAGCACCCCGACTTCTCGAATCGAAGCGGCCAGTTCATTGAGGTCATCTTCGTCAAAAACGCTCCGAGGCTGACGGGTATTCGGCACAATCCACTGAGTTGGAATCTCAGCAAAGGTCGCACCGGGAACTTCGACCAGGTCAGACTTCTCGTCACCAGTACCTGCGTGACCAGCGTCTGATCTCGGCACTGCTTCTGCGTTATTTGATCCCGAGTTTTCTTTCGGCGCGTGATCTCCGTCAGGTCTTGGCGAATCGGCGGCCGACGGCGGTGTTTCACGTGAAACATTCGCAGGTGTTCCTTCAAGGACCTCAGCAAAGAGCCGTGACCTCGACTGACCTTTACGAGGTGACGCACCCTCACCTTTTCGCGACACTGCGCCGTCATCCGATTGTGATTTGCGGGCTGCACCTTTTCTTGTTCCAGCAGATGTTACACGATTCTTTCTCGTTGAATCCTTGTGGGCGCGTTCAGAACCCAAGTTGCGGGACTGACTGGATGCAAATGCGTCCGACGACTCTGACACAACGGTTGTTGAACTCCCCGTACCTTCTGACTCGGGCGTGGTCGTGCCCTTCCGGGTGTGTGCTGTCCGACGTGACGAGCGCGGAGACAACAAATCTCGTTGTGACCCCCCACGAACTGGAGCATGGCTACCCGTATGCTCTGGAAATAAGACATCAAGCGGCCGCGACACCGAATGTGGATTCTCGCTCTGAGAATCTGGAATCAGTGCCGCCAATCCACGTCCCAGTCCTCCGTGCCGACGAGTCGATTTTCCTGAATCGGACGATTGATGTGCAGTGTCTTTCTTCCTGGCCATCGTTCCCAGCGCTTCACTTTCTTCGGTCGTATCGATGCTTTCGATTCTACAGTTCTCTGAGCGCCAACGAATGTTTCACGTGAAACATTGCTGTGAGCACATTCGATTGCAACCTTGTCCACCCTCCAAACAAAGGGCGCTCGATATCACGAGTTGCAGGAGTCCCTATCCACCATCATGTCGGGTTCACATCGCGCCTGGTCATCTAACTTGACCGGGCTTTTGTCATCACTGACCAAACGGGCCTCTTCGCGAATGTTTCACGTGAAACATCTCCTGCATTCGCATACAACCTGACTGACTCACAGGCCCGCCACCCGCACAGACACTGGAACTGTAATTATCCTTCACAGGTCACGGCCACGCAAAATGACGCGATCAGTTACTTCTGTGCCCATCGCTGCGTCAACTCAAGCGCCGCCTTGCGGTACGCAATAGCACCGGTCGATCGCGGATCATAGGTTACTGCAGTCTGCGAGTAACTCGGCGCCTCGGAAATGCGAACGGATCGTGGGATGACGGTTGTCAGCGTGATGTCCCCAAAGTGTTCGCGCACTTCAGCTGCAACCTCTTCGCTCAACTTGGTACGCTTATCGACCATCGTCAGCACAATCGTCGAGATCCTCAACCGCGGATTGAGTTCAGATCGAATCCGTTCGATCGTTGACCATAGCTGGGTCAAACCTTCCAGCGCGTAATATTCGGTCTGAATCGGAATCATGACCTCGTCGGCACACACCAGTGCATTGAGCGTTACCAATCCGAGCGACGGGGGACAGTCAATCAGGATGACATCCACGTCACGGTTCACTGACAAGAACTCCGAAACCGCATCGGACAGCAAAAACGCACGACGCGGCAAATCCACCATTTCAATTTCAGCACCCGACAAGTCAATGGTCGATGGGCACACCCGCAAGCCTTCCACATCAGGGCAGTCCTGAATCACGCCTGCCAACGATGCTCCCTCCACCATCACGTCATAGATTGACGGAGTGCCCACGCCATGTTCTGCACCCAACGCCGTCGACGCATTTCCCTGGGCATCAGCATCAATGACCACAACATTCAACCCGCCAAGAGCCAGAGCTGCAGCAAAGTTGACGGCGGACGTCGTCTTTCCAACGCCACCCTTCTGGTTGGCAACGGTCATGACCACAGGGCGCTCTGGCCGCGTGAAGACCGCGTGCTCGAGCATACGAAGATCAGCATAGTTCTGCTGAAGACGCCGCGATAGGGGAGCGTCACCTTGCGTCAATTCGCTCATCTCAGCCTGCCTTCTTCTTGTCTACTCTGTCAGCCGCTGGTTCCGAGGTCACACATCGCGACGGGCAACGACCACATAGGTCGATTCATCTTCCATCACCGACGGTACTTCATGAACCTCAGCGAGGAGATGATGGCGCTTCAATTCGTTGCGTGCGTCCTCAACTTCGAGCGCAGCACGACGACCTTTCAACGCCATCAACTGACCATGAGGAGCAATCAGCTTGGACGTCATTCGCACGAGCTTCGACATTTTCGCCACCGCACGAGCCGTCACCACATCAGCACGACCCTTACCGCGCAGATCTTCCGCGCGAGCCTGGTGGATTGTCACATTGTCCAAACCCAGCTCATCGATTGCGTCCGCCAACCATTCACACCGACGCTCCATCGGCTCTGCCAAGTGAACGTCAAGTGATGGTTTACAAATGGCAATAATTAGGCCAGGAAATCCCGCGCCTGAACCCACATCAAGCACCTGTCCACGCTTAGGCAGAAAATCCAATACCGCAGCTGAATTCACAATGTGGCGCGACCACAATCGTCCGGCTTCACGCGGTCCGATCAAGCCGCGCATCTCTCCCTCGTCAAGCAGCATGTCGACCAGGTGCTCCAATGCCGAGAAGCTGGTACCGAAATACTCGCGCACAGCTTCGGTGGGCTCTTCGGGGATCACCAGGTCAGCGTCGCCGGTGCCGTCAGGTACACTACCGGCCGCAGGCGCCGCATCCTCACTCATCGTCGCGCTCAGCAAGTTCCGAGGTTGCCTCCGCTACATCAGAAGCCGGAGCAACAAAGTCGCCTTCCTGCAATTCCTCCAGAGCGCGCACCTCGTTAACAGATTCGTCATCGCTGTCTGAATCCTCGAAGTCCGCGTCGTCATCAACGTCGTCGCTCTCATCGTCACGCGGATCGGAGATCACGACATAGCGATGTGGATCTGCGCCTTCCGATTCGGAGTGCAGGCCAGCCTCGGCCACCACGTCGTGACACACCTTGCGCTCAAACGGGTTCATCGGTTCAAGCTTTTGCGGCTCACCCGTCGCATTCAGGCGGTTAATGGCCTCTTGTGTCAGCTCACGAAGCTGGACGCGGCGATCGGCACGGAAGCCCGCGATGTCCAGCATCAAGCGTGAGCGTTCGCCCAGCTCGGTTTGTACTGCCAGGCGCGTGAGTTCCTGCAGGGCGTCGAGAACTTCACCGTCCTCACCGACCAGGTTTTCCAGACCAGTCGCGTTGTCAGCCACGATTTCCACCGACGCGCGACCGTTCTCAACGTCGATCTCAATGTCACCGTCAAGATCGGCAATATCGAGCAGTTCCTCCAGGTAATCTGCCGCGACTTCGCCTTCTTCTTCCAGACGTGACAACGTTTCGTCTTTCTTCTCACTCATTGAGATGTCCTTCCGTGGGGCTCCACTTGTTCAGGTGCGGGGGATCGGCGGTGAGTGTCACTGTCGCTGTGTGTCAGTGCCACCACTTTCCGATCATTTTCTCTTCTTCTTCTTGCGTTGGCCTGGGTTGTTGCGTTGACTCTTGCGCTGTGCGCGGCGGCGTTCCACCTCTTCAGGGGTCAGCTCGCTCTTGGCACGGTCGCTCGCCTCGCGGCGAGCTCGCCGATTCTGTTCGGCACGTTCATGCTCGGCAGCCAACTGACGTTCCTTAGCTTCTGCCTGCTTGCGCTGTTCACGACTCATCCGTCGGGGCTGTTCACGCTTCGCAGCCTTCTCCTGGCGCACCACGCTGCGCTCCTTGGCACGGTGGACGCCACGCATCCACGTTTCGTCAGGCAACGTCGTCCACTCCTGCAGCGCCAGGTTACGGTATACGCCCACCACTTCACCCTCACTCATTGATTCAGGGAAGTTGCCGGCTACGCGCTGGCTCCTGGCCTTGCTCTTGATTTCCTTGAGCGATGTTTGGTTCAGCTGTGCGACAGCCTCAGGATCAGATCCGAGTTCCTCACGCTTGCGGTCGTATTCCTCGAAGTAAGGCTTGGCCCACTCCTTGTACCCACGTTCACGCTTGGCCAGCACGTCCTTGTAGGCCGGTGAACCGGGGGTCGGCATCACAGTCATCATCACCATCTGCTGGCCGAAGGTCCACGCGGTGGAGATCGACAGATAGATCATGATGCCCATCTGCACCACAAATGCCGTGAAGACAAACATCAACGGCATCAGGTACATCATCATCTTCTGGGTGCGCATCATCGGGTTTGATGAATCCTGAGCCTGCTGCGGCATGTTGCGTTCCATCGAGATCTTCATCGTCAGGAACTGCAGCACGACCATGAAGATGGCCAAGATGATGAAGACCGCCAGGCCCACACCCGTCGATTCGGTCAAGCGCCCTGACAGTGACACACCTGCCACCGTCGTCCGCTCGATTTCCTGAGCCAGCGCCTGATCGATCGGACCGATGTGGTCGCCAAGATTGAACGTTCCCTGCGCAACGGCACCCGCGTTCCACAGTGCGCGGTACATACCGAACAGAATCGGCATCTGAACCAGCAGCGGCAGACACGAGGCAAAAGGATTCGTCCCGTACTTCTTGTTGAGCGCCTGCATCTCCTCGCTCATCTTGAGACGAGATGCCTGGTCCGTCTTGCCCTTGTACTTTTCCTGAATCTTCTTCATTTCAGGCTGCATGACGGACATGGCTCGCTGCGAACGCAGCTGCTTGACGTACAGAGGTGTAATCAGTGCGCGCACCACAATCGTCAGCACGATGATCGACACAATCCACGCCACACCTGGCCCACCGCTCATTCCGAGCGCCACCAGCATATCGTGGATCTTTACCCACACCCATGCGATCGCAACGGTAAATGGGTAAATGATCTTGTCAAACCACATGGACATCTCCTTCATGTGTGTCTCGCACAGGCGAATGTGCGCATGTCTGATCGATCGTATCGTGAGTGCACGAGGGCGACTCGTCACAATCGCTAAGCCCCATTACGGGGAAGTCATCGGGGTCCAGATAACCCGCCCAATCGTCAGGCGGAACCCAGGGGGGTGCACTCCACTGGCCGTGAAGCGGCACATGGTCGACACCACCATTGGACCACGGGTTGCATCGCAGGAGCCGCCATGACGCCAGGAGTGTGCCTTTGATGATGCCGTGAACTTCGATCGCACGCACGGCGTAAGCCGAACATGTGGGTGCGTACTTGCATCGTGGTGGCAAACCGGGAGAGATGAAGCGCTGGTAGAAACGTATGGGTGCCAAAGCGATGGTGCGCAGGAGGCTCATTTCTGGCCCCGTTGCTGCTCGCGTTCATCCCACTTGCGCCATGCCCGCGTCAGTGCCCGATCCAGGTTGACGCCCAGTGTGGCCGAGTCCTGACCCAGAGCTCGGTGCCCTGCGCGGACAACAATGCGCGCACCGTCGGGCTGGTCAGCTACTCGCGCGGCCATGAGGTGGCGCAGGCGACGCTTGATGGTGTTGCGTCGTGTTGCCAACGCGACTTCGCGCTTGGGCACGATGAAACCGACGAGGCGCTTGGAAGCATCCTCGTCGGTTCGGCAATGCACCACGACCATCGCATTACCGCTGCGAGAACCATGACGGATTGTCGTTGAAAAATCGGTCGAATCCACCATGCGATGCGCGCGCGGCAACACCGAAGTCTCAGGCAGAAAGACGTGCGCGGCCTTTGCGGCGACGGTTGGAGATCACCGCGCGACCTGCACGTGTCCGCATACGCAAACGGAAACCATGCGTACGGGAACGACGACGGTTACTGGGCTGATAGGTCCTCTTCACCATGACGCTACTCCTTGACGGTGGAACCCCTCGTTCCACTCTTCCTTTATTTCTTTCACCGCGAGTATCCACCGAGTTGTTCTCGCAGGACGGTTCACGGCGTGCTCATGCGAGCACAGACAGATTTCAAGCGTAGGGGTTTGACCCAGAGCCGTCAACGCAATCGAGGCCAATTGTCACCGGTTCCACACTCCCAATTTTCGTCCACAACTGTGGACTGGCCCGTGGATAACTTTTTCCACATCCGTGGATTTCCACATGTTATCCACAACGGTGTAATTTACGGATTTTCCGCAGCATCTCTGAATTCGGCTTTGTAACTACACGTGTGTCATTTGCCAGCGTGTTTTCCACAGACCTTTCCCCAACTTGTGGATTACGCTCAGATCGATACAGTGAGTTATCCGGACGTCGTCACAAACTGGTAGCGTTCAAGTGTTGAATGTCACGTCGGTTTCGCAGGTAAGGTAAGAACAGTGAGCAAGTCGTTATCCGATGCGTGGGCAGACGCCCTCGAATCGTTGAAATCCGTTGATTTAGGGCCATTGGCGGCGTCATTCATCAACATGGTGAAACCTCTGGGCGACATCGAAGGCACCATCTTACTGGCCGTCCCCAACGAATTCACCAAAGGTTTCATTGAGACACGCGTTTCCGACGACGTCACGCAGTCACTGTCCCAGGCACTGGGTCGCAACGTGCGCATCGCTGTCACCATTGACACCTCGCTTGCACCGCTTGAAGACGAGAGCGCATCACCCGACGATGATCATGTTCCACCTTTGCAAACTCCGCGCGACGCCGGGGCCTCGCGCGTGCTCGATGCTGTGAATATCGATTCAACGGAAACCCGGCTCAACCCTCGCTATACGTTCGACACATTCGTCATTGGCCCCTCGAACCGTTTTGCCCATGCGGCGGCAACGGCGGTGGCTGAAGGACCGGCCAAGTCCTATAACCCCCTGTTTATCTACGGTGGGTCAGGACTGGGAAAGACTCATTTGCTGCACGCGATCGGTCACTACGCACTGTCGATGTATCCGCATCTGCGTGTGCGCTACGTCAATTCCGAAGAATTCACGAACGACTTCATTAACGCTATTCGCGAAGACCGCGCGGAGGAATTCCAGCGCCGCTACCGCGAAGTGGACATTCTGTTGGTGGACGACATCCAGTTCATTCAGGGCAAAGAGCAGACCGTCGAGGAGTTCTTCCACACCTTCAACACCCTGCATAACGCTAATAAACAGGTCGTTCTGACTTCGGATCTGCCGCCCAAACAGCTGTCAGGCTTTGAGGACCGGCTGCGTTCGCGCTTCGAGTGGGGTCTGCTCACCGACGTTCAGCCACCGGACCTGGAAACGCGTATCGTCATCTTGCAGAAGAAGGCCGTTGGCGAGGGGATCGAAGTGGATCCGGCTGTGCTGGAGTACATCGCCTCGCGCATTTCGTCGAATATTCGAGAACTCGAGGGTTCGCTGCTGCGCGTGACGGCTTTCGCCAATATCACGCAGCAACGCATTGACTTGCCGCTGGCTGAGATGGTCCTCAAGGACATCATTTCTGATCCCGATGACACGGAGATCACGTCCGCACTGATTATGGGTCAGACCGCGCACTACTTTGATGTCACGCTGGATCAACTGTGTTCAACTGACCGTTCCCGCACGGTGGTGGAAGCACGCCAGATCGCCATGTATCTGTGTCGCGAGTTGACAGATCTTTCATTGCCCAAGATTGGCGCAGCGTTCGGCGGTCGTGACCACACCACGGTGATGCATGCCAATAAGAAGATCACCGAGCAGATGGCGGAAAAGCGTGACATTTTCAACCACGTCACCGAGTTGACCAACCGCATCAAGCAAAAAGCTCGCAATTCGTAAGGATCGCCCGTACCGTTGAGCCACGAATTGACGAAGGGGGCGCGTCCAGCCGCATATTCCTTACTTACCCACCGCTGGGGATAAAACTGTGGATATCCTGTGGGTAATGACAAGAAATTTGTGATTCGATCTGTGGATCGATGCCTGCTCGTTGTGGATGCACGGACCGGTCTTGTGTGAATCCACAATCGGCTCATAAAGTGTCCACATCTCGTGCCCACATTTGTCCACGTAACGAATCGTTGAAATCGCGGGGGTTGACGGGCTTTTCCACACTTTCCACATGTCCTATGACGATGAAGAAAAAGAAATAAAAGATGAAAAAGTGGAAAACTCACAACAAACGATGGGTGGCCGATTAGTGAGTTCGCGAAGAGCTCGACGAAGCTCATCACACGGGTTCGTGGTCAGTTCTGATTTAATCCACATATTTCGCCTTGGGGTCAACTTCTGCATGAGAATCGAGTAGAGTTGGTTCGGTTCATCAAAACAGCTAATGAGTGCTCGCACGGGGAGTTGGAGGGGTACAGAATGAAGTTCACTGTCGCCCGTGACATTTTGTCGGAAGCCGTATCGTGGACTGCCCGAGCGTTGCCGCAACGGCCACCCAGCCCGATTCTGGCAGGTGTCAAACTCAGCGCAGATGCTGAGATCGTCACGCTGTCGTCATTCGACTACGAGGTATCCGCGAACTCGCATATTCCTGCCGAAGTACATGAGCCCGGTGAGGTTCTCGTATCGGGTCGCCTGCTGGCCGACATCTGTAAGTCACTGCCGCAGCGTCCGGTCGATTTCACTGTTGACGGACCGAAAGTGACGATCACCTGCGGATCGTCTCACTTTGTGCTGGCCGTGATGCCACTGGATGAGTACCCGCTGCTGCCCGAACATCCCCAAACACGCGGCACTGTTGATTCTGAAACACTTGCCCAGGCCATCGGCCAGGTCTCGATCGCCGCGTCGCGCGACGACACGTTGCCACTGTTGACGGGTGTGCGTATGGAGTTTGAAGGTGAGCGCATATCGCTGATCGCCACTGACCGCTACCGCCTAGCTGTGCGTGACCTGGAATGGGAACCCAGTGACCCGCAGTTCTCCGATGCGGCACTGGTGAAGGCCCGGATTCTGAGCGACGTGGCCAAGTCCACCGCATCAGGGTCGCGCGTGACGATCGGTCTGTCACGTGAATCCAAGCCAGGAGCATCATCTCTGATTGGTTTTGAGGCATCGGGTCGACGCACCACCTCCACGTTGATGGACGGGGATTACCCGCCGGTATCTCGACTTTTCCCGGAAACCACACCGATTCAGGCTGTATGTGATCGTCACGTGCTGCTTGAAGCGGTCAAGCGTATGGCGCTGGTGGCTGAGCGTAAGACGTCGGTGCGGATGGCATTTTCAGAAGGTCAGGTGGCCCTCGAAGCCGGCCAGGGTGAAAGCGCCCAGGGTTCGGAAGCAATTGAAGCTCAGGTCAACAACGAGATCACCACAGGATTCAACCCGTCGTATCTGATTGAAGGCCTGTCGGTACTGTCGGCCGACTTTGTGCGCTTCGGCTTTACACACCAGTCCAAGCCGGTTGTCATGACTGGTCAAAGTGAACTCGATGGGGGAGAGGACACCAGTTTCCGCTACCTGCTGATGCCCATCCGCTTCGGAGCGTGAGTGTGTGCGTATCTCGCACGTCGCACTTGATGATTTCCGTTCCTACCGTCACCAGGTGTGTGAACTTCCCGCTGGAGTGAGCGTTTTCGTTGGCCACAACGGTCAGGGAAAAACGAATCTTGTTGAGGCCATCGCCTATTTGTCAACGTTTTCGTCTCATCGGGTCGCTGCCGACACGGCACTGGTGCGGGTACCGACCGGCGAGGAGGCTCCTCCTGGTGGTGCCATGATCCGCGTGAAATTGGTGACAGGGGAGCACACGACGTCGCTGAGCGGGGACAACAGTGACAATGCTTCGGATACGTCACAGGCAGGTGAATCCTCCGAAAGGCGCGATCAAGCCGGCAGGCGCGACCAGGTGGTGGAACTGGAAGTGGTGCGCGGAAAAGCCAATCGGGCGCGCCTGAATCGCACCACGCTGGCGGCTAAGAAAATCCTCGGAATGGTCAGGACCGTTGTGTTCGCACCCGAGGATCTGTCCATTGTGCGCGATGCACCGCAGGTCAGGCGCCGTTTCATCGACGAATGCGCGATCCAGCTTCACCCGACGTTCAGCGCCGTTCGTGCAGATTTTGACCGTGTGGCACGCCAACGCGCCGCAGTGCTCAAAGCTGCCAGTGCACGTGTGCGTCGTGGACAGGTCCCTGACCTGTCAACGCTGGAAATCTGGGATGACCAATTCGTGGAACTGTCTGCGCAGGTCACACTTGAGCGCCACCGCGTCGTCATGTTACTGAGTACACCGGCATCTGATGCCTATAGCAGTGTGGCTGACTCGCCTCGAGAATTTTCAGTGGGCCTGGAAGCCTCCGTGTCAGCCTTCAGCGATATCGACGTCACTGACCCGACCGCGCACATTGAGGCATTAAGACAGGCCCTCCAGCATGTTCGAGACGATGAAGTGCGACGCGGTGTGAACCTTGTGGGTGCCCACCGCGACGACCTGGAACTGACTTTGGGACACTTACCCGTTAAAGGCTATGCATCTCACGGCGAATCATGGTCGGCTGCCCTGGCACTTCGCCTGGCATCCTTTGAAGTCCTGAGTGACGAGGGAGAACGGCCAATCCTCATCCTCGATGATGTCTTTGCTGAACTCGATGCGCAGAGGCGTCAAGCCCTTGTCGAGGTCATCAGGCAGGCAGATCAGGTGCTCATTACTGCGGCAGTTGAGAGCGATGTGCCCGATCAGCTGGACGCTCACATTTTTCGCGTCCACTGGGATCCAGAAGATGGCTCGGTGATTGAGCGTGAATGAAAATTCCGGACTGCTTTCTGATGGTGAGCGCACCGATGTGATCGCGCAGGCCACTGCTCGCATGCAGCGTGCCATGCTGGCTCGGGGAGCCACGCGCAGCACTCATCCGCGCGCTGCCGGCTCTTCTGGGCGCACTCAGCGCGATGAGTTCGCCCATGGCGCTCACGCTGGTGCAGGTGACACCGGTGCATCGAACGGTGATACACACAGTGGTCAGGTCACCCTCGAACCTCGCAATGCACGCGAGGAACTGCGTGCGCGCGCCATGCTGGGACCCCTGTGGGCATTGCGGCATCGAAGCGGGGCTGGGCGCGCCGGGCGTGTGGGACTGGCTTCTGGTCGCTTGCGGTGGAATGAACCGCGCTCCATTGGACGTGTCATCAAGAAGACCACGCATGATCGCGGGTGGGATTCCTCGACCGCGATGGGGTCCGTTATGGCGCAGTGGCCGGTGATTGTTGGAGACAACGTCGCCCAGCACTGTTCAATCGAAACCTTCAATGACCGCACACTCATTGTGCGCTGTTCATCAACGGCGTGGGCCAAACAGCTCGTGCTGCTTCTGCCTCACATTGAGCGCCGAATTGCCGAAGAAGTCGGTGCCGGAGTGGTCGATCAGGTCATCGTCCGCGGCCCGTCGGGTCCCTCCTGGAACAAGGGCCGATGGTCAGTGAAGGGCAGAGGTGTGCGTGACACGTATGGGTGACCCCTCCCACACTTCACAAGAACCTGTCTTTTCGCAGCTCACGAGGACTTTAGCGTGGCCTACACCAACGTGAAATCAAGTCGAAAAACCCTGTTTTTTGGTAAAATATAAACAGATTATGAGTAGTGTGTCATGTGGACACACGGTCCCGGAATTTTCCGGGAGGGCAGCCAGCCCGCGGTGCGCAGCACCATCACAATGAGGGGAGCCGGTGAGTGGCGGACGAAGGGATCAATTCCCAGCCAAATGAGGACCAGGGGCATTACGGGGCATCAGACATCACCGTTCTGGAAGGTCTGGAGGCTGTTCGTAAGCGGCCTGGCATGTATATCGGTTCAACGGGAGAACGCGGCTTGCACCATCTGGTGTATGAAGTGGTCGACAACTCCGTTGACGAAGCTTTGGCTGGATACGCCGACCACATCGAGGTAACGATCCAGGCTGATGGCGGCCTGAAGGTAGTCGACAACGGGCGTGGTATTCCAGTGGATATTCACCCTACCGAGGGGCGACCAACTGTTGAGGTCGTCATGACGATTCTGCACGCTGGAGGCAAGTTCGGAGGCGGCGGGTACGCTGTTTCCGGCGGTCTGCATGGCGTGGGTATTTCCGTCGTGAACGCTTTGTCCACCCGGGTTGATACTGAGGTGCGTCGACAGGGGTACGTGTGGCGCATGTCCTTTGCCGATGGCGGGGCAGTGGTCTCTGAGCTCGAACGTGGCGAGGAAACCGACGAAACGGGCACTACCCAGGTGTTCTATCCAGATCCACAGATCTTCGAGTCCACTGAGTTTGACTTTGAGACGCTGCGTCACCGCTTCCAGCAGATGGCGTTCCTCAATAAGGGGCTGCGCATCACGCTGACCGATGAGCGCCCCTGGGTTCAGGACGAGGGCGACGAGATCACCGGGGATGACGAAGGCCCAGCTGACGATCCTGTTCCAGGGTTCCGCCGCGTGTCCTACATGTATGAACATGGCTTGCGCGACTACGTGGAATTCCTGGATTCGAGCCGCAAGACTGACGTCATTAACTCCGAGATCATTGATTTTGAAGCTGAAAACGATCCGGGCACGATGTCGCTGGAAATTGCGATGCAGTGGACAACGGCGTACTCGTCGAGCCTGCACACCTACGCCAACACGATCAATACGACCGAAGGCGGCACACACGAAGAGGGCTTCCGCACGGCACTGACCACGGTGATCAACCGTTATGCCAAGGAGCGCGGAATCCTCAAGGACAAGGACGAAAACCTGTCCGGTGAAGATGTGCGTGAAGGTCTGACGGCGGTGATCTCCATCAAGCTGACCGAACCGCAGTTCGAAGGCCAGACCAAGACCAAGCTGGGGAACACAGAAGCCCGCACATTCGTCCAGCAGCAGGTCTACCAGCACCTGCAGGACTGGTTCGATGCGCATCCTGCCGACGCCAAGGCGATCATCATGAAAGGTCAGCAGGCTCAGTTGGCGCGCGTCGCGGCACGCAAGGCCCGTGAAGCCACTCGGCGCAAAACCGCCCTGGACACGCTGTCGATGCCGACGAAGTTGCGCGACTGCTCATCCAAAGACCCCTCAGTGTGTGAAATCTTCATTGTCGAGGGTGACTCGGCAGGTGGTAGTGCCGTCGGTGGGCGCGACCCGGAACACCAGGCGATTTTGCCACTTCGCGGCAAGATCCTGAACGTTGAAAAGGCTCGCCTTGACCGCGCGCTGAACTCTGAGACGATCCAGTCTCTCATCAGCGCCCTGGGCACCGGCATTGGTGAAGAGTTTGACATCAACAAGTTGCGCTACTTCAAGATCGTGCTGATGTCAGATGCTGACGTGGATGGCCAGCACATCGCGACCTTGCTGCTGACGTTCCTGTACCGCTATATGAGACCACTGGTGGAGCAAGGCTACGTGTACCTGGCGACACCTCCGCTGTATCGACTCAAGTGGACGAATGCTCCGCACGAATACGTGTATTCGGACAAGGAGCGTGACGACTGTCTTACTGAAGGACTCAAGGCCGGTCATCGCCTGCCCAAGCACGGTGGCATCCAGCGTTACAAGGGCCTGGGTGAGATGAACGACCAGGAATTGTGGGAAACCACGATGGATCCTGCGCACCGAATTTTGAAGCAAGTCGAGGTGGGCGAAGCAGCAGCTGCCGACCAAATCTTCACCCTGCTGATGGGTGATGACGTGGAATCCAGGCGTTCGTTTATTCAACGAAACGCTCAGGATGTGCGATTCATTGACGCCTAGCGCCGCGGCGCAACGACAGTGATCCGACCATCGTCAACAACCTACTGATCAGGGACCAAGGAGAGTTTCATCGTGAGTGACGAGCCCACCACAGAGATTGAATCAACCGCTCCGCACGGACGGATTGATCAAGTCGACCTCGAAATGGAAATGAAGAGGTCGTACCTTGATTACGCCATGTCGGTCATTGTGGGCCGCGCCCTTCCGGACGTGCGAGACGGCCTCAAGCCGGTTCACCGCCGCATCCTGTATGCCATGTACGACGGCGGATACCGCCCCAATGCAGGTTTCTACAAGTGCATGCGCGTCGTCGGTGACGTGTTGGCGCACTACCACCCTCACGGTGACAGCTCCGTGTATGGCGCTTTGGCTCGCCTCATCCAACCGTGGTCAATGCGTTACCCGCTCATTGCCGGTCAGGGTAACTTTGGTTCTCCCGGTAACCTGGGGCCTGCTGCCCCTCGTTATACCGAATGTAAGATGGCGCCCCTGGCGATGGAAATGGTGCGCGACATTGATGAAGACACTGTTGACTTCCAGGACAACTACGATGGGCGCACCCAGGAGCCTACGATCCTGCCGTCGCGTATTCCGAACCTGCTGATCAACGGGTCGGAAGGTATTGCCGTGGGTATGGCCACGCGCATCCCGCCGCATAACCTGCGTGAGGTGGCCGAGGGTGTGCAGTGGGCACTTGAGCATCCTGATGCCACGCGTGAAGAACTGCTGGCAGCTCTCATGGAACGCATCAAGGGCCCGGATTTTCCTTCCGGTGCGACGATCCTGGGTCGCAAGGGCATTGAGGATGCCTACCGCACTGGCCGCGGCTCGATTATTCAGCGCGCCATTGTCGAGGTTGAGGAAATCCATGGCCGCACGTGCCTGGTTGTCAAGGCGCTGCCTTACCAGGTCAACCCCGATAACCTGGTCCAGAAAATTGCCGACATGGTCAAGGCCGGCCAGATCCAGGGTATTGCGGATATCCGTGACGAAACGTCGGGCCGTTCAGGCACGCGCCTGATCATGGTTCTCAAACGCGACGCGGTTGCCAAAGTTGTCCTGAACAACTTGTACAAGCGCACGCAGCTGCAGGACTCGTTCCCGGCGAATATGCTCGCCCTGGTGGACGGCGTGCCGCGCACACTGTCGCTGGATGGATTTATCCGTCACTGGATCAGACACCAGATCGAAGTCATTGAGCGGCGCACTCGCTTCCGTTTGAACAAGGCGCGCGAACGCCTGCACATTCTGGAAGGCTACCTCAAGGCGCTCGATGCCCTCGATGAAGTGATTGCGCTGATTCGTCGCTCTCCAACAGCCGACGATGCGCGCACCGGCCTGATGGACCTGCTCAACATTGATGAAGCGCAGTCTGATGCCATTTTGGCACTGCAGTTGCGTCGCCTGGCCGCCCTCGAACGTCAGAAGATTCTGGACGAGCACGCACAGTTGCGTGACCATGTGGCCGACCTGGAAGACATCCTGGCCACCCCGCAACGCCAGCGCGACATTGTGTCCACCGAGCTGGCGGAGATTGTCGAGCGCTACGGTGATGAGCGTGTCACCACGATCGTGCCGTACGCGGGCGAAATGTCGATGGAGGACCTCATCCCCGAAGAGGACGTGGTGGTGACCATCACCCGTGACGGTTTCGCCAAACGTACCCGCACCGACAATTACCGTTCGCAAAAACGCGGCGGCAAAGGTGTGCGCGGCACTCAGCTCAAGGGCGATGATGTGGTGGAGCATTTCTTTGTCACAACCACGCACCAGTGGCTGCTGTTCTTCACGAACCTAGGTCGTGTTTACCGCGCGAAAGCGTACGAGATTCCGGAGGGCGGTCGCACCTCCCGCGGTCAGCACGTTGCGAATCTGCTTGCGTTCCAACCCGATGAGCGCATTGCACAGGTCCTGGCTATTCACGACTACGACGAGGCTGACTACCTGGTGCTGGCCACACGGTCCGGTCTGGTGAAGAAAACGCGCCTGTCGGAATACGACAGTGCCAGAACCGGCGGCATTATTGCGATCAACTTGCGTGATGATGACAACGGAGAGCCTGATCAGCAGGTGTCTGCTCAGCTGGTGAACGCTGATGATGATCTGATCCTGGTGTCCCGTAAGGGGCAAGCGGTGCGATTTACTGCCAGCGATGAGCAGCTGCGTCCGATGGGGCGCGGCACGTCGGGTGTGCGCGGCATGAAGTTCCGTGACGGCGATGAGCTGCTGGCGATGGAAGTTGTGCGCGAGGGTGCTGACCTGCTGATCGTCACAGATGGTGGCTACGCGAAGCGCACCCCGTTGAGCGAATATCCTGTGAAGGGTCGCGGCATTTTCGGCGTGCGAGTAGGCAACTTGGTGGATGAACGAGGTGCACTGGTGGGCGCCCTCGTTGTCGACAGTGACGAGAATGTCATGGTGATTACCGAATCCGGTAAACTTGTCCAAATCAACGCGTCCGACGTGCGTGCCACCGGGCGCAACACTATGGGTGTCATTTTCGCTCGCCCGGATGACGATGACCGCATTATTGCGATTACGCGTCACACGGAGGATGACGAAGATGAGGCCGTTGATGAAACCGCCGACGAATCAGCTGCACAAGAGGCTGATGAGCCTGTAGCGTCAAGTGCAGAAACTGAGGAGGACGAGCAATGAGCGATCTTGAAGACCTCGATCAGCCGATCCTGGATGAGGATGTACCGCGCAGAGTCGACCTGTCGGTAGCGCGCGTGGACCCGTGGTCAGTCATGAAGGTTGGCTTCCTGTTGTCCGTGGCGCTGGGGATAGCGTTGGTGTTCGCCACCCTGGTGTTGTGGCTGATGCTCGACTCCATGCACGTTTTCGGCGACATTGAGGAATTCCTCAAGAATCTGAGCGCGGAACGTTTCGTCACGCTCATGGAGTACCTGCATTTGTCGAAGGTGCTGTCCTACGCGACCATTGCGGCGGTGGCCAACGTCATCATGATCACGGCGATGTCGACGCTGGGTGCGTTCCTGTACAACATCATCGCCTCATTGGTGGGCGGGGTGCGCGTGTCCTTGATGGATGAGTAGAGGCGCGAGCGGTGGAAGATGGCGACTGTGGTGTCGGTGAATGTCATAGACGTCACTAGGCTCTCGTTTTGTTGTCGCACCGATGCTCGGGTACGATAGTTCGGTGCCCTTGGGGCGCGGATGGGCCTATAGCTCAGTTGGTTAGAGCGCAGTCCTGATAAGACTGAGGTCGCTGGTTCGAGTCCAGCTAGGCCCACTGTCCACACTCAGCTGAATGGGAGGCGGAGCGGTGAAGAAGGCGATCACGACCATTGCGGCGCTTGCCGGTGCTGCGATAGCGGGGATTGTCGTTCGTCAAATTGCTCAGGACCTGTCCAATAACGCTGATCTGTGGAGGTCCGTCACCGACGAATATGAGCCGGAATCTTCCACCGCTCATTAACGACGGCGACCCGACCCGACCGCTTTCTGGGCGGTTGTCTGGAGCTGTCACCGTCAGGTACGGTAGGAACTCAATAACGGGGCTATGGCGCAGCTGGTAGCGCACCTGCTTTGCAAGCAGGGGGTCGTGGGTTCGAGTCCCACTAGCTCCACCACTGGACGCTCATTTTGACAGAAAAATGAGCGTCTTTTTTGTTGACTGTCTCAGGGTTGCATGATGGCTGTGGAGCAGGCACGGCTTCCTCTCAACTCTCAGCTGTCTGGCCTACGGTTTCCAAAAACTCACCACCGTTCGTTCTCGTACATGGTGCATCCGGGGCCTTGCGTTTGCCACGCACACAAGCGTGGTCTGAGTTTCGAAACATCAACATACTGACATGGAAGGCATGCTCGTTACGAAAGTATGATTCCGATAACTAGGCGCAAATCACTGACATAACCGCGTTGTGCTGCGTAGGATCAAGACACCTGAATAATGCGATGCGCACCTACAAGGCAGTGGAGGCGGACATGTCATCTTGAATCATTGATCTGGAGCAGGCCCGCTTTGACGGCATGCCGATCCTCGGGTCGCATCGACCCGGATACTCCTACCACCTGTACCGGCGCCACCGCGATACGCTGCGCGAACAACCGGGCACACTGCCCCGCTCGAGTTCTTCGGGTGTTCTTGTCATGAATGAGCACGCTGGAACACACATTGATGCACTGTGTCACTAGGCAGAAGACCTCCAGTTCTACGGATGCTCATCTCGCGCAGACGCCCTCGAAAATTACGATGGCTTCACAGAAGGCGGTGCAGAAACGATCCCCATTATTGACGCGCCTGCGGTGCTGTTGGATGTGGCCGCGCTCAGTGAAGGTGGGGCAGTGCCACCTGGCACGCAGGTCGGTGCCGAACAGCTCGACGAATGCGCACGCCACCAGAACACGCCCATTAGATGCACACATTCGGAAATGGGATCCTAGCCGTCTTAACATACTCGAAGTGTGGACACATACCCCGTCTGTCGTCTTGGGACGTAGCGCTTCTACTTTTCTGCTTTAATGAACAAGAATGGCCGTTTTTGAACCGACGTGGACAGTGGAATTTGCGATTGGAGGCGTGCTGAGCTCCTCTGAAAAGCCTACTAGCCGTGTTTCACTCGGGAGTTCGCTGAGGGCTCTGTCACATCTTCTGAGTCGAGTAGGTACAGAATCTCATACGCCGCCTCCCTAGTCGTAACGAGGTGAGTGGCGATTCCAGCGCGCGCGATGGCTATGATTGCACTCGCTTTTTCTGGCTCTCCTGCAACCGCTAAAACGGCAGGCGTAGCCCTGAGCTGGTCAACTGATACGGACAGCCGCCGCTCATTAAGTGAAGACTGAACGTAATTGCCTTTGGCGTCAATGAATATTCCGGCACAGTCAGCAACCGCACCTAACCGGTCTAGTTCTTCAATCTCCGATTCAGATAAATAACTGGTAAGCTGTGTGATCCGCTCTTTCCAAGAGCCAACCGATATGAGCGCAATATCGAGCCCATCATATTTCTGAAGGACTTGTTTAATATTTGGTTCTTCACGTAAGCGTGCTGCCGCTGAAGAAGTTGAAGAAAACAGCGCCGACATTAAAGCGTAGGAGCGCCCGCCGGCGTTACTAGAAATATTGCTCATTACTTTCAAGGGAGACTGGTTGGGATCATATCCCAACATGCCAGTCAACTGAACTAGATCAACTTGCGGCAAGTTTTCAATGAAAAGTCCCACCCTGACCAAAGTGCGCCCCCAAGATATGCCAATAGACATTCCCGGCTTAGCCAATTGTGTGAGTAGTGTTGCTGCGCCTGCTGCCAGCGCGTTGTACCAGTTTTCTGGAAGGGTTTGTGTGGGAACGACTGTGACGTGTTTTAATCGAAGACGTCTAGCAACGGAAGCCGCGACGCTTTGTGACTGGTCATCTACTTCGGCAATAGAAATGCGAACTATTCCTACTCGGCGAGCCTCCTCAAGAAGTCGAGCCACTTTAAATCGTGTAATGTCAAATTCTCTTGCGATCTCAACTTTGCTGCGGTCTTCTAGGTAGAACGCCTTTGCAACTGCGGTCATCAGTTTGCTGTCAGCGCGATCCATACTCTTACCTTCGGCGAGTCTTGCTTTTGAAATTGATTGTAATGGTGCAACGTGCATGATTATCCAGTTTATGTGTGGGTAGCGTCATAAAAAGGTTGACCGAAATCCACGCAAGATACTGTTGTCAGTTGACTGCTCATATGAGCAATGCTAGCATCCCTCATATGAGCAGCGCGAGTAGTGCTCGCTTGTATGAGGTTTGCGATTGCAAAGGAGCGATTATGCGCAAGAGGTTCCACCTTCCCCAAGAGCTTGGGGTGTTTATTGTGGTGCTTTTGGTTGCCCTTTTGATGGGTGCCATTTCGCCAGAGTTTAGAACTGCTGGCAACATGAGCGTCTTGCTGCTCAACGGCTCAGTGGTAACTCTGCTTGCCTTGGGTCAAGCATGTGTGCTTTTGACAGGCGGTATTGATCTTTCCGTTGGCTCGAACATCGCTTTGACCGGGATGATTGCAGCATTGGCGATGCAGCATGGAGTGCCTTGGTGGATGGCGGCACTTCTGGCGATCGTCACCGGTGTAGCAGTGGGCCTGTTTAATGGCATGGCAGTGCATTACGGCAAGATGCCCCCGTTTATCGTCACATTTGCAACCTTTGGCATTAGCGCGTCAATTCCTAAGATTCTTACACAAGCTAAGTCGGTTACGATCTCTGATCCGATGTTTGCGTTTTTCGGGCGTGGAAAGTTCCTAGGAATTCCAATTCCTATCATTATCGCGCTGCTCGCTGCTCTAGTGTTGGGCCTGATGCTCAAGCGTACGGCGTCAGGTGTACATATTTATGCGGTGGGTGGCAACAAGGAAACTGCGCGATTAGCCGGTATTAATATTGCCCGCACTACGATCTTGGTTTATGTGATCTCCGGTGTGACGGCATCGTTGGGCGGTATTATTACAGCTTCCAGGCTTATGGTAGGCTACCCGACTGCTGGAGCGGGAAATGAGCAGTTTTACTCAATTGCATCTGCTGTCGTTGGCGGCGTGTCGTTGTTTGGCGGCGTCGGTACCATTCTGGGCGCATTCCTCGGTTCATTGCTTATCGCAGAAGTTTCAAACGGTATGAACGTTATAGGCGTCGACTCATACTGGCAGTCATTGGTTATCGGCGTGATCATTTTGCTTGGCGTGCTGTTTGATACAAATAAGAATTCCTTCCGGGGTCGGATGCGCAAGCGCCAAGCGAGTAAGCAGAGAGAAAAAGTCCAACAGATAAAGAAAATGCCGAGTGGAATGTAACTGCTTAAGTGGACGTGTGTGAATCGAAGGCGAGTAATGAAAACACACGACACAAGATAGTTCGTAACTGTTACGAGTAGAGGAACGCACGAGCGGGGTTACCCGTACAACAGAAAGGAAAATCATGAAACTGAGAAAGGTGCTGGCGCTCAGCTCACTTACGGCGCTCTCGCTTGCTGGATGTGGCGCAGTAGATACTGGAACTGGAGCGGAAGCTGAATCAAGCGGAGGTGAAGGTACGGCTGCGGAGGTTCCCGTACCTGAAGCCTGTTCACAAAAGGGAGCGCTGGTTTCTGTATTGTTACCAAACCAGACGAATCCCTATTACGTGGCCATGAAAGAAGGCTTTGAGACTGCAGCGGCAGAGAAGGGCTTTAAAGCCGAGGTGCAGATTGCTGAGGACGACGACGCTCAGCAGCTTGCTCAAGCCGAGGCAGCGCTGCAGAAGAATCCATGCGCGTTAGCACTAAATCCGGTTAAGTCTGAGCCGGCCGCAGCAATTGTTAAGGCTGCCAATGACGCAGGGGTTCCAGTATTTACTGTTAACGTGATTGTGGATGAGAGTGCTCTTAGTGCTCAGGGCGGAACGATTATGCAGTACTTGGGTGCGGACAATAAGGCAGGTGGCTCCCAGGTTGCCGAGATGGTTCTGGAAGATATGGGCAAGGATGCCGAACTCAACATTGGTTTCGTCACTGAGCCGGATGAAGTACCCGTTGCGATTCGTGACGAGGGTTTCACCGAGACTATTTCGGGTAACCCGAATGCCAAAGTAGTTGCGAAGGTAGACGGCAATGTTGTGGCTACTGACTCACTGTCGGTAACCAGCGACATGTTGCAGGGCAATCCAGACTTGAACGTGATCTTTGCTTCCACAGGACCCGCAGCGCAGGGAGCTATCGAGGCAGTCAAGGCCGCTGGTCGCGATGTAAAGGTATATGGATTCTGTGCTCCCGACCTAGCAACTGACGATCTATATCCCGGCTGTGTCGCTCAAGAGCCTGCCGATTACGGCAAGCGAGTGATCGAGCAAATTCGCTCATTTGTAGACGGGGAGACTCCTGAGGCTGAAATTCTTCGTGAGCTGAAAGCGTTTCGGCATGGAGAAACTCCAGCGCCGGGTGAAGTTGGCTAATTGAGATTGGAAGGGGCCCGCGTATAGAGCTTATTCTCACGGGCCCCTTCTAAGAGCATTAAGTATAAGAACTTTAGGAGAAGACAATGGCTGCTGGACTGGTAGCGAGAGATCTGCTTAAAGATTACTCAGGCGTGGAAGTGCTCAAAGGCGTATCGGTTGCGCTTCATCCTGGTGAAATAATCGGACTCGTTGGGCACAACGGTGCAGGAAAATCGACTCTCCTAAAAGTATTTTCTGGTGCCCATCGTCATTCAGGGGGAGTGCTAGAAGTAGATGGCGAAGAAGTAAATTTTGCATCGCCGTCCGAGGCGATCGCTGCGGGTGTTTCTACCGTCTATCAAGAGCTATCTTTGCTCCCTAACTTAACCGTTACCCAAAACGTATGGCTGGGTAGAGAGATTCGTCGGCACGGTCAACTCCAACTTGCTGAGATGAGTAAGAAAGCACAGGAGATATTGGACCGCTTCGGAATTGATGCCGACATAGATTCCAAGGTTGGCTCTTTTCCAATGGCAACCCGTCAGCTTCTGGAAATCGCCATTGCAGCCAGCAGAGAAACCAAATACCTGTTGCTAGATGAGCCAACTACCTCGCTGGAGGGGGATCAGGTAGATCAGCTTCTCTCTTACATCCATAAGCTTGCGCGAGAGATGAGTATTGGTGTACTGATCGTTAACCACAAGTTGGATGAGCTCTATCAAGTGGCTGATCGAATTGTAGCGCTAATGAACGGCCGGATAGTCGTCGATGCGGATGCAGCAACAGTGGATCGTTCTCAGGTGGTGCGGGCCATCGCTGGCGATGAGGCAATCGCAGAAGAAGAAAGTCCTACTGAAGCCAATGCAAGGATCGGTAGAGAAGCTCTCGCCGTGAGAAACCTTAATTCGGACAAACTACACAATATCTCCTTTACTGTACATGAAGGAGAGATTCTCGGAATCTATGGATTGAACGACTCTGGAAGAACAGAAACTCTTCGGAGTATTGCAGGTCTGCTTAAGTTTGATTCTGCAGAAATGAAGGTTTTTGACGAACCTTATTCCCCCCGCACTCCGAGCGATGCTATTGCTTCCGACATCGCTTTTGTTACAGAAGAGAGAAAGTTCGACGGAATAGTTCCGTTGATGAATTCGTACCAGAACTTAGCACTGCCGGTACTGAAGAAGTTTAAGAAAGCGGGATTACTAGATCTCGCAGCATTGCGAAAACGCGGCGCTGTTCAACTTAAAGATTTGGAACTACGGGGCAGCCCCTCGCAGCCAGTGAATTCTCTTTCAGGTGGTAATCAACAGAAGGTTCTTCTGGGACGAGCTTTAGTACAGGAACCACGAATCCTACTTTTAGATGAGCCCACCAAGGGCGTCGATATTGGCGTAAAAAATGAGATTTATCGGCTGTTAAAGCGGCTAGCACGGAAAGAAAACATGGCGATAGTCTTTGTATCTTCGGAAGAAGAAGAGGTCCTTTCCCTTAGCGACAAAGTGCTGATATTGGCACACGGCATGCCTGTAATAGAAGCTACGTCGGCAGCGCTGCTCAGTCAGGCCAAGCTCCGGGAACTCTCTTGGACGGAATAGATTCGAAACAAGACTTGGATATAGACCAACCACGATAGATAGATTTCAAGTCGAAGCTGGCACAGTGTCGCTACTGCCAGATTGATTTTGAAAACAGTGGGGATTACTTAAGCAGTGGAGGAAAAATGAACAACTCACAGATGATTGCAAAAGCGCGTAGATACGTGGAACTGGAAGCTCAGGCAGTCGCGGCAGTCGCTCAACAGCTCGATGAAACATTTGTTCGAGCCGCTGTTGCGATAGCCAAGTGTGGTGGCAAGGTCTTTGTTACCGGTGCTGGAACGTCTTCTTTCATCGCGCGGCGAATGGCGCATCTCATGGCAGTTTCAGGAACGCCGGCTCTTTTTATCCCAGCAATGGACGCGCTGCATGGAACCATGGGGGCAATAGAATCTACGGATGTATTGATTGCCATTTCTAAGAGTGGTGAATCCGACGAGGTCTGCAAATTAGTGAAGCTTGTTAACGAAAAAGAAGTTCTTACCGTTGGTCTCACTGAAGGAAGGGGGTCCACGCTCTACGAGGAGGCGGATATCCCCTGCATTACGAACACGATTGATAATGCAGATCCAGGTAACTTCATAGCTATGGGTTCCACGTTGGTTGCCGCTGTATGGGGCGACGCATTAGCTCGCATTTTAATGGATGTTGGCCATTGGCAGCTCGATAAGTCTTTGGATCTTCATCCGGCAGGTGGCGTGGGAAAACGCGTCGATGAGTTGCGCCAACAATTGCGGGGCGAATGAGGTGGCGGAGTATGTACTAGGAGTAGACTTATCTACTCAGTCCGTTACGGTTGAAGCTCGCACTACGGACAACTTCGAATCGGCTGGAATGGCTTCGTCCCCATTACCTCCAGCGGTCGCACCTTCAGCTGAACAAAACCCGGAGGACTGGTGGCAGTCTCTAGTAGCTGCTCTTCGGAAGCTAGGTGAGAGCGGCATCGATCTGAGAAGTATTCGAGCGATTTCAGTTGCCGGGCAGTGCCATGGACTTGTTGCTCTAAATTGCCAGAATGATGTTATCCGCCCGGCCCAACTATGGAATAACACATTAGGCACGCCCCATATATCTGCGCTTGTTGAAAAATTGGGAGCACAACGTTGGGCAAGAGAGTGCGGAACAGTTCCATCACCTGCTTTCACTGTTTCCAAATTGGCATGGCTAATGGAAAACGAGCCGGAAACTGTGAATCAGTTGGAGAAGATTCTTCTCCCTCATGACTACCTAAACTTCCGTCTTACGGGTAATTATGTGACTGACAGATCCGAGGCATCTGGAACAGGTTACTTTAATTCATGCACAAATAGTTGGAATATTTCTCTACTAGAAGATTGTTTCGGTGACGCTAAAGACTGGGCGCGGTTGATGCCTCACGTTCTTGATCCTCAAGGTCAAGCGGGCTTACTAACCCCTGAAAGCGCCACCCAGCTCGGACTGGAGACAGGAATTCCCGTTGGTCCAGGGGGAGGGGATCAGCACCTAGCTGCTGCAGGAATTGGATTACAACCAACAGACGTTTGTTTTTCTCTAGGGACTTCGGGTGTTGTGTTCACGATTTCCGAAATTCCTATAGCTGATACTAGTGGAATGATTGATGGCGTTGCCTCCACTACAGGAACGTGGCAGCCATTGGTTTGCACGCAAAACTTAACTCAGGTAACGGATCTTTTCGCTCAGCTAATGGGAGTTGAGGTTAGTAAACTTGGCGAGATGGCGGTGCAGGCCGATCGTAGATCGCCTCGACCGGTGCTGGTTCCCTATCTGGGTGGTGAGCGTTCACCTAATTATCCTGGGGCTAAAGGTTTACTGGTAGGTATTGATTATGGAATTACTAGGCATCAGCTGGCATTAGTAGTAATTGAAGGGGTGTTGCTCGGGCTGGTTCGCGGGCTAGCGCAAATCGAGCAGCATGGTGTAGACACTAGTGGGCGTGTGGTCGCTATCGGAGGGGCGGCGCGTTCGCGAGGAATAATACAAATTTTGGCCGATCTAATCGACAGGCCTGTAAGTATCCTTGGCTGTCCGGAAGCGACTGTGCGTGGAGCTGGACTGCAAGCTCTGGCTGTGCTGAAAGGCGTGGATTTTGCAAGTTTGCGCGACGAGTATGCACCGAGTTGGGAGACTCCCGTTGTGCCGCGCAAGGAACCAGCATGGCCAGATCTATACGACACTTACATCCGTAGTTGTGCGATAGCAGGCCGGTGGGATGTGTAATCAGACAAACAAAGTGATGGAAAACTTTGGTGATGACTTGGATCGATCTAATTTAGAGAAAGTCTGGCCTTCAGTATTTTCTGCCATCTCTTTAGCTGCTGTTTGCGAAGCACAAACTAAGCGGCGCCTTGATAGGGACTTAACGAGTGGAACGCGAACCCTCGAAAAGATCATAGAAGAGGTTGGTAGGGGGCCTTGTCGAGGCGTACACATTGACTTGATGGACGGTAAAGCGACGCAAGAAAAATCGTGGACTCCTGAAGAAACGGTGAAAGCTAAGTCGGCCCTCGGGCTTGAGTTCCATGTGATGACGCAGCAATCGGCATCTGATGCACTGCTACTCTTGAGAGCACGCCCACGTTCTAGGGTGATTGTAAGCTTGGCAGATCTGCCGAAGTTGGTGGCTGAAGTTGGCGGTGCCGGTGAAACTGCAAAGCTAGCGAAAGTGTCGCCGAGTGGTAGGGGTAATATAGGCGCTTCGTTGAAGCCAGATGAACATCCACGAGATATTCCGGTCGAACTAAATCAGCTAAGTTGCGTCCTTATCATGGGCTACGAACCAGGTGATTCAGACGGTATCTTTATCAAATCGGTGCTAGATAAGGTTCCAGAACTTATTCGAATGCGTAAAGAATCTAATACGAGCTTCGCCATCAAAATTGATGGAGGGGTTAAGCTTTCGGATGTGCCTTACCTAGAAAAAATAGGAATAGATGAGTTTGTGGTGGGCCGGGACTATTTCAGGCACTTTTTAAAATGACGTATCTTCAAATAAACGGCAAATCTATCTTTTTGCTATTTGATCTTTTCTCAAAGTTTGGTTATTATATTTCCATTTATTGAAAAAGTGTGCTAATTATGAGAACCTCAACGAAATGTTTCGGTTCTGTGTGTGCTGAAAGTTGTCGCTGTCATGACTGAAATTGTTTTATGTCACTGAAAAAATCGTATAAGTCACCTCTTTAAAGCATCGGAGTGCATGAACCAATATAAGATCACTTAAGATAACAAAATGTCGATCACGTGTATGCGCACGACATGTTTAGGTGCCATGTTTTATTTCTTAAGAAGTATCCAGTGCGCTAACATGCGGCAGGGAAGTATCACACAACTTGGCGCAATTTCTAGACAAGAAGTGCTGTATTCTTATGAGTTGTCTTGCTGAATTGCGTAGCGCTCTTCCAGAATCTATGTCGTGGGTCACAAAAGGTAGTCTTGGGGGGTAAGGTCCCGTGTGGCACGCCGCGAGTGGCAGAATGGGGGGAATGGCTTTCCAATGGGTGAGAAGGAAATATTCGTCAAGTCCAAAGAACGTGTGACCGAGCACGGCGAAGTATTCACTCCGCCGCATATTGTTGATACAATGTTGGATCTGGTCAAGGGGGAGTCTGAACGTATTGACTCGCGGTTTCTCGAATCAGCCTGTGGTGAAGGCAACTTTCTGAAGCAAGTGCTTAGGCGTAAGCTGTCGACGGTTCAGCAAAAGTACGGAAAGAACGAATTTGAGCGGCGTCACTATGCTTTGCTGGCATTCTTATCACGTTCTCATAGTGGCAGGTAAAGGTGCAGGTGTTGGCATAGAAGCTCTTCCACCGGTACGTCGCGCAATAGGAGATGGAATCGAGACAAAAACGATCACGCTTTCTTGTGGAAAGCTGACCACCGGTGTCACGGTGAAGCAGTGGTCATCGATCTTGATGTTGCGTAACCTCGCCAGTCCAGAGACTTATTTCCAGGCAGCGTTTCGTGTGCAGTCTCCGTGGTCCATTAAGAACCCAAATGGCGACAATCCCTCAAAGGAGGAAGTCCTCAAGCCTGTTGCTTTCGTCTTCGATTTCGCACCGACTCGAGCTCTTCGGCAGGTAGCAGACTATGGTGCTGGGCTCAATCCGCAGATGTCGAACCCGGAGAATGCCGTTGCTGAGTTGGTGAGTTTCCTTCCAGTGCTCGCTTATGACGGGGCGAATATGACGCAAATAGATGCCGGAAGCATCCTTGACATCGCAATGTCAGGCACGTCAGCAACCTTATTGGCGCGCAAGTGGGAGTCTGCGATTCTGGTGAACGTAGACAACGCTACGTTGCGCAAGATTATGAACAACGAAGCCGCAATGGAAGCCATTATGAACATCGAGGGCTTCCGCTCGCTTGGGTCAGACGTCTTCGAAACGGTCGTTAACAAGAGCGAGTCAGTGTCGAAAACCAAGAAGCAAAAAGGCGACACTCTTTCAGGAGACAAAAGAAAGGAACTTACAGCAGAGGAAAAGGAATACAAGTCCAAGCGCAAGCAGATTCAAGAGAAGCTCATCAAGTTCGCTACGCGCATTCCGGCATTTATGTACCTGACAGACTTCCGGGAAAATACGTTGCAAGACGTAATCACAAAAATAGAGCCTGACTTGTTCAAGACAGTAACTGGTTTGACAGTTGATGATTTTCATCTCCTCGTAGACTTGGGGGTATTCAACTCGATCCACATGAATCAGGCCGTTTTCGCGTTTCGTCGTTATGAGGACGCATCGCTTAGCTACACAGGCATCCGCTCGCACAAAGAGCTCAGAGATGTGGGCCTCTTCGACACAGTCATCACTCTTGAGGACTGAAATATCGCGGCGTGGACCGACGAAAGTGCGGAGGCGGACATGACACCTCAGATCATTGACCTGGAACAGCAACGCTTCGACGGTATGCCAGTTTTGGGATCCCACCGACCCGGATACTCCTACCATCTGTATCGCCGCCACAAAGACACCCTGCGCGAACAGCCCGGCACACTGCCGCGCTCCAGCGCCTCCGGCGTGATCGTCATGAACGAGCACGCCGGAACACACATCGACGCGCTATGCCACCAGGCAGACGATCTGCACTTCTACGGGTGCTCATCTCGCGCAGACGCCCTCGAAAATTACGACGGATTTTCAGAAGGAGGCGCGGAAAGCATTCCCATCATTGATGCGCCCGGCGTGCTGCTCGACGTGGCCGCGCGATCAGAAAACGGTCGCGTCCCACCCAGAACCCAGGTCACCGCGCAGGACCTCGAAGACTGTGCACGCGACCAACGCACCCACATCGAACCGGGAAGCGTGATCTTTGTTCGACTGGGCAACGACATCAACTGGGATAATGCCGAGCGTTACCTCGACGGCCCCGGCATTCACCCGAGTGCGTCTCAATGGCTGGCGACGTATCGACCAATTGCGGTAGGCACTGATAATGTCGCGTGGGACCTGCCCGGACTGAGCCGATGCCGGCTGGGCGGAAGTATCCTGATGCGTCGCCAGGTCAGATTCGCCAGCGTCAGTGGCCCCAGTGGAACATCCACTGATCAGCGCAATCGATGCACTGATGGTCACCAGAGTCTTCGCCAGGTGGCGCATAAACGCACTCTCACTTTCTAACAGTGAATTAGGAATTGCTTAGTTACGTTAGGCACAACTTTTAATGAAAGCAACATCGATGAGCGTGATCTGCCCTGCACCCCCTGATCCGCCACGCCGGCGCTCGCCTTAAACACTGCGCGTAGCGCACACTGTCCGAACTTTTCGCTCGCCTCCGCAATCCGCCATGCCAGCGCTGACCGTCGGCGCTGATCGTCAAGCAGCCGTCTGCGTGCACAATCTCCTCAATCTAGAGGAGAAAAACGCACAATCCCCTAGATTTAAGGGAAGAAAATGCACGAAGCCCTAGATTTAGGCAGAAAATTGCACAAACCCCTAGATCAACAAGGTCTGTCGCGGGCGTCGCTGAAGCTAATGCCGGCTGACGTGGACACATGGAAAAGAGTGCTGAAAAGGCTCTCTTTTTTCCAGGGCATCGTGCACGAGGTCGCCTTAGATCTAGGGGAATGTGCATGTGGTGGCCTTAGATCTAGGGGAATGTGCACAACGAGGCGTCAAATTTAGGGTTTTGTGCGAGGAAGCGGCGGGACTGGGTTGGAGGTGCGCAAGAGACGGTGAGTGGGGTGAATGAGCCGAGGATTCGGCGCGATGGGAGTGGTGGACGAGGGGAAGTCGCATGATCAACACTGATGCGAGAGGTGTCGATATTGCACGGAATCCGGGCGAGCGAATTCGATTCGATCGACACTGATGCACGAGGTGTCGACGGCTTCGGCCTCTAGGAGGTGCAGCGCGTGATCTTCGGCTCAGTCGCTGCCAACACACGTAAGGCGGAAATCACCGCACCATGAAGTGACCCAAACTACTTGATGTGACGTAGTAGTAGGTGTACAGTGTTTACTACATCAGACGTAGTACTTCACATGGAGTACTTGCTGAGGGGCATACACATCACCACAACAGTGCGGCGACGGCATCACAAAGGGAGGAACCCACATGGTCAGTAGTGAAGTTCTGCGCGGATGCACGGAACTGATGATTCTGCGAGTTCTGCTCGACTCGGACAGCTACGGCTACGAAATATCCAAATCCATCACCGAACTGAGCAACAGTGACTTCGTCATGAAGGAAACGACGTTGTACTCCGCATTCAAGCGCCTTGAAAAAGGCGGATATGTGACCTCGTATCCCGGCACCCGAACCGGCGGAAAACCTCGGACTTACCTCCATATCACCACAGAAGGACGCACCTATTACCATGACAAGTGCTCCGAGTGGAACGACACCAAAACCCTCGTTGATCAATTCATTCGTTGAGGAGTAACCATGAAAGCCATCGAGCAATATCTTGATTACATGTTCGCATCTCTTCCCCACACCCCTGAAACCGCGCAGGCCCGCAGTGAAATGCTCGAGCTGATGGAAGACAAATACGACGAACTCCTGGCGCAGGGACTGCCCGAACACTACGCACTGTCCCAGGTCATCGCTGATTTCGGAGATGTTGATGAGTTGGCAGCAGAAATGGGAGTAGCCGCTCCAACCCAGGCCGCATCACCCCAGTCGGCAGCGGCAAGCCAGGCGGGCGATCCCCAGGTGACAGCACCGACCGAGCGCACAGTCACCCTGGCTGATACACCGATTCAGATCAGTCCTGAACGAGCCGCCGAGTTCATTGAGCATCGACGCAAACGGGCACGCCCCATCGCCTTGGGAGTGGCAGCATTTATCCTGTCTCCAATCGTTTTGGTCTCCGGTAGCATGGCTGCTGACGGACGCGGCGAGAGCGTTGAGATGATCGCTGGCGCCATCGGACTGACAGTGGTGGCAATTCTGGTCTGCCTCGGACTGTACTTCATGCTGAAGAACCCCTACTCAGGTGAGTATGAGGAAATGTCGAAGAAGGTTCTGGCGCCCACCATTGCCGCAACGTATCGAACTGAGCAGCAGAAGAAGGAGTTTAAGCCGACATATTCGCGTGCCGTCGCGATCTCCGTGATCTCCTACATCGTCGGGCTACTGGTTTTGATACTTGGCAGCATACTGTCTGACGTGTTCGGGGACGAGATACTGGCAATCTGCTTTGCTCTCTCCCTGATCATCTTCGCCGTCGCGACCTACAGCATTACTGCAGTTCAGACTGTTATGAACGGCATGAACGTCATCTTGCAGGTTGAAGAGTACGACCTGGCCAAGAAGACCTCACACAGCCCTCTGGGCATGATCAGCGGAGTGTACTGGCTGCTGACCGTTGCGATCTTCCTGGCGGTGTCATTCCTGGGCAGTTGGGAAACCTCGTGGCTGGTGTGGCCGATCGCCGGACTGATTTACGGCGCGATCGTGGTGGCCACGAACTACATGTTCAGCACGGAAAAGTAGAAGCATCGCAATCATCTGAGCTTCACCCCGACGGACGGTCCCTCGAGCGGCCCGATCGACAAGGTGAGGTGTCAAAGGCTGGAGCCTTTGTGGTGTCGGCCTCAAGTGATCGTAGTGAGATCCTCGGGATGATCCAAATGCTACGATGAAGAATGGCAGCTCGTTACTGAACCGTTGTTGTCCGTTCAGGATCTCGAAAGATTCGGCGCAAGATCCTCCTACAGTGACGTTTTTCCAACGAGTATGGCCGGTTGGTGGGATACGGATCATCATCCCTGCTCCGTAGGTCAGACACAGAAGGTGAGCGTCGTGGGTCGCAAAGAAAAAAGTGCGCCCGTTTCGCGCGACCCTTACACTGCAGCGGAAGTATCGGCTGATTCGCATATCCAGACACTGACTGACGAGGAATACGAGGCATTCCTGTCACGTGCGCAGTCATTGGTGCCGATCGAGGCGACAGTGCAATGGGATCGCGTGGACGCACTGCATGAGGGCCGCGACCTTTTTGAGGGGTCCCGTCACCTGTGGACTGATGGGCACTATGAAGCAGTCTTAACCTTGAAGTCGTATGAGACTCATCGTGTACCGTTCGTGTGGTCTCGTGGCGGGCCGGTCTGGAATGAGCGCCCCCCTGCCTCAGTTGAACGACGCATGGTCGATAACCTGGCCGCGTACGTCAAGAAATCACGCAGTGATGCCACGTTCCTCAGAATTGTGGCGAGCCCTCAGGCGCAGTGCCTGCCGTGCAGCGAAGCCGTGGCCTACGACCGTACGGTGATGCTGGACCTTAAGGGCGATGAGGACTCCGATGTGCTCGCTCGCATGAAAAAACGAGGGCGACGCGATGTGCGGAAAGCCCTGCGCGAGATCGATCAGAGTGCCATTCACACCTATACCGCTTTGAGCGCCGAAGAATTCCACCCTCTTGTCGAGATCATGAACAGTCTGGGCAGCGCGGAACACTTCGCCACCTTCACGGGCGATTACTACCATGACTTCCTGACTGCATTGGCACAGGGGGATGCGGCAACACTGATAATCTACGCCCCCGAAGGTCAATCTTCGGCCTGGTTGATGATGACCCATGCGTACGGCCTCGCCACCTACTACTTTGCCGCTGCCACGCCTCAGGCCAAACGCGAACTGGCTCCCGACGCCTTGGTGTGGAAGATGATTCAGGCGGCCCGCGAACGCAAGTGCCACACCCTGGATCTGATGGGAATCGGCTCAGAAGACGCTCCCCAGTTCGCCCACCTCGATACGTTCAAGACGAAATTTGCTGCCGAACCGACACAGGTGTGGACGTACGGGGAAATCCCGATCAACATGCTTCGTTACCGCCTGGTCCTGCGTCTCACCGAACTGCATGATCAGCTGGCGCGCATTCGAACAGTGATGCGGCACGCCCCTCGTCAATAACGAGGGAGCCAACTGTCGGGCAGGGACGCGATCACTGCACGATGTGACGTTGCATAAGACATCCCGCCCGGGCCTTGATGCGGTGGCGCCTGAGCGAAAACCGTGACTACGCTGAATCAAAACGGCTGACGATGAACGGGCAGGAGGTATCCATGACACGCGGATCATCTCCAGCGCCGGATCCCGAACCCGCAGCAGACTCCGTGCCGGCACTGACAACACTGCCGTTTCCACATGTGCGCACCGAGGCCCCTTCCCTCGACGGGACACCTCTGGCACGCGAAAGATTTCCTTTCTCCGTCGTTGCCAAACCCGCTGGTGCGGCGTGCAACCTCGACTGTCAGTACTGCTTCTTCCTGTCGAAGGAACTGCTCTACGACGTGCCGCGCCAACGCATGAGCGAGGACACGCTGGAGCGATACATCGCAGAGTTCCTGGCCGCCAGCGCTGACGGCGAGGTGACGATGCTGTGGCAAGGTGGCGAGCCCACCTTGCGCGGACTCGACTTTTTCAGACGTGCCGTCCAGCTGTGCGAGGATTACCGCCGCCCCTCGCAACGCGTTGTCCACGCGATTCAGACCAACGCCACTCTGATCGACCGCGACTGGGCGCAATTCCTGGCCAAGCACGACGTCCTGGTTGGTGTGTCGATTGACGGGCCTGAGGCGCTGCACGATGCCTACCGACTGAATAAGGGTGGCCGCGGCACACACACGATGGTGATTCGAGGGTGGCGATACCTGCAGGAAGCCGGTGTGCGCTGCAATGTCCTGTGCACCGTTCACCATGCGAACGAACACCACGCCCGCGAAGTGTACGAGTACTTCCGCGATGAGCTGGGCGCTGAGTTTATGCAGTTCATTCCCATCGTGGAGCGCGTCGACCCCGAATATGCTGATCTGGCTGAAAACGGCTGGCGCGGCGAAGGGGAGCGCGCTCCGAGCGTGTTCTACCGTCAGCATGGCTCGGATGTGACATCACGCAGCGTGGACCCTGAGGCGTACGGCCAGTTCCTCTCCACCGTTTTCGACTGCTGGGTTAAGCGCGATGTGGGGCGCGTCTTCGTCCAGGATTTCGATTCAGCCTTGTCTGCGCTTTTCGGTGCCGCGTCGGTGTGCGTGCATGCGCCCGAGTGCGGATTCAATTTCGCCATGGAATTCAACGGCGATGTGTACGCCTGCGACCACTGGGTTGAACCTGACTGGCTTGTGGGAAACGTGGCATCGGACGCGTTTGCTGACCTGGCCCGAACTGACACGATGGGCCGCTTTTCACGCAAGAAACGCCTCGAGCTGACCGGACAGTGCCGGCGTTGCCCGTACCTGCAGCTGTGTTATGGCGGATGCCCGAAGGACCGCTTCGTTCGCTCGGTCGACGGAGAGTACGGGCAGAACTATCTGTGCGCCGGATACGAGCACTTCTACCGACACATCAGCGCTGACCTGGAGCGCATGGCGGGCCTGATTGTCTCGGGCCGGCCCGCCAGCGACATTATGAATGACACGCGAAAGGGAACATGCAGGACATGATGAGCATTGGTGCAGCGTTGGCAGTCGGATTAGCGGTGGGTGTCGTGGTGGGCGCGCTGGGCGCCGGCGGCGGCATCTTGTCCGTCCCGATCCTGGTGTATCTGCTGGGGCAGAGCCCCCATTCTGCCGCCGCGTCGTCGCTGGTCATCGTGGCTCTGACCGCCGTCGTGTCAATCGTTGACCACCAGCGCCACGGACGGGTTCGAATCAAGGAAGGGCTCATTTTCGGAGCCCTGTCGTGCATCGGGTCCCTGGCCGGTTCACGCCTGAGCGTGCTGGTAGACGGCACCATCCTCATGCTCTGTTTTGGCGCATTGTTGCTGTGCGTGGGCACACTCATGATCTGGCGAGTGTTGCGCCGTGCCGGATCGTCATCCGGCGATGCGTCCACAGATGCCCTCGACGATACTCCCGCTGATGGTGCTGATGGCGACGATGCTGACCCTTCCTCCACCCGTATTGACGAGGGTGCCCGCGCGCCTCGTCGTCTTTTCTCACTGGACGGCGTCAACGTCTGGGCACTGATCGCTGCGGCAACACTGACAGGCTTCCTGACTGGCTTTTTCGGTGTCGGCGGCGGGTTCGCGGTTGTTCCGATGCTGGTGCTGGTGCTGAAATTCCCGATCAAGGAAGCGTCAGGCACGTCGCTGTTGATCATGATCATTGCCTCAGCGATGGGACTGCTATCTCGGGTGGGAACTCACGTGAGCGTCGATTGGGTTGTGACACTGTCGTTCGCGGCTGCCTCAATGGTGGGTGGAATCTTCGGCGGAAAATTGACCACTCGAGCCAAAGACAGCACCCTGACACTGACTTTCGGTGGGCTGCTGTTAATCGTCGCCGTAGCGACGCTGGTCTCCACAGCTGTGGCACTGTGAGCAACGGTTGCCGTCAGGCACAAGAAGTACCGACGAAAGCCTGAACACCCGCCTTGTGAGAGGTGTTACTAAATTGTGTCCATTTAACGGTGGCAGCCTACTCACTATGGTGGCATGATGGGAAACATCCTGTTGAGAGCGCTCTCAGCCTGTGAACACAATGAGAGAGCGCTCCCAAAGGTGGCCTTATCAGGGCGCTGGTCCATGCGCATCGGCAATGGACGACACCATCACATACGAAGGAGTAGTTGTGAGATCGAGAAAAATGATGGGCACCATCGGGGTGTTCTCAATTGGCGCACTTGCGTTGGCAGCCTGCTCGTCAGGCGGAGGATCGGAATCTTCAGCATCAGGCGAGGCTGGCGGCGGATCAGACGGCGACATCACGCTGACTGTCGCAACATTCAACGAATTTGGCTACGACAACCTCTTTGACGAATACATGGAGTCACATCCGGGCATCAAGGTCGAGCAGAAGAAAGCGGCCACCTCGAACGAAGCCCACGACAACATGCTCACCCGTCTGGCAGCAGGATCCGGCCTGTCGGACATCGAAGCAATCGAAGTGGACTGGTGGCCCGAACTGAAGCAGTACCCAGATGAATTCGTCGATTTGAGCTCACCTGACGTTGAGGGTCGCTGGCTGGACTGGAAGGCCGAAGCTGCGATGACTGAAGATGGCAAGCTGATGGGATACGGCACGGATGCCGGTCCGGAAGCCATCTGCTACCGCGCAGACATGTTCGAAAAAGCCGGCCTGCCAACTGATCGCAATGAGGTGGCCAAGCTGCTGGAAGGCGACTGGGACAAGTACTTCGAAGTCGGCAAACAGTTCGTCGAGGCAACCGGAATTCCGTGGTTTGACGGTGGAACCGGTACCTACCAGGGTATTTTGAACCAGGTTGAACAGCCCTTCGAAGAGTCTGACAATACCGTGATCCCGCTGGACCAAAACGACACCATCAAGAAGGTGTACGACCAGGTACTGAAGGCGTCGGTCGAGGATAACCTGTCTGCCCACCTGTCACAGTGGTCGGAAGACTGGACCAACGCATTCCAGAATGATGGTTTTGCCACGATGCTGTGCCCGCCGTGGATGCTCGGCGTTGTCGAAGGAAATGCTGAAGGCGTCGAAGGCTGGGACGTGGCTCCTGTCTTCCCCGGTGGCGGTGGCAACTGGGGCGGCTCCTACCTGACTGTTCCTGCGCAGGGCGCACACCCGGAGGAAGCCAGGGAACTCGCAGCATGGCTGACCGCACCCGAACAGCAGATCAAGGCATTTGAGACCAAAGGCAACTTCCCCTCGCAGCTGGAAGCACTGGATTCTCCGGAGCTGACCGAATACACCAACGAGTTCTTCAACAACGCTCCGATCGGGCAGATCTTCTCTGACATGTCGAAGAAGATCACGGTCCAGCCGTACAAGGGACCCAACTTCTTCGCTCTGACCACGCTGGTCACCGACGGCATTACGCGCGTCGATGTCGACAAGACTGATGATGCCCAGGCGTCCTGGGACAAGGTTATTGCTGAATACAACCAGCTTGATCTTCAATAACTCCTCACTGTGAGACTGTGGCGGGCTCAAAATGGGCCCGCCACAGTCCCCAGCTCATCGGATCCATCTTGCACATTCGTGCTTTTCTACCTGAAAGAACACAGGAAAACCCATGTCGAGCGATGCTGCCACTGCGCGCGTTACATGGCGAGATCGTCTCAGTAGATTCGAGTACAAAGCCTCTCCGTACCTGTACATTTCGCCATTCTTTATTGTTTTCTCCGTGACCGGATTGTTCCCCCTGGTCTATACAGCCTGGGTGTCCGTCCATAAATGGCACCTGATCGGTGGGGATAAAGGGTTCAACGGAGTTGAAAACTACGCAGCCGTTCTGGACCATTCAGTCTTCTGGATCGCGCTGCGCAATACATTCTCAATTTTCTTACTGTCCTCAATTCCGCAGATCATCGCCGCGATATTCATTGCCTGGGTGCTCGATGCCAACTTGCGTGCCAAGACATTTTGGCGCATGGGTGTGCTGCTGCCTTACGTTGTGGCGCCTGTGGCCGTGGCCCTGATCTTCTCGAAAGTTTTCGCTGACCAGTCAGGCATGATCAACACGCTGCTGGGCATGGTGGGCATCAGTCCGATCGGCTGGCATGCCAACGCTCTGGCCTCCCATATCGCTATTGCGAATATGGTGAATTTCCGCTGGACGGGGTACAACGCTCTGATTCTTCTGGCCGCCATGCAGGCGATTCCGCGTGAACTGTACGAAGCGGCAACCGTTGACGGGGCAGGCCCGGCCCGCCAGTTCTTTTCGGTGACGATCCCGCAGCTTCGGTCGACCATTATTTTCGTTGTCATCACCTCCACTATCGGCGGCCTGCAGATCTTCGACGAGCCGCGCATGTACGACACGATGGGTGGTGGCGGCGCCGACAACCAGTGGCTGACCCTGACGATGTACCTGTACCAGGTCGGGTGGGGCGCGCAAAAGAGCTTCGGTAAGGCATCTGCCGTGGCATGGCTGCTCTTCCTCATCATCGTTTTCTTCGCGGCGATCAACTTCCTCCTGACCAAGCGAATTTCCTCCTCCGGTCAGAGGGTTTCCCGTGCTGAGAAGCGCGAGGCGCGTCGGCGCGCCGTCGAAGCACAACATCGCTCCGACAAATCGGGTGCGCAGCACGAACTGGTTGCCACCTCGGCCGCACACTCCGATCACCGTTCGGCACATTCAACTTCTGCAGGGAAAGGAGCTGACCTGTCATGAGTACCCTTGAAGGTGCTTACCAGCCGTCGATTGCCATGATTGAGCAGCGATGCGGCAAAAGGGCTGCGCGCGCAGCGGCGCGCGCGAGAGCCAGGCAAGACCGTCGTCGCACCATCAGGGCACGGACTCAGGAAGGAAAGAGCCAGGCTGCCTCGTCAGTTCAATCAACTGCTCATGAGCTCTCCGAACCTGTGCGGAAAAAGCGTGGCCGGCGCGCGGACACACCCGAACATCGTGGTTTCGGCACGACCCAGCGGCCGCGGTGGTACAAGTACGCACTGCTGGTAGTGATCCTGCTGATCTCTGCTTACCCGCTGTACTTCGCGTTTTTGCTCGCTTCGTCCACCGCGCCTGACATTGCCAAGAATCCGATTCCCTCCCTGATTCCGGGCGGGCACCTGATCGAGAATATTCAGCGCGTCCTCAACTCCGACATCAACGTGTGGGGGGCGTTCATCAACTCGGTGATCGTCGCAGTGATCTCGTCCGCCTCTGTGGTGTTCTTCTCGATGCTGGCGGGTTACGCGTTTTCGAAGCTGCGTTTCCGCGGGCGTGAACCGCTGCTGACCTTCATCATCGCGACGATGGCGGTGCCCGCACAGCTGGGCGTTGTCCCGCTGTTCATGGTGATGACAAAACTGGGATGGAGCGGCAAACTCGCCTCCGTCATCGTGCCGGGCATGGTCAGCGCATTCGGCGTGTTCTGGATGACGCAGTACATCCGCGACGCACTGCCCTACGAACTGATCGAGGCAGCCCGCGTGGATGGCGCCTCCATGTTCCGCACGTTCTGGTCAGTGGCGATTCCAGCTGCACGACCCGCCGCGGCGATGCTTGCCCTGTTCACGTTCGTCGGCTCATGGACCAACTTCTTCTGGCCGTTCATCGTTCTGGGCGCGAAAAACCCAACACTGCCCGTTGCACTGCAACTGCTGCAAGCCTCCTACTTCAAGGACTACTCCCTGATCATGGCAGGCGTCGTCGTGGCAACGGCACCACTGATTATTCTGTTCTTCCTGGCCGGACGACACCTCGTCTCGGGCGTCATGCAAGGAGCTGTCAAAGGATGACCACACTCACTTTCCCTGAAGATTTTCGATGGGGCGTCGCCACCGCGGCAGCTCAGGTTGAAGGCGGCGCATACGAGGGCGGGAAAGCTGCGTCCATCTGGGACGTTCACTGCCAAACCCCGGGCGCCATCATCGACGGATCCACTATTGACGTCGCATGCGACCACCTCCACCGCATGAAAGAAGACGTCGCCTTGATGAAAGACCTCGGTGTCGGCACCTACCGATTTTCCGTGTCGTGGGCGCGGGTCATGCCTGACGGGCACACTCTCAACGAAGAAGGCCTGGCGTTCTACAGTGACCTGATCGATGAGCTACGCGCAGCGGGAATCAAGCCGTGGCTCACGCTCTACCACTGGGATCTGCCGCAGGTCCTGCAGGACGAGGGCGGCTGGACAAACCGCCACACCGCCGAACTGTTCGCTGATTACGCAGCCGCCGTATACGACCGTTTTGGCGCCCGCGTGGACGTGTGGACAACGCTGAACGAACCGTGGTGCTCGTCATTCCTCAGCTACGCATGCGGTGAGCATGCACCCGGTCACACCAGCCCTGATGAGGCTGTGGCGGCGGCGCACCACCTGCTGTTGGCGCACGGACTGGCGATACGTGCCATCGACGCCCTCGCCAATGAAAAAGGTGAGGAGCCGACGCGTGGAATTACCTTGAACTTCACTGTCGCACACCCCGCTGACCCGGATAGCGAGGCTGATCGTGATGCCGCCAGACGAATTGACGGGCTACACAACCGTATCTTCCTCGACCCCATTTTCCGCGGCGAATACCCTGCTGACGTGGTCGAAGACATGCGTCTGGAAGCCGACATCATGCAGTATGTACGCCCCGGAGACATGGAGACGATTCATGTGCCGATCGACGTGCTGGGCGTCAACTTCTATAACGGAATGGCAGTGGCCGCACCTGAGGATGGATACAGGAAATCGGTGCCTGCACCGAATGCGCAGGGAGTGCTGCGGTCCAGCCCGGAAGTCGGTTCATCGTCTGTGCGCGTAGTCTCGCGCAACTTGCCGCTGACAGATATGGGATGGGAAGTCGACGCTCACGACCTGTACCTGCTGCTCACCGACCTACATCAGAAATACACCGGGCCGGCAGGAGCTGACCTTGTGGTGACCGAGAACGGTGCCGCCTACCCTGATGCTGCTGATGAGCACGACTACGTTGACGATTCACACGACCGTTTGGTGTACATTCGTGATCATCTGGCAGCTGTTCACCAGGCAATTGACGAGGGCGCCCGCGTGCGCGGCTACCTGGAATGGTCACTGATGGACAATTTCGAATGGGCATTGGGATATTCGAAGCGATTCGGCATCGTGCGCGTCAACTATGACACGCTCGAGCGAGTACCGAAGGCTTCAGCGCTGTGGTACCGCGACGTCATGCGCACCGGAACGCTGAAGATTCCAGACGCCCAGGAATAGAGGATGAGTCATGGGAGTCCCACGCACGGGCGCAGTGCGCCTTGAGGACGTGGCGCGTGCAGCTGGCGTGTCACGTGCAACGGCATCGCGTGTCGTGCGCGGGGATGCCCGTGTGTCACCGCAGAAAGTGCGCGCCGTGCAGCGCGCTGTCAAGGAGCTGAACTATCGGCCTAACCGTGCGGCCCGTTCGCTCGTGACACGGAGAACTGACACGATCGCGCTGATTGTGCCTGAGCCGGATCAACGCATCTTTTCCGACCCGTTCTTTTCTTCGGTTGTGCAGGCGGTTGTCTCCAGCCTGGATGACACGGACGTGCAACTGGTTCTGGCATTTGCAGACAAGGAAGGCCACCACCAGCGCCTGCGACCATTCCTGTACGACGGGCATGTGGACGGTGCGATCGTGACTTCTCATCACCAGATCCCCGGCCAGGTTGAAACCTTCATGCACGCGCCCATTCCAATCGTGTTCATCGGACGACCCGAACAATCCACCTCCTTTGAGTCGTGGGTCGATGTGGATAACAAGCAGGCTGGTCGTATGGCTGCCCGCCGACTGGTCGAGGGTGGATCGCGCAAACCGGCTATTATCACCGGATCAACGGATATGGTGGCAGCGCAGGATCGTCTGGCTGGTTTCTGTGATGAGCTGCGAACTCACGATATCGAGGCACTCGTTGTCAACGGCTCGTTCACTGCTGAATCGGGAGCCCGGGCGGGGTATCAGTTGATAGAGCCGATTCAGCGCGGCGAAGTTGACGCTGTTTTTTCCTCGTCGGACCTGATGACGATGGCCGCAATCAATGTGTGGCGTGACCAGGACATTCGCATACCGGATGATGTTTGCGTGGTGTCGATCGACAACTCGGAAATGGGAGCGAGCTTCACTCCGCCATTGACGTCACTGACGAACCCTGCTGATCAGATGGCTGACGTTGCCACGCGGATGCTGCGTGACCTGATCAACGGCGAACATACGGAAGCTCCTGTCTTGCTGCCCTGTGAGCTGGTGGTCCGCGCATCAGGTTAGAGTGGAGCATGCACAAGCCCGAATCGAGCGCACGTGATGACGACTCAGCTGTGCCTTGTGATGCGCACAGGAACAGGCGTCAGCGCTGTGATACCGATAGCTGTGAAGAGGAGCGAGCGCCCACTGAGCACGTGGCAATTCACGGGAACCCTGCGCACGTACCAACGCGACATTCTTGCCACTTTGACACCAGGCCCGGATCATCCCCTGCATATTGTGGCGCCGCCAGGAGCAGGCAAAACACTGGTCGGCCTGATGCTGGCCATGCGTTCAGGATGGAAAGCCGTTGCACTGGCTCCCACGACAACTATTCGCCATCAATGGGCTCTGACTGCCACGAAGCTGAGCCGGGCGGCCGCCGCCTATGCACCCGTGCCGGACGATGAACCTCAAGCTACAATCAGCGAAGATCCGGAACTGGTCGGCGATTTCACTGCGCTGACATATCAGGCATTGTCCACCGTCCGCAGCACAGATGCTGTTGCTGATTTGGCGCGGGAGCAGTGGATCGACGACCTGGTGGATGCGGGCCGCTCAGTGCAGGCGGCTGACGAATGGTTGAAAGATCTGAAGAGCTCAAATAGCGCGGCTTATCGCTCCGGCATTTCTCGTCGAGCCTCCAAGATCCGCACAACCCTGACAGCGCAGGATCCTAAGCTGGTGGAACGCGTACTGCACCCTCATGCAATTGCTGCAATTGATCGGATAGTTCAGGCTGGCGTGCGCACAGTCATCCTTGATGAATGCCATCATCTGCTTGACCACTGGGCACTGGTTATCGGACTGCTGTTGGCGCGTATTCGTGCCAGTGGCCGCGAACCGATCGTGATCGGTCTGACCGCCACGCTGCCCAGTGTGGACGATGGCCGCGCATTTGACACCTATTCAGGTCTGTTCGGTGACGTCGACTTTGAGGTTCCGACCCCTGCCGTCGTTCGGGAAGGCAACCTTGCACCATACCGGGATCTTGTGTGGTTCACTGAGCCGGCAGATGATGAAATCACATTCCTTACCTCTCATGATCGCCAATTGCGTAGATTTTTGAAGGCAGTTTTTGCAGGGGGTGAAGGACTCGACTTTTTGTTGGAATCAATAGGTTTCATAGGTATAGACGGCGAGCAGCCTACAGGTATAGATGCACAATTGGAGGCCGATTATGCATTCACGGAATCAGCTGCGCAGATTCTGATTCACACCCACGGTGATCACCCTGCAGCACTCACACTGCCCAGACTGATCGGCAACAGACGCCCCAGCATCGACAGCGCCATACGGGTGTGTGCACGCTTCGCGTTGGAGAAGATTCTGCCGGATGCGAGCCGAGCCGATGAATGGCACGCGATGCGCCGCACACTCAAAGACTTTGGATATTACCTGACTGACAGAGGGATCCGTGCGGGTCGGAATCCGGTTGACACCGTCATGGCGCAGTCACACGCCAAGAACGATGCGGCCGTCGATATTGTGCATCACGAGCTGGCAAGCGCGGACGGTCAACACGTTCGGGCAGTTATCGTGTGCGACTTTGCCACTGAAGGGAATCGACGAGGGCGCTCCACCGGCCCCGTTGCCAGCGCGGTGGAATGTTTTGCCCGAGTGTGTGCTGACGCGACAACAGCGGGACTGCACCCGATTTTGCTGACCTCACAGCACCTGCATGTTGCCAGCGCTGACGCGCAGTGGATCATTCCCGCCCTTGAAGAACTCAGCGGTCTGCGCCTGGCAGTTGATAGCGGTGACGAGAACGAGCCGGAACAGGCAGACCACCTGGTGACCAGAGTCAAAGTGGAATCATCCTCCCCTTCTGCGGCAGTGCTTGTCAGAGCGGTATCCACACTGATGGAGCAAGGCACAGTACGTCTGCTGGTCGGCACCCGAGGCTTGCTGGGGGAGGGATGGGACTGCCCGGCCGTCAACACGCTGATTGACCTGACCGCTGTGGCCACATCAGCTGCAACTCAGCAGCTGCGTGGGCGCACACTGCGCTTGGATCCCCAATGGCCAGGAAAGGTGGCGCACAACTGGGGAGTGATCTGTGTGATGCCGCCGCGTATCTCCCTGGATTCTGATGCGGAAATATCGCGTATGAATCGTCGCCACGAACAGTTGTGGGGACTGGATGTCACCCTGCCAACCGGTCATGCCCCGCAGGCCAGCGACTACTTGCAAGTCAGCGACCGCCCGCACCCCGGCAACCAGCCGCAGCCCGCCAACACCCTGCTATCAGGTCAGTTCCCACAGATCGTCACCGGCATCGATCACTCGCTCACGCTCACTGGGCAAGCCAGGTTGCGCGCACTTCTTGAAGGCGACAGGCGTGCCACCATCAACCAGCTCAATGAGCAGACACTGCAGCTCATAGCGTCACGAGCCGCCACCTACGAACAGTGGGGTATCGGCCAGCCCTATTCAGGCGACACCAGCCACGACACGGCAGTGTCGGCCGGAAAGAATCCAACGTTCTATTCGCCGCCCACCCTCTGGACAGCCGTGGCCCTCCTTTCCGGCCTGTGTGCCCTGCTGGCCGGCATCATCTGGCCAATGCTCGTCATGTGGGGCACGCACCCTGTCCGCATCCTGATAGCACTGGCATTCATGGTGGTGCTCCTGGGCATCGCAGGCGCATGGCGGCTCCCCGTTGAAATATGGCGCATGTTACGAGGGCGTTCACACCCCGCCCGCGTCTATGCCGGTGCCACTGTTGCCGTCTCCCGCGGCCTTGTCGCCTCAGAACGCGGCCAGCGCCTTGTCTCACTCGATGAGGTTCAGGTCCGCCCTTACGGCGCGGTCACAGTGGGAACCCAGGCAATGCCCGCCGGCTATGTCGTGTCTTTGCCGGATGTGCCCGATGCGAGTGCACGCACCATCATCGATGCAGTCAGTGAAGTCTTCGCTCCCATTGAGACACCGCGGTTTCTGCTGCGCGTGACCTTTCAGGGAGATTCGCAGCGCCCGTCGACGCTGCTGTTGCGCATGGTCAGCTGGATCGCGCAACGGATCTCACCCTCGGCACTGTACGTGCAGGTTCCCAAGGAGGTGGGAAGGCGAAAAGCCGGAGCCAAAGAATTCGCGCGCGCCTGGGCCGAACTGATTGGACCATGCCAGCTTGTGGAGGTATCGGGCGTCGAGGCGATGAGGCCGCTGGCGCAGGCTCGCCTGGCCAGCCGCAACAATCAGACGTATTCACGGGTACGCACCGTGTGGGCCTGACGTCAGCTGCGCGGTCTGATGCCGTGCGCATGTGCCCACACCACCAGTTGAATACGATCACGAGCGTGCACCTTGCGCAGCAAACTCGACACGTGAGTTTTCACCGTGGATTCACTGACAAAAAGAGCCTCGCTGATTTCCGCGTTGGTGTGACCGGCTGCCAGAAGTTCGAGTACCTCGCGCTCGCGGTCGGTCACATTGGCGGCTTTCAGAGCCTGGCGTGGATCCAAAGCGTGGCCCGCATCCATTTCAGAGCCACGAGTACCACTTTCGCCACGAGCACCTTCGCTCCGCTGACGCATCGCGTTCATGACAATGCGCGTCACGTCATCATCCAGTATCGCCTTGCCTTCAGCGACGCGCCGAATCGCGTCGAGAAGTTCCTCAGGCCTGCACGTTTTCAGCAAAAACCCGCTGATGCCGGCAGAAACAGCATCAACAACGTAGTAATCATCTCCAAACGTTGTCAGCATGATGATCTCCGGCCCGCTATCTGCACATTCGTCCACAATCTCGCGCGCCGCGCTGAGCCCATCTTTCACGGGCATCTCAATATCCATGCAGATCACATCCGGCCTCGCACTGCGTGCAATGTCGAGTGCCTCCAGTCCGTTCGCACCTTCAGCGACAACCTCCATATCGTCAGCAGTGTTGACAATGATGCGCAGCCCGGAACGCACCAACGCCTGATCATCAACGAGGGCGACTCGAATCATGCCATCTCCTGCCTGGCGACTGTGCTGGGATCACGATCACCGGTCGATTTCATCAGGGGGACATGTGCGCGCACGACGAACCCGCTGTATTGACCGGGATGCGCTTCGACAGTACCCCCGACCGCACCGATACGTTCACGCATACCACGCAACCCCATTCCCGTTGACGTGCTCGCCGAATGCGCGGGCCGCCCTCGTCGATCGGCAATCATTGCCCTGGACGTGTCAACCACTTCAACCTCCACCGCATCTGAGGCGAACCGGACGATGACCTGGACGCGGCTGCGTTTCGGCGCGTGTTTACGCACGTTCGTCAGCGCCTCCTGAGCCACGCGGTATAGAGCGACGTCGACCAACATCGGCACCGGACGCGGCTCACCCACCACAACTGTGGTTACATCCATACCGATGTGCGCGGCCTCTTCTACAAGGGAAGGGATCTGTGCGATGCCGACGGTCGGCCCGTCTTCACCATTGCTCGGGTCACGTAACGTGTGCACGAGGCGGCGCAGCTCTGTGACCACGGCGGACGTGCCTTCCTCGATGTGCTCCAGGGCGGGGCCGATCTTCGAAGGATCCGATGTCAGGTTCAACCGGGCAGCGCCGGCATGGATGCCGATGACAGAGATGTGGTGAGCCACCACGTCGTGCAGTTCGCGCGCAATAGCCAGTCGTTCCAGCACGACAGCCTGGGTAGCGGTGGTGCGACGTTCCCGTTCCAACTCTCCGCCTTGCGCTTCGAGGCGTGCCCGCGTGCGTGCCCACTGCCAGGAGGCTTCACCGACTGCGCAGGCAAGTGTCAAGTTCAACAGGTTTGTCATGACGGTGATGAGAATGACCGTGGCATAGGCAGAAAAGACGCCGGCGCGGGAGATACCGGGGAAAAGTTCGACATTGGAGGAGGCGAGGATGAGCCACACGACGCACCAGATCACGATCGCCGCGGTGCAGACCAGCCGCATCACCAATGCGCGCACGCGTTGGCGACCCCACGCGCCCACCGTGTACAGAGCGATCGACAGGCACAGGGAGGTGACCAATTGTTCGGGCACGCCAAAATGCGCATTGACCAGGAACGCCGCCGTGATAATGAGGGCCACGGTGCAGGGAATGCGTCGGCGCAGCGCGGAAGCTGTAAACGTGATCGCCAGGGAGGCGAGCGTCAGCCACATGGGGGCAACTTCCGTGAATATGCCCGAACGCAAGTAGAGTGGAACCGTCAGAGCTGACCATGCGGCCAGCACGCAGGCCAACACAATGTCACGCCTGAGCCCCTGTTCAGTGGGACGCGGCCTGACCCATGTGGAGTTCAACTCGACAATCGGACCCGTCATGAATCCAGCATAAAGTCATGATCCTGCGGGCGCGGGGTCAGGGAGGTGGCGGGAAGCGAAAATCAGTCGCACGACCGATAGGAATCATCCGCCAGACGGATGCGGATCGGCTCAGGTGGCACGTAGCGTAAGCACCATGCTGGAAGTTCGAAATCTTAACCGGTCATTTTCCGGCCACCAGGTCCTCCACGATCTGTCCATGACTGTTGCCGATGGGCGCATGACGGGTTTCGTTGGCGGAAACGGCGCCGGGAAAACAACGACGATGCGTATCATCATGGGCGTCCTGGAAGCTGACTCGGGTGAAGTCCTGATCGATTCACACACGACGAGCACCGCTCAGCGCGCGCAATTCGGATACATGCCAGAAGAACGCGGCCTGTACGCGAAAATGCCGCTGCGCGAACAACTCATCTACCTCGCGCGTCTGCACGGCGTGTCCGCGCACGACGCATCCACGTCCACTGATGAGCTGCTTGATGAACTCGGCTTATCGGAACGCGCTGCGGAACCGGTGGAAAACCTGTCGCTTGGCAATCAACAACGCGCCCAGGTCGCGGCGGCGATTGTGCACCACCCGACAGCGCTGATCCTCGATGAACCCTTTTCCGGTCTGGATCCTTTCGCGGTGGATGTGGTGCTCGGCGTCCTGCAACGCATATCGGACACAGGTATTCCGGTGCTTTTCTCTTCTCACCAGCTCGACGTGGTCGAGCGCCTATGTGAGGACCTCGTCATCATCAGCGACGGTCACATCGTGGCCGCGGGAGAGAGGGAAGAGCTGCGCGAACAGTACTCGGACCGCTCGTTCGAAATCGAAGTCAGCGGTGACTGCGGGTGGATTCGTGACATGCCCGGAATCGAAGTCAGCGCCCTGGAAGGCGGATTTGCACGCTTTTCAGCACCCGACGAGCAGGCAGAACAACGCGTCGTCGAGCAGGCTCTGCACCGTCGCGACGTAGCGGGTCAGCTCTTGCACTTCGGCCCCATCGTCCCCTCACTGGCACAAATCTTCAAAGAGGTCATCGAATGAACTGGTTCCAGCAAGTCGTGCTGATTACCGCACGCGAGGCAAAAACACGATTCACGTCCAAAGCTTTCATCGTCATGGTGTCGATCGTGGGTCTTGGCGTCCTGGCGGGCACCATCATCCCCGGGCTGCTCGGCGGCGATGATGAGGTGCCTTCGGTCGCCACTGTCGGACCCTCCGTTACGCAGATGGCCACGAGCGTGGGGCTGGATGCCACCGAAGTTGCTGACAGGTCCGGCGGTGAAGAACTCCTGCGCGACGGCAGCGTCGAAGCCGTCATTGACGAGGGTGACTCACCCGTTGGCCTGACAGTGGTGGCACTGGAAAAAGAACCGGCCAACGTGATCAATGTATTGGCGGCCTACCCAAAGGTTGAACTTCTGGATCCACCACAAGTGGACAGCATGATGGCGTTCATGATCTCGCTCATCTTTGCGGCCCTGTTCATGCTCAGTGCGGTCACATTCTGCAGTTACGTGGCGCAAGGCGTCGTGGAGGAAAAGTCGAGCCGCATTGTGGAGATTCTGCTGGCCACGACGGGTGCGCGCGCACTGATGTGCGGCAAGATCGCAGGTAACACGATCGTGGCGTTCACTTGTATCGGTGTGGCTGCAATTCTGGCGACGACGGGTCTGCTGGTGACGGGGCAGGATTTGCTGCTCGGTGAGCTGGGATCGGCTCTGATCTGGTTCGTGATTCTGTTCCTGTTGGGCTTCATCGTGTTGGCTGCGCTCTATGCCGGTGCTGCTTCACTGGTGTCACGCCAGGAAGACGTCGCAGGAGTGACCGGGCCACTCATGATGCTCATCATGATTCCGTACGTTCTGGTCATCCTCTACTTTGACAACACCACGGTCATGGCCGTCATGAGCTATGTGCCATTCAGTGCTCCGATTGCGATGCCGATACGCCTGTACATGGGAACGGCACAGTGGTGGGAGCCGTTCATCAGCACGGCGATCCTGATCGTCACCACGGTGGCGTTGGTGTGGTTGAGCTCGATCGTGTACGAGCGTGCGGTGATGCGCATCGGCAAGCGCGTTGCACTCAAGGACGCGATCAAAACGGTGTGAGCAGCGGGAACTGTGCGCGCAGCACGCTCTTTGCCACAGTCTGTCATATTACGAGCCGCAAAACCGCACTATGATGTGGATCCGTACCTGACATGTGACGGACAGGAACTGGGTTTATGGACATCGCGGTGCTCTGCTCAAGCCGATTTGGACATACACGCCGCATCTGTGGGCGCGTCGCTGACATTCTGCGCCAGGACGGGAACGATGCTCGCGTCCTGGACATCACGGGACGCGAACGCATCGAGCCTGCACCGGGTCGGGCAGTCATCGTCGGAGCCTCCACCAGGTACGGTTATTTTTCCCCACGAGTGTGGCGCTTTGCCCGCACCAACGCTGCAGCACTGGCTCACATCCCCAGTGCTTTTTTCGGAGTGAACCTCGTGGCCGCGAATGATGGCAAAAACACCCCCGAAACAAACGTGTACATGCGTCGCTTCTTCGAACACACCCCATGGAAACCGGACATGATTGACGTATTTGCCGGTGACCTCGATTTTTCGCTCTACAACCCGTTCGATGCCGCGGTAATCAAGATGATCCGCCGTTTCATGGGACGCGACATTGACTTCACCCAGCGTGTCGAATTCACCAACTGGGATGACGTGGCCATATTCGCCCACGACTTTTCCGCACTGGCCGCTCACGGGAAGTAAACTATCGCTGATCCGGTTGCTGGATCGCACGATATCCCCATGAATACCCCGGATCTGCCGATGCTGCGCGGCCACTGAAAGTTCGATGTGTATGCGTGGAGAATCACGGTGCGACAACCTGCTCGATGGTGGAGAATGGTGCACTGAGAGGGCATGCTGACTATGCAGCCCTCATCAATCCCTTCACACAGTAGTTCAGCTCGATTTTTGCGGAGAACACGTGAGCGCGCAGAATGTGACCCCTGCACCCGAGACTTCCAAATGCGCCGCCGATGCGTCACACTCTTCCAGCTCGCCGGCAGATGAGTGGCCATCACGCGGTGTGAAGGTCTACCGCTCCCTGCTGAGCATTCCGCGCACCCCTCGTTTCGCATTCGGCGGCACAATCGCACAGTTCCCGTTTCCCCTGGTCGGAATGGGCATGCTCATTGGCGTTCAGCACGCCTACGGTTCTTATGGTCTGGCGGGTGCTCTGTCAGCGGTCGTGGCGCTCACCTCGGCCGTTGCCGGCCCGATCATTGGGCGTCTGGTTGACAACCACGGCCAGCGCCGCGTTTCCATTCCCATCATCACGATCTGGGTTCTGGCCGACATCGCCGTCATGGTGGCCCTGGCGCTGCGCGCCCCGATCTGGGTGCTCTTTGCTCTCAGCCCCCTGCTCGGCCTGTACGCACCGTTCGGCTCCATGCTGCGAGCACGGTGGGCAGTCGCCCTGCGCGGACGCCCACAGGGTCTCAACTCTGCCCTGTCACTGACGTCCACCCTCGAAGAATGCATGTGGGTGATTGGTAATCCGCTGGCAGCCTTCCTTGCCACCTCCATTTCGCCGCTCGTGTCCCTTGGCCTGGCCGCCGTCCTCATGAGCGTGGGCATGTGGATCATGCTGGCAGATTCGACCTACGAACCGGCCCCGCAGTACGCGACCCGCCACCGATCCATCGCGCGCCAGGTCTCGCGAATACTGCACCGTCATGGCGACGTGCAGGACTCCCTCGTCACTTCACCCACCACGGACGAGGGCGACTTGCCCACCGAAACCCCGCAGCCACAACCGGCGGCGCGCCAGGGCCTGTGGTCGGTTGCGTTCGCATCGATGCTGATCATTCAGCTGGCCTACGGCGCGTTCCTGTCGATCACGACACTGTCGGTCGTGGCGTTCAGTGGCGAGCAGGGCCACCAGGAACTGTCCGGCGTGATCACCGCCTGTTTTTCAGCTGCATCCATGATCGCAGCCCTCACGTACGGTGCGATCGACTGGAAGGGTGAGCTGTGGAAACGTTTCTACATCGGGCTGATTGCGCTGGCCGTAGGCTGTTCGATGCTGGTATTCGTGCACTCCATGTGGGGTGCCGCGATCGTCATGTTCATCGCCGGGCTGGCACAGGCGCCGACAGTGGTGAACGTGAATCAAATGATTGTGCGTATGGTGCCGTCCTACCGGTTTACCGAAGGCATGGCGCTGTGCGGAACGATGTGGGTGGTCGGTCAGTCTGTCAGCTCACTGATCGGTGGTCACCTGATCGATGCGTTCGGCGCCATCGGAGGTTTCCTGACGACGGTCGGCTGCGCCCTGGCAGCACTGATCTGCGCATTCGCGACATTTTTGCCGATTAAGCGCGCCGTAAGCGGGGAGACGCCCGCGAACTACTTCTAAGAACGAGCTGCTGACAGGATTTGTGATTTGCCTGCTGACTAGCTTTGAGATCTGCCTGTTGACAGATTCTGGGAGCCGCTCAGCTGACGGGTTCTGAGGACTACCTCTGAATGAGGCCCTGATCGTTCATGACCTGCATGGCGGGGGCAGTTTCCGATGGGCTCGTGCCGTACTTCGAGATGATTTGGTTGCTGAACGAGTCGACGCGGCTGTTCAGGTTTCGCATGTCGTAGTACCGGGTGACGAGGGCGTCGTAGTCATCCAGTGCCGCGCGTGCCTGATCGGAGTCCAGGTCAGGGTATACGTCAACGCCGACTGTCAGTTCGCGCGGGAGCCGCGGCTTGAACTGCGGTTCCTGGGCCGGGTGGCCAACCAGGACTCCAACAACGGGGTAGGTGTGTGCGGGTAGTCCGAGCAGATCGATTGTTTCCTGCGGTTTCGCGCCGATGGAGCCAAGGTAGACGGTGCCGAGCCCGAGGGATTCAGCGGCGATCACGTAGTTCTGCGCGGCGATCAGAGTGTCGCGGCCGGCCTGCTGATAGGCGTTGATCGTTGATGCCGGGTCGGTGGGCTGGCCTGCGCGCTCGCGGATCACGGCGTTGCGATGCAGGTCCGCGACGAAGATGACCAGTTCGCCTTTCGTGCCTCCAATGTAGGGTTGGCCCGCGTTGCGGGCCAACGCGTTGCGCGTGTCCTCGTTCGTGACACGGATGATCGTCATCTGCTGGTAGAAGCTGGAGGTGGGCGAGCGGCTTGCCACGTCGATCAGCGTGTCCATGATGTCCTTACCGACCGGCTCGTCTGTGAATGCGCGGATCGTGCGGTGCGCAAGCTGAGTGCGGATCGTCTCGTTGGTGACCGGAGTGGTCGGAGCAGTGAGCAGTGGATCGTCATCAGATACGGGTGGTTTCACTGGCTGGGTCGGATGGGTGGGCTGGGCTGACTGGTCTGAATGGGATGGCTGGTCGGACACGGTGCCTCCTTCGCTGTGCGGCATGCAGCTCGTTGATGTCTGCCCATCATTGTCCGACCCGCCCGGCCAAATCACAACACCTGTCCACGCGGGGGTGAGTCAAGTTCGCGTCGAATGCTGAGCAGGTCGGATATCGCTTGAAGCCGCTGTGTCTGATCGGTTGCCAGCGGGACTGCACACTGTGTGCGTTTCCCTTTTGGCCCGGTGTACTGCGAATACTCAACGAAAATCAGCGGGGTCGTGCGCGGTAGAACTGAATCGGACGCTGCGTTGGAATCGGCGGTCCGCACATCGGCGGTTCCTGTTCCAGCGTCAGGTCGAGTAACTTTCCGGCGCGCATGACTGTGCCAGTCGAGTGTGGGAATTTGCTCGAGACAATCGACGGATCCGCGTCCCAGATAGAAAGGAAAGGCCGGCGGGAAGGCTTTCCTCCCCAGATAACTGGTGAATGACGGGGATGACAGGGCTGATTCCAGTTCGTCGAGGCGCGCGTCGCATACAATCCGGACGATGAATTCCCCATCAGCCAGGTAGGTTCTGTTAACGACTGACGTTCCGTTTTGCTGGTCAGGCGTGAAAACCAAACTATGGTCCGATACTTTGTCACCATGTGACAGAAGCAGCCGCGTCCTGAATTTCGTAGATTCTGTGCGCGGATTGATGGTGTGGTAGTCGTCAACTACGCGCGGCCGCCGGTCCTGGCGCACGGTGAACTCAACATCGTCAAGCCACTCGGGCCAGTCGTCACGCGGCGCCCCCAGTGCTCCCGCTACCAAACCCTTCAATCCCGTCCGGGTGGGAAACCGCTCAGTATGGACGATATTTCCAGCTATTGCCGGTCCAGCCCACGACTGCAGCACTCCCGCCAGGCGCAGATAAATGCCGTCAATCACGCATAGATCCAATCGACGACGCGCTCAATAAGGTCGTGAAGGTTCACTCGGTCAGCACCTGGGAACTCTGATTCCGGACACTTCGCGGTGCCCGATAGCAATTGCAGGTCGCCAAAGTTTCCGGCATCAAATTCGCGAGCTCGCTGGTACTGGTCGCTCAGGGCAGTGATGCTGGGTGCCTCGAAACCTCCGCCTTCGTTCGGCTCGACGGGTGTTTCAAATTCGTATGAGGTTCGGCAGCGCTGCTCTTCCGCCAGAATGAGGACAGGCATGGTATAGGGGGCAGTGGAATTCTCTTTGCCGCGCGGAGCGCCATAGACCATTGCCCGAAGCAGCTCGCGCACATTATCGCGGGATTCGGGATCGTCGAAAGCGCTCCAGCTGCGCTTGAGCTGTTCTTTATCAATGGTCACCGTGCGGTAGAAAGTGCCGTTGACGTAACGCTGCACACCCAGATAGGTGGCACCGGTTTTGTGATCGCGAACCTTCAGGTCATCAACAGTTGTGAAGTAGTCGCTCTCAATGGGCGTGGCATGCGTGGTCACTCCCGGTGACACCGCGATTGCGGCTTCAGTGTTTTTGTTCGGCTTTTTCGCAAACATTCGCCCGAAGGCTGCTATCGCCAGGGAACCCGTCGTGTCGTCTTGGATGAATTCACCGCCCTTTTCGTCCAGAACTCTCTGGGTTGCTACGTTTATCTCTTCTCTGCTCATCCACACTGAGCGGTCGGAACCGTTGGCGCTCTTGCCTTTGTTTGAAGTCAGCTTGCTGACTAATTCATTGGCTCGTTCCTTCAAAGCCTCTAGATCAGATTCTGGCCTGATCGCGTACGCAAGTCGCACAATTTCGTCGGTCAGTTGCCCCGAGCGAACCGATGTATCAAGACTCGCTTCTTCATATCGTGCGCGGATCCCTCGCTTGATGCTCTGTGAGGAGTGGAGTGCTCGCAATTGGCCTCCAACGATCACCCGTTTGGGCGTTCCGGCATCATCTCTGTTGAGATTCGAATACGGCACGTTTGTCAGAAAGTGCAAGGTCAGGTTCTTTGCCATGGAAGTCATTCTCCTTTGTCTGAGTCCTCTGAATGGTCGGCTGCGTCGATGATCTGATCAGTCCGGGGAACGAAATTGGAATAGTAGTCACGCAGAGGTGACATCCGCATTGCTCGTGATTGCGCGCTCGCGCCTTTACCCCAGTGGAGGAGGAGGCGATAAAGATCGAGGTAGTCGAGGGCGGGAACTGCGTCCACTGATTCCGCGATCTGAAGGATGCGGCGGATGGTCTTCACTGCCTCCTCGAAGTCCTGCGTATGCAGATAGGCAAGGCGCTCTGCGATCGCATCGTGTGTGGGTGAAGAACTGGCGAGTGTCTCGGCTGTGCTCGCGGAACTCACCTCCGAGGTTTCACGAGAACTGCGCGACTTCTTTTTCGCCCACGACACCTGTTGGCACCAGCGTCCAAACGGTTTACGCCTTAACTCCTTCGTTCTTTCAAATGAGGGTACATCCGTGAATTCAGCGGCGATCGCAGCCATGCGAAGAAGCACGCGATATTCATGCTCCCGAGTTCCTGCTGGCAGCGCGGGGTACACGTACGGAATTGCGTAGTACTCGGTGGTGTCGTCCGCTCCGCGTCTGAGTTCCGCCCGCTGCTTGCGGAAACCGGAATCGTTTCGTCGCCGGAGAATTTCCTGCAAAAGCTGTCTACCCGGAAGACTTTCAGTTGTCATTGCTCACCATCCTGAGAAAATGCGACTTTGCCATCCTTTTTAGCGTCTTTCAGTCGCCTGTTGATGTCCCGTTGCAGGTCGGCGCGGAGCTCGTAAATCTGTTGTGCATCTGTTGCCAGATAAGGTTCAGTGATCTCATCGAAGGTTTCCAACGATGCGGCGCGAAGATCCGTCAAGAGATCGCCTGGGTAAGACTCATGGGCGCGAAGACTTTGAATGAATCCCTCATACACGGCGGAAATCCTGCGCCAGAATTCGCTGGATACGTCGTTATAGCGTCCTGCTAACAGTGGACGGGCCCGTTGGGTGCGTGATTTGCCTCCCTGCGTTTTGGCCTCGCCTCGAGGAAAGGCCGCCGTTACATATCGGTGCAGATCTGTGACAACCACTGCCATTGCGACAATTGCATCCTGTTCGTCCTCTGGCAGATCGAAGCCCCATTGATCGCGGCGTGGCTGAAAGATTTCGGATGCTCGCACGACTGGTGATGGGGACGTTCCCTCCACTAGGTGTCTGAGGAAAACCGGTTCGGGAAAGTCCACGTTTTCGAATCGAGGTGGGAAGAGATTGCCAGCAGATCTGTCTAGGAGCTTTTCAGACTTGTTGAGGGAATACCATTCCACTGAAAGATCCGTGGGGTCGCGACCAATGTCCAAGCGTTGCGCCTTAAGCACGCCTTTTGAATCTTCGAGGTAGAAGTAGAAGGGATCCTGCGTATTGCGGTGGTTCCGCCATTCTATAAGAGGTGTATCGATAAATTCGAGTATTTTCTTGCCACGCTTGTTCTTTTCAATCTTTTTGAGAGGAAACGGTAGCCACTCTTCTGGGACTCCGCATACCCTCACCTGAACCAGATCGGTACCTTTCCAGTATCCGATCGCTGTGTTGGAGCTCCATGTGGCAGACCAGAGGGAACAAAAGTCACCATTAGATGCTCGAGATTTTTCACAGGTTCGGTCCGCAAAGGCGGGAAGGCCACCCTCGTTAACCCAGCGTGCGGGGAGGGAACTAAGAAGGGTCTTAAGAAAAGACCCATTGGGGTACCGCCAGTAGAATTCTGTGGCAGTGAGGCTTCGGCCAGGAAAACGGAAGCCAGGAGTTGCTGAACGTGGCTTTTCGACGTAGGAAATAGGCTGCGACGTGGGGGATGTGCGAAAATCAATGGTCACACTGAGGTTTGAGGCCGGAGAGAAGTAGTGATAAGTAGTGAGTTTGAGTAGAGCTTCTGGCAGGGCAAGCGTGGTTGGGTAGGCAACTCTGCGATTCCAGAAATCTTCACTTTGACTCGGAGGCATTGCAGGTGACAGCTTCTTGACAGCGTCTGGTTTAGTTGTCGAATACCTGTCCCCTATTTTCTTTTCTTCTCGAGGAAGTGGGGGGCGCTGCATGAAAGGTTGCTCGGTGTCGAAGACGTTGGATCCATCCTTAAGCTGTTCCACCATGAAGTCTGCAGCGTCACGGGAGAGGCCATTGTTGATCAGGTCTTTCACGATGCCTCTGCCGGGTCGCACATCAGCAGAATCGTGGCGAATCGCGACCGCGAGGATTGAGGTAAGGAATCTGATCTGTGCGGAGACCTCGAAAGCTGGGCGATCAAGGCGGAGAGCCACGTCTGGTGTGTGGCATTCAAGCAGGAAATCCTTGGGCGTCATAAGGCCGACAGTGGTATCGATCCACGCAACGTCCTCGATCGCGTTGAGCTCCAATGCTCCTGTCCTATCTACTGAAGTAAATGAACTAGTGCGGCCATTATACTAGTGGACACGAACAAAGAGTTGTGCAGCTCACTTCAGCGTCGCCCGTGCTGCAGCTGCCGCTCAGGCATTGATCGCCCGACCTGAGGCTTCGCAACGCGGCGTTCTTTGGCTATCGTCGAAGTTGGGCGGACAACAGAAGTCCGACCCCTATGAAAGGCAAAGACATGGGATCCATCTACCTCGTCAAATACCCGATGATGGTTGCTCTGCAGCAAGTTCCAGATGCGCAGGGTTCAGTGTCGGGGAAAATGGATGATCCTCTTTTTCGTCATCGTGCGGTGATGGCACTTTTCGAAGATTCTGATTCCGCGAACCCTCGGGCGCAGTGGAATGTGCTATTCCGTGTCGAGCATCTGCCTGGTCAGCCGCCATTCTTCCTCATCCAGTCGAGCGTGGCTCCGGTCAACCTTCCTGAGGGCGCGGAGATGATCTCTCGGGAGCTGCCGCTGGTCCCAGAGGGAACACCGGTGGCTTTCCGCATCGCGATCAATGCTGTGCGCCGGCAGAACAGAGATTCCGGCTCTGATCCTAGGAGCAACGGTGGCATCAAGCCCGTCCCCTTCGACGGCGACGAGCAGGCGCCGGAGTCGATCAGCAGGATGACGCCGTGGCTTCAAGGCAAGCTTGCCGGCGGCCTTTCTGATCTTGAAATCATCAACCATCGGAGGGAAGTGCTGGGAACTTCGCGCCAGGGCAGGAAAACCTCGCAACGAGTTGTGCAGGTGGATAAGGTCGATGGCGCAGCTATTGTTGCCGACTCTGCGCAGTTGAACAAGCTCATTCTTAACGGTGTTGGCAGGGCTAAGTCCTACGGATGCGGGCTGCTGTCAGTACGCCAGTTATGAGCATGCCTCGATACGAGGAGTCTGAGTGCGGAAAGAAGTGCGGATGAACGAGCACCTTGAACTGTGGTCGAAGGATGACGGCGTGGGCACTCCCTATCCGCTCTTGGCGCATCTCCTGGACTCTGCGACCGTCGCGGAGGTGCTTTTTGATCTCTGGCTCCGTGATGGTTTGCGAGATCTTCTTCAGCAAGAACTCGGAGAGCATGCCCGCCGAATTGTTCAGTTCGTCGTAGGTTCTCACGACATCGGCAAGGCGTCACCGATTTTTCAGATGCAGTACCGCAGAGATGACGACCACTGGCGACGAATACGGGAAGTCATCGACGGGTCCGGCTTCTATGGACAGATACCGGTTGGGTCACCCTTGCGCGATTTCGATAATAAATTTGCTCGCAGACACGAGCAGTGGTCTGCCTACTGCGTCGCTGGGGGTTTTCTGTCATCGAGCGACGAGGCGCGGGACAGGTGGCATGCCCTCGCGGCGCTTGGACATCATGGCTACTTTTCGTTGGGGGAGCACAACCGGATTTTTGCAGCTAAGCGGAAGACTGCAAGCAAAGAACTTGAAGAGTACGGATGGCTCCAGGCTCAGCGGGATCTCGTGGCGTGCGTTGCTGCGGCCTGCGATGTTGACGTCAGTGAAATGCCCGATGAAGTGAGCCCGACGGTTACGCTCCTGCTTTCCGGTCTGACGATCCTTGCGGATCGAATTGCTTCAGGGGTGCCGTTTGTGGAAGCCGGGGGTCAGATCCTCACCCGGACCCCTGACGCGTTGAAGAATCCGGCTCAGTGGATCGTCCAGCGGCGAAAAGATGCTGCGAAACGGGTGCGCGATACGGTCGGAATATACAGCTCGTGGGGGAGCGAAGAAGAGGCACAACGCTCGATCCTGGGTGAACACGACCCTCGGCCCATCCAGGAGGAAGCTTTGTCGGTAGGTGACGGGCTGTGGTCGTTAATGGCGCAAACCGGTGGAGGAAAAACCGAAGCGGCCCTTTTGCGCCACTCGACTCGAAATGAACGTCTCATCTTTCTTCTTCCAACTCAGGCAACCTCAAACGCAATCATGCGGCGAGTTCAAAGAGCGTACTCGACGACCTCAAACGTTGCGGCACTGGCGCACGAGTTGGCATCGGTGGAGGATTTCTACGTCAATCCTGTTTCGGTTGATACGCACGAGGACAGCACATCGTCTCAACCCAGCGGACTGTATCCCTCATCATTCGTCAAGAGCGGCGCAGCCAGGCTCCTCGCGCCTGTAGCTGTGGGGACCGTGGACCAGGCATTGATGGCAAGTCTGCCGGCAAAGTGGATTCACCTCAGATTGCTGGCACTTGCTAACGCGCACGTCGTGATTGACGAGGTGCACACTCTTGACCAGTACCAGACGAAACTTCTTGAAGGAATTCTGCCCTGGCTTTCTGCCACCCGAACGCGGGTGACATTCCTGACTGCAACAATGCCGAGCTGGCAACGCGAAGCTCTGATGACGGCGTATAGATCTCGTGATCTCCAATTGAGTGACACACACTTTCCGGCTTCAGAGACGTTGAACGAGGCTGGGCTGAATACAGTGCCAATGTCCGCGGCCAGCAGGACTATTCGAGTGGAACTGGCTGACGAGCCGTATGAAAGGCTCGTGGACTCTCATGTGTCATGGTGTCGGCAGCAGTGTCTCGATTTCCCTCGTTCGCGTATCGGAATTGTGTGCAATACTGTCGCTCGAGCGCAGGAGCTGGGCAGAAAACTGGAGGCCGACGGACGCATTTTGGTCCTTCACTCTCGAATGACAGCTGAGCACCGCAGGCGAGTTGCGAGTGCCTTGGAGGACACCCTCGGGCCGAATGGTCGTGGCGATCAGATTGTCCTAATCGGGACACAGGCGATCGAAGCGTCACTGGATATTGACCTCGACCTTCTGAGGACCGAGCTTTGCCCGCCGGCTTCAGTCATTCAACGAGCCGGACGCCAGTGGAGACGTTCCGATCCTGAGCGCTCTCAGCGAGTGCCGAAAATGGTATGTCAATCCCTGTCGGTCGTTGCAATTTCATCCGCTCAGCCGTGGCAGTGCTTGCCATACTTACCCGCCGAGCTGCGCAGAACGAGGGAGTGGCTCATGAGTCATGAGAAAATCCAGATGCCTGCCGATGCGCAAGCGTTCGTTGACGTGGCGACTATCTCCTTCGATGATGCTGTCGATTCGAATGATATTGAGGAATTGGCGGTGTGGGCGACGAGGGCGCGGGCAGGCATCGACAGAAGGGCAAGGCTATCTGATGCTCTTCTTCCCGACGCCTACGTTGAAGATTTCAGTCAGCTCACCCAGGATCTGACGGTGGAAGAAAGGCAGACGCGATTCCTGGATGGGAGCGAGACGTTTCGCGTCATCCTCGGCGGCGATCCTGATCGAATTCCCGGAGCGTTCGAAGGCGATGCGAAGGATCTATTGGCGGTGAGAGCATTTGATCAAGATGGGCTACGCGTAGCATTAAGAGCTTCTCTTCCGTTGAGCGGAAGACAGTTCGAAGCCTTATCTAAACGAGGGCCGGTTTCGCTTGGGGAGGCGCATTCACTGCTGCGTAGCTACTATTTCGTGCCTGATGCGGAAGATCTTTACGACCCGCTCGTCGGGTTTGTGGATGAGGACTAGGTCAGTGAGTCAGCGATGGGGTACTCCGAGGAAGCTATAGCATTCAGTGTTATTCCGGCAGGTGAGCAGGTCCGTTTCGAGGATCGAGTTTCTTTCCTGTACGTCGATCAGTGTCTGGTTCGGCAGGACCGTACCGGTGTTGTTGCGTTAAGGAGGAGCGAGGGCGACACCGCTGAAGAAGATGAGCAAGTGCTTCTGTCGCGAATTCAGATTCCGGTCACGGGACTGGCGGTGCTGTGTTTAGGGCCTGGTACGAGTATTTCCAGCGCCGCCTTGACGTCGTGTACCAGATCCGGTTGCACTGTGATTTTCAGTGGTGCGAATGGTGTGAATGCGTATTCGCATGCGACACCGCTGACCTCATCTGCACGCTGGGCGATTGCTCAGACTCGCCTGATTGCCTCGGAGGATTTTCAAAAGCAGGCTGCGGTTCAACTCTATAAGCGCCAATTTGGTCTGGAGGATATGCCCGGATCCAATATTGAAGCCATGCGAGGGATGGAGGGCCGCCTCATGCGAAATGCGTATCGGAACGAGGCGAAGAAGGCGAGAATACGTGGTTTTAGGCGAGATACACACGCGAAGGATCCGGTCAACGTAGGCCTCAACATCGCTAACTCAATCATGTATGGGCTCGCGGCGACGGCTTGTACGACTTTGGGGGTTAATCCAGCGCTTGGAATCATTCATCGAGGCGACATTAGGGCGTTGCTCTATGATCTAGCGGATCTGTATAAGGCAAACACGGTTATTCCATTAGTGTTTTCGCACGCTCATGATGAGGATCCTGTGACCGCGATTCGTAAGGGTCTGCGCGTTGAGATCAGGAGAAAAAGAATCCTGGAGGGAATGCTGGACGCCTTGATGGATGTATTGCGGGTGCATTTGCCGGAACGTGATGATGATCGACTGATCGGGGATGATGAGCAGGTTCCGGGCCATGTGCAGTACGGGCAGGATTCCTGATGTTTGTTGTTGTGAGCGTTCGTGCATCGCAGGAGCATTTTCACGGATATCTAAGCCGCTTCCTGACTGAAGCCGATGTGGGTCTATATGTGGGGAACTTGTCGAAAGCTGTAGTGGAACGTTTGTGGGAACGAATTAGCTCTGTGCCCACTTCAGGCGCTGTTACTATGATTTTCAGTGACCCTTCACGAGAGCAAGGATTCAACGTGGTGTCAGTTGGTGACTCGGCGCGAACCGCTGTGGATATTGATGGGGTAACGGTGATCGCTGGCTTACCCGGCAGGGCCACTCAGAAATTGTACAACTCCCGCTAATATCTGCAGGTCACTTAGACTCTTCCCCGCGCACGCGGGGGTATTTCCGTGGCGCGCGTCCCGTGGCACGTGAAAACGTGGCTCTTCCCCGCGCACGCGGGGGTATTTCCAGGCATCCCCAACTCGTCCACGCCAGCAGAATCTCTTCCCCGCGCACGCGGGGGTATTTCCGTGCAATCAATCGCATTCGTGCGCTTGAGGGACTCTTCCCCGCGCACGCGGGGGTATTTCAGAGCCAATCATCACCGGCGCGGCTCTTTTTCGCTCTTCCCCGCGCACGCGGGGGTATTTCCCGGTGTCGCGTCGTTCCCTAATCGGCTTCCTCGCTCTTCCCCGCGCACGCGGGGGTATTTCCGGT
>NZ_KV816968.1:171646-177511 GCF_001814535.1 Actinomyces sp. HMSC065F12
GCTCTTCCCCGCGCACGCGGGGGTATTTCCGGTATCCGTTGGGGTGTGCAGCGTGAGCTGCCCTCTTCCCCGCGCACGCGGGGGTATTTCCGCTTTGGCGTCGATCGTGCCCACGGTGTTTGACTCTTCCCCGCGCACGCGGGGGTATTTCCAATCTCAGCGCAATTGCCCAAGGCTCAGGCGACTCTTCCCCGCGCACGCGGGGGTATTTCCCGGTTGTGGCAAGGTCGGTGGTGTCGCGTTTGACTCTTCCCCGCGCACGCGGGGGTATTTCCAGCAAACAGTGCCGGTAAGACGGTCAGCGGCCCTCTTCCCCGCGCACGCGGGGGTATTTCTGGTGTCCATAGGGGTTTGCCTTTCGGTGTCTGCTCTTCCCCGCGCACGCGGGGGTATTTCCATTCCGGTCTCGGTGACGAGATCCTCGAGGTCCTCTTCCCCGCGCACGCGGGGGTATTTCCACAAAAAAGAGCCTGAAAGGAGCGAAAGATGACTCTTCCCCGCGCACGCGGGGGTATTTCCATGTTCATGCATACATACGATCTGCCCGGCGACTCTTCCCCGCGCACGCGGGGGTATTTCCATGACGCCGGCATTCTACCGCCCGGCCCTTGACTCTTCCCCGCGCACGCGGGGGTATTTCCGGGTATGGGCCTGGCATGACGGATGGGATTTCCTCTTCCCCGCGCACGCGGGGGTATTTCCTCGGCAGTGGGCTTCGTACACTCCACCACTCACTCTTCCCCGCGCACGCGGGGGTATTTCCAACAAAGCGCAAAACTAGCAAAGCCATTAGCGCTCTTCCCCGCGCACGCGGGGGTATTTCCGCAGGTCTGTCACCGCGCGTGCTGCCACCAGACTCTTCCCCGCGCACGCGGGGGTATTTCCACTTCGATATATCAGCAGATGAAGTATTTGAGCTCTTCCCCGCGCACGCGGGGGTATTTCCGGCTTTTTGGTAACGAGATGGCGCATGGTGATCTCTTCCCCGCGCACGCGGGGGTATTTCCGCGGTAGTAGCGTTGCATACCGCGCACAAACTCTCTTCCCCGCGCACGCGGGGGTATTTCCGTGCGGTGTCTCCCATGACTGTTCGCATCCTCCTCTTCCCCGCGCACGCGGGGGTATTTCCAGATGTCGATCTTTAATTGATTCGAGCTCATTCTCTTCCCCGCGCACGCGGGGGTATTTCCGGTGTCATGGCGCGGCCGCAAATACTCAAGCGCTCTTCCCCGCGCACGCGGGGGTATTTCCGACGCCACGGCAACCACTTTTCCGCATGATCTCTCTTCCCCGCGCACGCGGGGGTATTTCCATGGACGGCATCACGCCAGTCCGTGTCGCGCGCTCTTCCCCGCGCACGCGGGGGTATTTCCGGTAAGCCAGAGGCCGGAATTATTCGCATCGTCTCTTCCCCGCGCACGCGGGGGTATTTCCTACATGAAGAAGCTAGGCCAAGCGTTCAATAACTCTTCCCCGCGCACGCGGGGGTATTTCCATCGACCGGCGTAGTCCCACCCACCCGCGTCGCTCTTCCCCGCGCACGCGGGGGTATTTCCCTGCAGCAGCGCGGAAATCATCATCCGCATCACTCTTCCCCGCGCACGCGGGGGTATTTCCAAGTCACGCACCTCACTGCGCGTGTCGTTCACCTCTTCCCCGCGCACGCGGGGGTATTTCCGAACTCATGGGCATATAAGCCCAATCAGGTTTCTCTTCCCCGCGCACGCGGGGGTATTTCTGATATTGACCGCGCGCAGTCAAAGTACTCGTTCTCTTCCCCGCGCACGCGGGGGTATTTCCGGCTCTGACCTCGCACAATTCACACCAAACGACTCTTCCCCGCGCACGCGGGGGTATTTCCGGATTTGGAAGAAAAATAGATAGAGCAGGGAGCTCTTCCCCGCGCACGCGGGGGTATTTCCGGCGCTTTAGACCCGCTCAGTGTCGCCCGGCACTCTTCCCCGCGCACGCGGGGGTATTTCCGTGCCGCGCCCGCCTCGCACTGCCAGCCACCGCTCTTCCCCGCGCACGCGGGGGTATTTCCGGATGGAGCGAATAAACAATGTTGTCGTTCGACTCTTCCCCGCGTACGCGGGGGTACTTCGCACTGGTGCTGCCTCGAACCAATTCCCGAACGCATACCTACTCCCCACAAACGTGTCCGCCCTCGTATGGATCTGACGCAACACAAAGGCGGCCTGTCCGACCCGCCACCCAACACACGTCACACTCAGTTCGTCGATATTCCTGGCGTGCAGCGTTCAATGACGTGGCAGACGAATTCGCCCCAAAGGCTACAGATGCGCCACACCACCGCGGACGTTTCTCAGGTATGCGGTGTTGACGTGGTCATTGCCTAGATCACCGCCGCCGAGTCGGCCTCACCCTCGCAGAAGACGCACTAAGCGTGGAAACTGAATCGACGCACGCCCTCGTACCCAAGACAAAGAGCACATCTAGCGCATCACACAAACCAGTCCCATCACAATCACTATGTTGATCGCTCAAGCAATACTCGACCGAGTCATCCATCGCGTCCTCACCACCAAATCACCACCCACGACCAACCCACTTCCGGAAGCGACCACCGCGTCGAAGCCCGCATCTACAGGGAAGGAGTCAGCGCTAGCAGGCTCCTCGACACCATCGCCAACTACCTCGCCCAACAGGTAGACGATAGAATCGACCGGAAAGTACGCGCTGGAGCCGGCGACACCGGCGACATTGTCAATATGCGACACATGGGCAGGTGCATCGTCGTCAGAACAAAAGGGTACGGCGGCTGCGTCCTACCCGGCCAATGGGGCAACGAAGCGCACACCGAGATGGGTAACGATAATGCGCCCGCGGGGACCGTTGTCGCCAACCGCCGCGCAGTCAACGGCCTAGGTTCCCAGTGGGCACTCACGACGCACAGTGACTTAGCCGTCCTTGACTAGTAGTAAGTCGGATACGGACTTATGAACTTAGGAGTTAGCGAGCTGGGAGACGCGCTGTACGGATATGCCCATGATCGATCCAATGTCACGCATAGACAGGCCCGCCTGTGTCAGGAGTTGGATTGCTTTGCGCGAAGACGCGGACAGTTCCTGTTCTGCTTCTCGTGCAGCTTTTGTGGCGTTCTTGTAGCGGTTGATTGCTTCGAGTGGGAGCCCGCAGGGTTCGATGGTGACGGTGAAGCTTTCTTCGGGCTGGCCGGTCATGAGTGTGGCGGCGTCTTTGATCATGGCTTCGAGCTGGTCGAGGCGGCGCGCTTGGGTTCCGTACTCGCGGTTGTTGATGGTGAAGTCGGCGGACCACCATCCGTCGCAGCGGGTGGCGGTTGCGTTGATGTGTGTCATTTCTGTGCCCTACTGATGATCGCTTTCGCTAGTAGCTCGTTGACTTCTCTGGGGCGTGGGAGTGATTGCCGTCTTCTGTGAGGGTGAGTGTTTCTCCTTTGGCGAGCTTGTCGAGTTGTTTGATGAGGTCTCTCCGCTTCATTACTATATTCTACCCCCATTGACTTATTTAAGTCAATCCCCCTAGAGCATTTAGGTAGGCGACTCATTACGACCACAGCTCACCGCACCTGCCTACGGGTGAAAAACGATTGTAAACCTGCAAGAATTGAAACCAAAATGAAAGGAACGCGACGGTGAGCACGACACGACCAAGCACAGCCAGAAGCATCCACCATTATTGACGGCAACCCCACCGGTTCCCAACCCCGCGACAAGGAAGCGCTGTCAAGAGAAATGGCAGCTGGTCTGAATTGGCGGAAAGAATCTGGATGTTAAGAGTTGGCGAGTTGCGAGACGCGTGCGCGGGACAAGCCCATAATGTAGCTGATATCTGCCAGAGAGTAGCGATCGTCTTTCAGGGCTCGCACTGCTTTTCGGGATGCCGCGGAGGCCGCTCTGGCGGATTCTTCAGCCAGTTTAGATGCTGCGGCAGATTGCTCGACCTGGGCGGCTTGTGCTATTTCAGGGACGATCGTGATGTTCCACGTGGAGTGATCGATGTCTTCTTCCATCGTGTCGAGGTAGTCAATTACTTGCTGGCGGGCTTTGGCAAGAGTGCGCACCTGTGTCCAGATGTCGTTACCGTTCCACAGTTCCCAGCCGCCGCTCCAGCGGCGGGCAGTGATGGTTATCGCGTTCATTTCGTGTTTCTTTTGCTTGCTTCGATTGTTTTGAGTGCTTTGCGGGTGAGGCTTGGAGAGATTTCGCGGGTTTGAATGATGGTAACGCGGAAAGGCCCGTTGGTCCATATTTCGTGGTCGCCTTTGCCTTGGCGTGAAGTGAAGCCTGCCTACTTGAGGAGTGCGGTTAGTTTCCGGTACGGCATTGGCTTCGTCATAGCTAAATGGTAACACCTATTAACAGTAGTGTCAAGAGGTGTGTACACCAAAAGATGGGAGACAGGTTGACGTACAAAGACACAACAAAACGACAGAAAAAAAGGAGCCATCAACGAGCTATCCGACATAGCCGCATGGCTCCCACTGCTCACCGCGCAGTCACTGGCCGTGTGTGGTGTCAGGTCAGCCCGCGTCACGCCAGCCAGGTGCGCCAGGCACAACGGCCTACCCTTCGGGCTCGACCACCGGATCGACCAAACCGACGACGGGTGGCCAGGTATCCGCACACACGTAGGAGCCCTTAAAATCCTCTCCTCCTACGCCACGCTGATTGCCGGTGAGCGCGGCACGCACTCGACAGGCAGTCCGATAGCTGACCTGCAGCGTGACATGCCATGGGCAGCAGAACACTACCCGGATGCGGATGCTGTCCTGGACGAGATCCACCGCATCCACCACCACATCGCCCGCCTGACCGAGCATGCTCCCATGCTCGTCGGCACGTGTGAATGTGGTGGGAGGATCTACCGGTACCCCACCAAGCGCGGGCTCACCGACCAGTCGTGGTGCAACATTTGCGACCGCCTGTATCTCACCCAGGGCGAGGCAGCCTGGACGCGGCTCCTGCATGTTGCCAGCCTAGACGTGTATGTGACGCGGCAGGACCTGAAAACAATATGGCCCACCCTCACAGACAACCGCTTCGACCTATGGGTACACCGGGGGGTCATTGAACCTAGGGCGGGTAAGCCGAAAACCTACCCTCTTGCTGTGGTCAACACGCGCATGAACGCTACCCACTCACACAATCCTGTGATAAAGTGTTAGATGTTTTAAGGGAGTAGTGCGCCTACTTGGCGAGTTGGGATACTCGCCCCGGTGAGATTCCCATGACGCTGGCAACATCGCGGACAGACATTCCAAGATCCCTGAGTGTTGCGACTGTTTTTTTCGATGTGCGTGCGAGGGCTTCTTGTTCTTGGGTGACACGGGTGCTTTTTTCATGGTATTCACGCACAATGGCGGGAACCTGCGGCTTGATAGCAACGTTCTCGACGTTCACATGTTCCATGGTGCAGATATCGCGTATCATTTCTTCGGCGTCTTTTAAGTGGCGTGCTTGAGTGAATCGCACTCCTGCTGGTGTTTCAAATTCGAGTACCCACCATTTGCCGTGAAAGCTGGCGGTTGCGTGGATGTTCATTTGAGTCCTTTCGCTTGTTTGAGGATTTCTTTGGCCAGGTGTTCGTCTATTTCCCTGTGACGGGGGACGTAGGTGACGTGGGGGCCTATTGTGATTTGGGTGTGTCGTCCGCCTTCTGTGGTGGTCATGGGGTTGCCTGTTTGCTGGGCAATGGTTTTGAGTTTCTTGAGTAGGTCTCGCCTTTTCACACATTAAGTATAGCTCACTAAACATTATTTGTCTACTACGCTAAACACTCTAGGTATGCTTATATCACGCACCGGCACATCCAAGTGGAAACGAAGAGTTAATGCTCGAAATGTGTGTATGGGGTGGGCGT
>NZ_KV816969.1:0-820 GCF_001814535.1 Actinomyces sp. HMSC065F12
CCGTTGCACATGGCTTCGATCAGTACGTCTAACATGCCGCCCGCGCGCACGTATTGGACGGCCAGTTCAGCCGCTTGTTCTTCTGCGGTGTGCATGGTGGCGCGGCGGAGTTCTTCTTGTTCGACCTTCCTGCGTAGATCGTCAAACTCTGCTGCGCTAATCTCCACTATCTCCATACTTCCCCCTTTTGTTATGACTCATACACGACGTGCAGGCGGAAGCTCCACGGGTCGTACTCGTTATACGTACTGTCACCCTTTTGGATCGTGAAGTTCGCGTACCCGTAGCGCGTCATCATTTGCGCGGCTTTCGCCCCAAAAAACACGCTAAACGTCCCGTAGTCGCGCATGAACACATCACGGTATTCATCTGCCAAATTGCAGGGGAACGAATGACCATTACCGCCGTCAACAAAGTCCCACGTACACCTGCCCGTCACTTTCAAGCTCGTGACGCGCTTTCCTTTCACGGCTGGCGCGTTGAAACGCACCTGCGTGTAATACGAACCACTCGACGCATATTTTCCTTCGCCACGGTTGGAATCAGCCCACGCTGGTGACACCGTGATCGTGCGGCGAACAGGCTTAGGCGGTGCGGGCGGCGCAGCGTCGTTCGGCATTTTCAAATACTCGACTTCCGGCTCAATCTCAGCGTCAATACGACTGATCGTCAGCACACTTGCGCCCATCATGAACTTCGCCTTCTTGTACGAGTGGAAGTTCGGCACAAGCGTGATAGGCACTGTGCCGCCCGCTTCGCTCGGGCGCACGTGATACACCTGCGTCACCTGGTGCTGCGTGTACGACTGCGTGTTGAACGT
>NZ_KV816970.1:0-780 GCF_001814535.1 Actinomyces sp. HMSC065F12
AATTCAGCTTCGCTCATCGTTCCTGCCTTATCGCTTGAAGATCCGGGTTAATAACTGTGACATCGACATTGAAGGTCGCGCTTTCACGAGGGAAGCAGTTCTCGCCTTCCTGGTTGCGCATTTCCCAGTGGCTTGAGGCTGCTCCTTCGTAGCCTTGCGCCCGAAACGTGCAAGAAATCTTGATGAACCTCGCTGTCGCTGGTGGGCTGTCAGGAATGGCAATCTGTGTGGTGCCGACGGGTCGTAGTCGCGGGTCTGTTGGATTCGTACAGACGAGTGTCCGACTGGTCCAGTCGATGCTGCCCACGTTGCGCAGTGTCCAGGTGTGAGTGAACTCGGCCCAAAATCCTGGCTTGTGTTTTTGCAGTGCGGGCGGTTCCGTGACGTCGACGCGATCTCCTTGATAGAGCGGCTGCGGCACGGGGTTTATTTCTTCTGGTTCCTGGTCTTCAAGGCGAAGTCGGTAGCAGTGTTCAAGGACATCGCAATGGTTTGGATCGTGGATGATCGCGTCGAACCAATCTGTGAGTGCCCAAATGAATGCTTCTGGTTCGATAGTGAGGGTTGAGGGCAGTCCGGTGTCTTTGCCGACTTCTTGGCAGCGGTCGTCCAATGTGGCCCGTGTGCTTGGGAGGGGCGTCAGGTGGGTAAGAAGGAAATCATGCAACGATTTCTTGCTCACCTGTGTAGGAAATGATTCGTATTGCGGTTCGGAGATCGGTTTCGCTCCGGTAAAGATCTTTCGCGCGTACTCGTCGTCTAACCGCTCTGCACTGCCAG
>NZ_KV816971.1:0-27644 GCF_001814535.1 Actinomyces sp. HMSC065F12
AACGGCTGACGCCACACAATGTTCTCCGGCACGCCCAGTTCCAGGCCAATGGCGCGCACCTCGTCCTTGAACAGCGTGCGCAGCGGCTCCACCAGCTCAAAGTTCAAGTCCTCCGGCAGTCCACCGACATTGTGGTGCGACTTGATGTTCGCAGCACCCTCGCCGCCACCGGATTCAACAACGTCGGGGTACAGCGTGCCCTGTACGAGGAACTTGATCTCCGCGCCCGCTTCACCGGCCTCACGCACCAGTTTCAATTGCGCAGCCTCGAAAGAACGAATGAACTCGCGGCCAATGATCTTGCGTTTTTGCTCCGGGTCGCTCACGCCAGCCAGAGCATTCAGGAAACGCTCCGACTCATCCACCGTCACCACGCGGATCCCCATCGTGCCCGCGTAATCATGCTCGACCTGCTCGCGCTCACCCGCACGCAGCAACCCGTGATCAACAAAAATACACGTCAGCTGATCGCCCACCGCTTTGTGCACCAGCGCGGCAGCAACCGAGGAATCCACGCCGCCGGACAGACCGCAGATCACGCGCGCATCGCCCACCTGCTCACGGATCCGAGCCACCTGATCATCAATAATCGACCCGGGAGTCCAATCAGTGCCAATACCCGCACACTCGTGAATGAAGTTCTCAATGAGCTTCTGGCCAAACTCGCTGTGATGCACCTCAGGGTGCCACTGCACACCATAGAGCCGGCGCGACTGATCCTCGAACGCGGCAACAGGTGTTTCCTGCGTGCTGGCCGTCACGGTGAAACCATCCGGCGCCTGCTGTACCGCATCACCGTGACTCATCCAAACGGACTGCTCTGCCGGAGTGCCAGCAAGCAGTGCGCTGGAGGCGCCCTCGTCAATCGTGAGCGACGTATGGCCGTATTCGCGCGTTCCCGTCTTGCCGACGGTGCCGCCCAAAGCCTTCGCCATGACCTGGAACCCATAGCAAATGCCGAGCACTGGGACGCCTGACGTGAACAGCTCAGTGTCAAACGTTGGCGCGTTGTCCGCGTACACAGATGACGGGCCACCGGACAGGATCACCGCAGCCGGATCCTTCGCAAGCATCTCAACGGCCGGCATCGTATGCGGCACGATCTCCGAGTACGCAGAGGTCTCACGGACACGACGCGCAATCAGCTGCGCGTACTGGGCGCCAAAGTCAACAACAAGAACAGGACGATTTTCAGTGCTCACAGGCTCATCGTAGCCGTACGGACGACCCATGCGCCACACTCACTGCGTCACCGTCAGCGAACCTGCCAAAGGCGCGTTGGAATCACCACCCACATACAGTTCGATGCGCGTGGCGTCCTGGAGCCAGTCCTTCGTGACCGCGCTCCAGTACCGCAGTTGATCGGGGCCGAGGGGGAACGTCACCGTCACAGTCTCACCGGCCGGGATGCTCACACGTGAGAATCCCTTAAGCTCACGCAAAGGCCTCGAGGACGTGCCGTAGCACTGGTGGATGTACAGCTGGGCAACCTCGTCGGCATCCACATCCCCGGTATTCGTGACGTCAACGCTGAGCGTGGCTGTCTCACCGACGCGGATCTGATCACGATCCAAACGCGGATTCGAATACTCAAATGACGCGTAGCTCAAGCCGTATCCGAACGGGTAGAGCGGCGTGCTCGGCTCGTTGAAGTAACGCTCACCTGCGCCTTCGGGCTGGAACGTGCGGTAGTGGTTGTAGACCATCGGCACCTGCCCCACGTTGCGTGGCCATGTGATCGGCAGACGACCGGCTGGCGAGACATCACCAAACAGCGCGGCTGCCACGGCTGCGCCTGCACGCGTCCCCGGATACCAGATCTGCATAATCGCACCGATGCCCTCATGACTATCAACACATGTCAGGTCCAGCGGACGGGCCGACATACACAGGACGACGAGGGGGGTTCCCGTCTCTGCCAGACGCTGAAGTTGCTCCAGTTGACGCCCCTGGAGTTCCAAAGTGGACACGGAGGCCTTCTCACCAATCTGGTTCTGATGCTGGCCGATCACCACGACCGCAACATCACTGCGTGCAGCAAGTTCCACGGCGGCGTTAATGTGCGCATCATCATCCCAGTCCTCGGGGGTGCGATCCACGACCGCATCATTATCGTCGAACATCGAGGGATAGAGGCGCTCCCCTACTCCCGCGCCAGGTTCAAACTCAACGTTCACATCCTGATCGGCGCGCTGGCGAATACCGTCCAGGATCGTCACTGTTTCATCAATGTCGTACTTGAAGCACCATGGGCCCAGTGGGTCTCGCCGTGCATTGGCCAGCTCACCGATCACTGCGATGGAAGACGTCTTGTCTGCCTTGAGCGGCAGCGTGGAGTGTTCGTTCTTCAACAGCACGAATGTGCGTTCAGCAGCGTGCTGTGCTGCGTCGCGATGCTCAGGTGTGGACAGGGTTGCGGCAGCGTCTCCCTCGTCAACGTAGGGATGTTCAAACAGGCCAAGGTCGAACTTGGCGCGCAGTACGCGGCGGACAGCCTCATCCAAGACCTCCATCGAGACACGTCCGTCCTCTACCGCTTCGGGCAGGTGCTCGTATGCGGCCTCGAACATCGCCATTTCCATATCAAGACCGGCGTTGACGGCTCGCGCGCCCGCATCGGGCAGGTCCTTGGCGAAATGTTGGACGGTGAGCGAGTGGACAGCGTTCGCGTCAGACACAACGAACCCCTTGAAGCCGAATTCGTCGCGAAGCGTGTCGGTCAGCAACCACTTGTTGCCCGAGGCAGGCACGCCGTTCAGATCCATGTACGCGCTCATGATGTTGCGTGCGCCAGCGGCAACAGCGTCACGGAAGGGAGGCAGATACACGTTGTGAAGTTCTGAATCGGACAGGTCGACGTCTTCGTAGTCGCGGCCGCCGCGAGCCGCACCGTAGCCGGCAAAGTGCTTGGGACCGGCAAGGATGGCGTCACCTGGCACAGCGTCGTCCGCACCCGCACCGCCCTGGAAGCCTGCCACCTGTCCGGCAGCCATCGCACTGCCCAGGTAGGGATCTTCACCTGCTCCTTCAATGATGCGACCCCATCGCGGGTCGCGTGCAATGTCGACCATCGGTGCAAATGCCCAGTGAATACCGACTGAACGCGCCTCGCGTGCTGCGATGCGCTGGGCGGCCGAGGCACTGTCAGGATTCCAGCTTGCTGCCATTGCCAGTGGCACCGGGAAGATAGTACGCAAACCGTGGATGACGTCGTAGCCGAAGATCAATGGGATTCCGAAACGATGGTGCTCAATCGCCAGTTTCTGCAGCCGGTTCGTCTCAGAGGCTTCGTTGACGAACAGGAGTGATCCTACCCGCCCCGCTTTAATCGCTTTTTCCACCATCGCGCGTTGGGCTGTGTTCGCATCTTCTCCGTCAGCGGGCGCGCCGTCCTGCTGGTTCAACGCCATAGCGAGGTAGAAGTACTGGGTCAGTTGTCCGGCTTTTTCTTCAACCGTCAGGCGTCCCAGCAGGTCGTCGACGCGTTCAGTGGTCGACAAAGCAGCATCTTGGAATGGGTAAGCAGCGTCAGTCATCATTGTCCTTTCACGGCAGTTAACACCCTAATATTACAGTCGGTAAATTAGAACATCAAGGACCCCGGCCAGATGCTCATGGACTGGTCCTGGATCATGCGTTATGAGCCCGCCATTGCCGGACCTGAACGCATGGTCATCGACGTGAATACAGGCGAGTTCGCGGCAGGGCAACGCTGAGCGATCTACTGACAACCCTGGTCGCGCGCCCATTGCGTTGCCGCGTTCACCGCTTGAGCCGGTTTCACCGTCACATCCGGTGCGATCGGATCTTCCGCGTGAGTCGTTCCCATGCGGTCTTTCGTCACGCCGACTGTGACCACAAGCTGCTTTCCTCTATACAGCGGGAACGGTGTATTGACCGTGGCATATCCTGCGGTCGGCTGGCCAAACACGCGCGTATTCGGTACGCCTTTAAAAGCGAGCAAAGCCTGCTCACCGGAGCTGCCAGTGTGTTCACCGGTGACAATCGCGACCGGCACCTCTGACTTTTCCGTGATGTCAACGGTCGTGGGCCTTCCGCCGCCGCTGACCTTCCCGCTCTCCAACATGACGGCGCTTTCGCCTCCGCCCGTAACAAAGTAGGACACGGGACCGTCAGGAATCAGTGGCGAGATACCGGCAATCATCGGCCCCATGTCGCCACCACCGTTTTCACTGAGGTCAATCACCGCCGCGCACACATTCGCTCCGGACACAGCTTGCGCAATAGTTTGCGCGTACTCGCTGCCCTGGTCGGGTGTGCCCATAAACGCGGGCATATGAACAGTCACGACACCGTCGTTTTCTTCCACGCTCGGCGCTTCGTACTCGTCGACGGCTTCTTGCGCTTCGTCCGGCATCATCAAGAACGAGTGCTTCGTTCCCGCAATTTTGACGGCATCGGACAGGACAGCGTCGACCTCGTCAATGCTGGTGGCTTCGCTGATTGCCTGTTCGACTCGTGGGCGCTCATCCTGCCAGGCTTCGGACGATGCGTTGATTCCCTGGTCAAGATGGCCGAGGGCGACTTCACCGTAGCGCTGTGGACTGGGCTCAGTCAGCCAAATACCGAAGTTGGGTCCCCACCTGACGACAGCGACTCCAAGCATCGCAGCGGCGACAACAATCAGTGCCACCAGGGCGATGATGATTCGTTTGGCTACCGTGGACATGGACTAAGCTCCTCACGTTGACGTGTCGGTCTGCGTTCCATTATGAGGAGGCAGGCCCATGCGTGCGAAGACAGCCCCATCTACATTGCGGGGTAGAGCTGACTCTACCCCGCATATGCAGATCGTTGAGCGCCTGTCAGTGCGCGAAGTGACGGGTTCCCGTCATGTACATCGTGATGCCAGCGGCCTGTGCCGCTTCGATCGACTCGTTGTCGCGGATCGATCCACCGGGCTGAACGACAGCTTTCACGCCGGCATCGATCAGCACCTGGAGGCCGTCAGCAAACGGGAAGAATGCGTCCGAGGCGGCAACGGCACCTTCGGAGCGGCGCTCCGGCTCGTCAGCGACCACATCAGCCGTGCGTGCACCGCCCGCCGAATCCACCTTGTCAGCAGCGGCGTCACCTGTTGTGCGACCACCCAGCGTGTTCGCGCGTTCGACCGCCAGACGGCAGGAGTCCACGCGGTTGACCTGCCCCATGCCAACCCCGACGCTTGCTCCGTCGTGAACCAGCAGGATTGAGTTCGACCGCACGGCTCGCACGGTGCGCCATGCGAACTCCAGGTCCCGCAGTGTTGCCTCATCGGCCGGCTCGCCTGCCGCCAAAGTCCAGTTCGCCGGATCGTCACCGTCAGCGTCAATGTCGTCGCGTTCCTGCACCAGCAGTCCCCCGGAAATCTGCTTGAACTCCAGGGCTCCGCGTACCGGTGGCACTACCTGCAGGATTCGCAGGTTCTTCTTCGTTTCCAGTACTTCCAGTGCGCCTTCGGCGTAGGAGGGCGCCAGGACGACCTCGGTAAAGATCGGTTTGATCTGCCTGGCCAGTTCGACGCTGACCTCACGGTTGACTGCGATCACTCCGCCGAATGCTGACACAGGATCGCATGCATGCGCCTTGCGGTGTGCTTCCGCCACATCTGCGCCAATGGCGATCCCACACGGGTTCGCGTGCTTGATGATGGCCACGCACGGCTCGTCATGGTCAAATGCTGCGCGCAGTGCTGCGTCACCATCGGTGTAGTTGTTGTAGCTCATCGCTTTGCCATGCAGTTGGCGCGCGTTCGCGATGCCAGGCAGCAGGTCCTGGGTCGTGTCGTCGCCGTCCTGTTCATCGCCTGGCTCGTCAAACTCAACGTCAACTTCGCCCTCGCCCATCAGCTCGACGATGTCGCCGTATACGGCGGCATCCTGATGCGGGTTTTCGCCATAACGCAAGGTGTGGAGGCGTTCGAAAGCAGAGACCAGCACCGGTGGCCACTGTGCGTCATCAACGTCTTCGGCTTCAGCCGACTCGTCAACATCAAGGTCAGCATCCAGTTCGTCTTCGAACCAGTCAGCGATGGCGGCGTCGTAATCTGCTGTGTGACGGAATGCGGCCGCTGCCAGTTCGCGACGCTCCTCCAGAGTGAATCCCTCAGAGCGTGCAGCGTCGATCACCGCGTCGTATTGCTCCGGGTTGGTAGCAATGGCAACGGAGGGATGGTTCTTCGCAGCAGCGCGCACCATCGACGGGCCGCCGATGTCAATCTGCTCAACGCATTCGTCGAATCCTGCGCCCGAGTCAACCGTGTCCTCAAATGGGTACAGATTGCATACCACCAGGTCGAATGCTGCGATCCCCAGGTCTTCGAGCTGCTGGCGGTGATCGGCTTTGCGCTGATCAGCGAGAATGCCGGCATGGATCTTCGGATGCAGCGTCTTGACGCGACCTTCCAGCACCTCGGGGAAACCAGTCACGTCTTCCACGGGCGTCACAGGAATCTTCGCGTCACGGATTTTTTGTGCAGTTGAACCGGTGGACACGATTTCGACGCCAGCATCAGCGAGTGCGCGAGCCAGGTCAACCAGGCCGGTCTTGTCGTAAACGGAGATCAGTGCTCTGCGGATCGGGCGGACATCAACGGGTTCGAGGTTATCCAAACGGACTGACAATTCTTCCTCCAAGGGGGTTCAAGGTCGGTCCTCAGCGCCCAGGCGGGCGGCGCCGTGCGAGGCTGCTTCAGCCGCTTCCCGGTGGTCCTCCACCCTCGCCAGTTGCGGCCTCTTTTAGTGTACGAGGGCGGCGCCGGATATGCGACTAGCTGTGATCTTTCAGATCTTCGTCACTGTTGTCAGTATTGTCTGACACGGCGATGGGTTCCGTGGGCGCAGCGCTGGCTTTGAGTGCTTCCATGCGGGCATCCGGAGCACGCGGAGGAGCGGGCAGTTCTTCTGTCGCCTCTTCTTCCAGCGCCGTTTCCTCTTCCTCCGGCGTCTCTTCGCCGGCTTCATTCAGGTCAGGAGCTGGAAGGGGCGTCTCCCTCGTCGATGACTGGGCGCGATTCTCCTTCCATGCGGCAATACGCGCCTTCGTCCACGCCGTCAAAGCTGCGGCCGCTCGGCGCACCCACGCGATCGTGGTCGGATGTGCTGCCAGGGACACCGCGAGCGCGACCATGCACACTTCCAGTACGACGAACAGCACGCTCCACCACACGCGCGGGCCAACGACACTCAGACGGGTCGACCCCAACGACATGCGCGACGAGGCAAGCCACGCTGCGATGACGAGCGCAGTGATCACGGTGGCCACTCCTATCGCAGCCGCCTGTTTCCACAGGTGCGTCATACGATGCCGCCACGCCGCCCATGCGCCCAGCAGGATTCCCACTCCCACCAGCGCCCAGGCCACCCAGTGGCCCGGAGCTGTCTGTGGGACGGCCGCAAGAATCGGGATCGCCGGAATCGGCGCAACAGGTGCGTTCGCCGCTGAATGGAGGGCGTCGGCACCCACGTAGAAACCAGGCCCCGCGATCCACGCCAGTGCGCATGCCATGATCGACGGAGCAAACAAGGCCTGAACAATGTTGATGATGACCGTGTCCTTGGTCGAAGCAAAGAGCAGTTCGTGGATACCGGAGATACGCTGAAGAGAAACAAGGATTGACACGGCGCTCATGATCAGGCTGAACAGCACTGTCAGTGCCACGGCAACGCGACCAAGGCGCAGCCCTGACCACAGCCATGTCAACGATTCGCGCCGTTCAGATGAAATCGTGGGCCATGTCCACGTGTGTCGAGCAGCAACTACCGCCCAGGTCGCTGCCAGAAGCGGAATGACGAGCGCACCGGGCAGTGCGCGCCACACGTTGATGTGAGCCGAGGACGCTCCAGCTGTAATGAGCGCCGTGACTGCAAACGTGGGGACAGCCATCCACTGCGCGGCGGCAGGAAAATCCCGTCCCGGCAGCAGAAGAACACGCAAAATGATGATCAGCAGCGCTCCGAGCAGTGTCGGAATGGCGAGGATGTCGCTCTGCCCCACCGTGATCGGCGCTCCCAGCGTCGCAGCCCAGAGGTCACCACCCACTGCCCGAGCATCGTCCCAGCTGGTCGACGCCAGCCAGGGGTTCTGCGAGACGAACCAGTACCCCACCAGCGTCACGACCATCATGAACGCCCATCCGATCAGGGCCGCCTCAATGCCGGCCAGGCCGGAGCGTGCCCACCCGTCAGGCAGTGCGATGCGGATCGTGCGTCGCCGCACGGCGGTGCGAGTGGTGTGAGGTTCCTCGTCGTGCACCTCAGGTGCCGATTCATCGGTTCCGTCAAGGTCGAGGCGTTCAGTTTCTTTTTCCGAATTATCCAATTCGGGTTCATCATCACTGTCTGCCTCATCGTGAGCCGGCACAAAAATCAGCGACGCACCTGCTTCACGGTCTTCCTCCTCAAGCCACGCGCCAACCACCTCGGTTGGGATCTCATCAGCGGACAGGTCCGCTTCTGCGCGCTGCCTGTCAGGGCGCTGCGATGGGGAAGAGTCAGGTGAGTGCGTCATCGTTCTTCATCGTCTCGCATCCGCGCCCACACATGGAGGTGCACCGCCGACCATGAGAAAGTTCATTCACGATCAGCGGTGCACGACCGGATGTTATTTCTGCAGAATCTCGCGAGCGATGATGGCAGTTTGGGAAGGTGTACGGCCCACCCGCACGCCGACGGCCTCGAGTGCTTCAGCCTTCGCCGCGGCCGTGCCGGAAGATCCAGACACGATCGCGCCGGCATGCCCCATCGTCTTGCCTTCCGGAGCCGTGAAGCCGGCAACGTAGGCCACCACCGGTTTGGTCATGTGTTCGGAAATCCACTGAGCTGCGCGCTCTTCCGCGTCGCCACCGATTTCACCGATCATGACGACCAGTTCGGTGTCGGGGTCATTTTCAAAGGCTTCGAGCGCGTCAATGTGCGTGGTGCCGATGACCGGATCACCACCGATTCCCAGGCAGGTGGTAAAGCCGATGTCACGCAGTTCGAACATCATCTGGTAGGTCAGTGTGCCTGACTTCGATACCAGTCCCAGCCGTCCCCGGCCGGTGATGTCTGCCGGGGTGATGCCGACGTTCGACTGTCCGGGGCTGATAATGCCTGGGCAGTTCGGTCCGATCACGCGCACGCCCGCTTCACGTGCGCGGGCCACGAACTCCGTGGAGTCAGCGACCGGGATGCCTTCGGTGATGACCACGACCGTCTCCACGCGGGCATCGACAGCTTCGAGTACAGCGTCTTTCGCAAATGCCGGCGGCACGAAAATGGCGGATACTGTGGCACCCGTTTCCTTCACTGCTTCTGCAACCGTTCCAAACACAGGGATGTCGACAGGACCGTCGGTGACCTGGTCAGCCATCGGCCCGTATCCCTGGACATCGAATGTCACGGACTGTCCGGCTTTGCGCGGGTTGACGCCGCCGACAATGGCGGTGCCCGAGTTGAGCATGCGCTGGGTGTGCTTGCGTCCCTCTGATCCGGTCATGCCCTGGACGATGACGCGTGAGTGTGAGTCAAGAAAAATCGACATGAGAAGTCTCCTTGTGCTTCCAGGTTTCAGGCCAGCGGGGCGGCCGGATCGGATGTGTCTTCAGGGTCGGGCTCGACGCCGGCAGCCAGCTGCGCCACCATGCGGGCTGCTCCGTCCATGGTGTGTGCCATGTGGACCAACGGGTGACTGGCTTGCTGGAGGATTTCGCGTCCCTCATCAACGCGGTTTCCGTCAAGGCGCACCACCAACGGCTTCGTGGCGTTGTCACCGAGGATCGACAGTGCTTCAACGATACCTTGCGCCACCTGGTCGCATGCAGTGATCCCACCGAACACGTTGACGAACACGGCGCGCACCTGTTCGTCTCCGAGGATGACATCCAGGCCTTTCGCCATGACATCTGCTGATGCGCCGCCGCCGATGTCCAGGAAGTTCGCGGGCTTGACACCGTATTCCTCGCCTGCGAGCGCAACAACGTCGAGGGTGGACATCACCAAGCCGGCACCGTTACCGATGATGCCGACTTCGCCCTGCAGCCGCACATAATTCAAGCCCGCCGCTTTCGCCATTGCTTCGCGAGGGTCTTCAGCTGCAGTATCGATGAACTGTTCATGCTCGGCATGACGGAAGCGCGCGTTGTCATCGAGCGTGACTTTGCCGTCCAGCGCGATGACATCGCCTTCTGGTGTCAGGACGAGCGGGTTGACTTCCACCAGCGTGGCATCTTCGCCGTGATAGGTGTCCCAGAGCTTGACAAGGATCGGCACGATCTTTTCGAGCGTGTCGCCCTCGAATCCTGCTTGAGTCAGGATGTCGCGCGCAACGTCCTCGTCAATGCCGCGCTGCGCATCCAGGGGAACGCGGGCCAGTGCTTCGGGGCGCTCCTTGGCGAGGGTTTCAATGTCCATGCCGCCTTCACGTGAACACATCGCCAGGTGCTGACGGTTCGCACGATCGAGCAAGATTGAGAAGTAATATTCCTCGGCAATATCGCATCCGGCGGTGATCATCACCGTATTGACGGTATGCCCCTTAATGTCCATGCCGAGAATCTTGCTGGCATGTTCGCGGGCCTCGTCGCCGCTGCGAGCCAGTTTGACGCCACCGGCTTTCCCGCGGCCGCCCGTTTTCACCTGCGCTTTCACGACGAGAAGGTCAGCGTTCAACGTGTGCGCAGCGTCAACTGCCTGATCAGCCTCGGTGATGACGATACCCGGCAGGATTGGCACGTCATGCGATTTGAACAGTTCCTTCGCCTGGTACTCGTATAGGTCCACGCCTGTCTCCTTTTCAGTATTCGCACGATCTTCTTCGACGCCACAAATTACCTTGACATCGAGACATCGCCTTCAGACTACCGTGAAGGAGGCCTTCAGTCCTACCCTTTGGACAAAATTCCTATGAAATCTTCGTCAGCGGAGCCATTCGGATCAGCAGATTCTTCGTCCGGCCGGCAAAGTCAATACGCGCCACGGCCCGCGCCCCACTGTTTTCCACGCTCAGCACGGTGCCACGTCCGAACGTCGCATGCTCGACCACGTCACCGGTCTTCAGTACCAGCGACGTCGTGTCCGAGGGAGGCTCCGCCTGTTGAGCCGGTGGAACTCCCATTCGGACAGCGCGCCGACCCGCAAGGCGGAAAGCAGCGCTCCTCAGATTTGAATGCCCTGACCCGAATGCCGGTGCCGCATCAGCGTCACCGTACCGGTCGGTGCGTTGTCGGTGCACCTGACGCAGGCGTTCTGTCGACGTCATGGAGGAGCGCTCATCGATCAGCTCGGGCGGAATGTCATCCAGGAAGCGTGAGGGCGGAAATTCCTGCGGTGTGCCCCAGGCGGAGCGCTGCCCCGCCCTCGTCAGGTACAGGCGTGAGCGGGCTCGCGTGATCGCCACATACGCGAGGCGGCGTTCCTCTTCAAGTTCAGCTTCTTCGCCCAGGGAGCGCTGGTGCGGGAAGATGCCATCCTCCATACCGGTGACGAAAACAACGGGAAATTCCAGGCCCTTAGCGGTGTGAACGGTCATCAGCGTCAGAAAGCCGCCACGCTCCTCATCGGACGGCACTTGGTCGGAGTCAGCCACCAGTGAGACGCGTTCGAGGTAGTCGAGCAGCGTTCCTTCCGGTTCACTTTGACGGAACGTCGTGGCAGCAGTGTGCAGTTCAGCCAGGTTCTCCACGCGCGATGCATCCTGAGGGTCATCTGAGCGCTTGAGTTCGGCAAGGTAGCCGGAATGGTCAAGGATCTCGTCGAGAATATCGGCTGGCGACGCGCCGGCCCTGTCCAGTGCGCGTGCGGCTTCAAGCAGCCCCCAGAAACCTGCGACAGATGCAGATGCCCGCGGGGTAAGCCCCTGAACGGACGGGACAGGGTCGCCGGCAGATTCCGCTGCTGACGTTTCTTCTGTTTCAGGGATCTCGATCCCTTCCCCTTCACCAGCGGGACTGCCTGCGTGGACCCAGACGTGTCGAATCGCTTCACCCAGCGACACGTTATACAGGTCTGTGTGCGCCAGCAATGCCCCCTCAGCGCGCGCACCGATGCCGCGGCGCGGAGTGTTGAGAATCCGTCGCAGCGACACCGTGTCGTCGGGGTTGACCACGGCCTGCAGATAGGCGATCGCATCCTTGATTTCCTTGCGTTCGTAGAAGCGCGTGCCACCCACCAGACGGTAGGCGATTCCCTGTTGGACCAGGAGTTCTTCCAAGGCACGTGATTGCGCGTTCGTGCGATAAAACACCGCGATGTCACCCTCGTCAATTCCCTGGTCGTGCAGGCGGCGGATTTCTTTGATGAGGAAACGCGCTTCGTCATATTCGCTGTCCAGTGCGGCCACCACGATCGGCGCCCCGTCACCGTGAGCGGTCCACAGGTTCTTTGGGCGGCGGCCCTGATTGCGGGCAATGACGGCGTTGGCTGCGGACAAAATGTTCTGCGTGGATCGGTAGTTCTGTTCCAGCAAGATCGTGCGGGCACCGGGAAAATCGCGCTCGAATTCTTCGATGTTGCGGATCGTGGCGCCGCGAAACGCGTAGATCGACTGGTCCGAATCACCCACAACTGTCAGCTCCGCGCTGTCGACACCGTCATCGCCACTGCCGGTGAGCAGTCGAACCAGCACATATTGCGCGTGGTTCGTGTCCTGGTATTCGTCGACCAGGATGTGACGGAAACGTCGGTGGTAGTGCTCAGCGACGGCGGGTTTGTCGCGCAGCAGGGTTACTGTGCGCGAAATCAGATCATCAAAATCGAGGGCATTAGCCTGGCGCAGTCGTTTGTCGTATTCGACATACGCTTCCGCCACGACCTGCGAGATCGGATCGTTGGGCGCATTCGCCTCGAACTGGGCGGGAGCGACCAGCTCATTCTTCAGGTCAGAGATTCGTGCGGCCACCATTTTCGGCGTGAAGCGTTTGACATCGACGTTGGCGGCTTTGAGCACCATCTGTATCAGGCGCTGCGAATCTTGCGCATCGTAAATCGTGAACGTTGATGTCAAGTCTGCCGCAGCGTGTTCCTTGCGCAGGATCCGCACACACGCCGAGTGGAATGTGGACACCCACATGGATCTTGCCGCAGGCCCAATCAGGTTCGCTACGCGTTCACGCATCTCAGCTGCCGCTTTGTTCGTGAAGGTGATCGCCAGGATTTCACTGGGGCGTGCGCGCCCCGTTTCCAGCAGGCAGGCGATGCGATGGGTCAGCACACGCGTCTTACCTGACCCGGCACCAGCCAGAATCAAAAGCGGACTGCCCTCGTGGGTGACGGCGTCGCGTTGCTGATCGTTCAGCCCGTCCAGCAGCGCATCGACATCTGTGTCATTGACGAGGGCGGCGTCAGGCTCCGTTGTCGCCTGGGTGAATCCTAGGTCCGGAAGGGCGATACGTGGCCGTCTGGTTGAAAAATAACGCTGATTCATCGACTCCACTGTAGGGCATCGCACGGGCATTTCCGTACCCGCGCGATGCCCAGGGCGGATGTGACAGCGATCTTAGGCGCGGTGGCGACGCATCGTCAGCGCAGCTCCCACGCCGGCAAGGACCAGGGCAGCAATCGCAACTGAATCGGTGGCACCTGTCCGCGCGATCTTACCGGTCTGAGGGGCACCTGCTGGCGCCTTTCCCTCCTCGACGGGACGCTGGGCGGCCGGGCAGGAGACGCGCACAACCAGGCCATTGGCCGCTGTGACAACATCACCGGCATCGGTCGACACGGTCAGTGGCAGCTCGACTACCTGTCCGGGGGTCGCCGAGCAGTCAGCCTGAGCAGTCAGTTCAACCTGAGCCTGACCTGCACCATCAGTGGTGATGATGCTGGCCTCCGTATTGGCCTGAGGTTCGACCAGTGAGTTATTCACCTTGGCGGTTGCCTTCTGGCTTCCTGCACTCACGGTGACCGTGTCGGTGATTCCCGGGCCTTCACTGAAGGACAGTCCACGCAGGTCGATCGAGATAACCGAGTTGTTCGGCACCGCCTCACCTGACAGTGACAGGCCGACTGATCCTTTAAGTGCTCGAGGGGCCAGTTCCCCCTCGTGAGCCTTGAGGTACTCATTGAAGTAATCCCTGTCGAGTCCCTGTGAAATGACCGGTTCACCGCCGCTGGTCAGGGCGTCGAAGCTGTCACCGCCACTGAGCAGGAACGTCACCGACCCCACCGTGTAGGAGGCGGACTCGTCGATCGGAGCTCCGTTGACGACGACGGATGTGATGCGCTCACCGTACGGTTTGGCGGGATCATAGGTGTAGGAGACATTGGAGGAAAGGCCAAGCTTGAGCATCGGGCGGGAGTTTTGCGAATTGAGGTTGGTCTTCCACTGTTGTTCAAGTGCCTGCTTAATGTCAGAGCCTTTGAGGGTCACGTATCCAATCTGGTTCGAAAATGGCATGACCGCGAATGTGGAGGCGTAGGTGATTTCGCCCTTGTCATTGGCCTGAAGATCGGCTCGCAGGCCACCGGCGTTGATCATTCCGATGTCCACGGGTTCGCCGTCAGGGGTGGTCACGGCGTGACGCATTGCGTCTGCAGCCAGACCTCCCAGTGTTGATTCGATGCCACGGTTGGATCCGGGGCCGGCCGACTCCCCCTCGGCCTTGTCGAAGACTCCGCGTGAGAACTTCGCGTTGGGAGCGATTGTGGCAACAACGCTCTGGCCTTTTTCTTTCGCCATCTTCTCAGCGTTGGTGACGACGTCCTTGATGTCAGGATCCTCGCCGCATTGCGCGATTTCGCTGGCGGGGATCAGGTCCGCGCTGGATTCAACAACTGTGTTCTTCGCGGTGTCGTACTGGATGTGCAGCACGCCGAGGTTGTCGGTGTACGAGCCGGAAGCCACCGCTGAGAGCTTGTTACCTTCGGCTCCGTCCACCATGTCGAAGTCGTATGGCACGTGCGTGTCACCACCCATGAGGCCGTCGACATTCTTCCCCATCTTCGGGAAGTTGTTCTTCACGTCGTCGTCAAGCATGGCGATCACAACGTCGGCCTGTCCGCTCGACTTGAGGGAACCTGCAAGGTCGTTAACAGCCGCAATGGGGTCTTCAAATGTCAGGCCCTCAGTGGTTTTGGGTGAGAGCTTGTAGGGAACGTCCTGCGCTATCGCACCAATGAAAGCGACCTTGACACCGGAGGGCGTGCTCACAATCTTCGTGTCACCCAGGTAGGGTACTTCTTCGCCCTGATCATTACGGTAGGTGCCCATCCCTTTGACATTGGCTGCCAGGTAGGGGAACTGAGCCTGGACGAACTGGTCGGCAGCTGAACCGTCAACCCGCTGCTTGAAGACCTCCTGGCCCATGTCGAGTTCGTGGTTGCCGATCGTCGAGGCATCCGGGCGCAAAAGGTTGAGAGCTTCAATTGTGGGATTATCGTTCAACGAGCCGCTGACGTAGGGGCTTGCTCCGATGTTGTCGCCCAGCAGCGTAAACGTCGAGTTTGTGTTGGCTGCACGGGCCTGGTCAAGGTAACAGCCAACAGCGGCAAGACCGGCTTCGGTCACATTCCCGTCCTTCGATACCTGGGAGATATGACCGTGAACGTCTGTAAGCTTGTACAGATCAAGAGTCACAATATTGTTCTGCCGGGCGGCTCGCTCCGATGTAGGCGACGCCGGTGCTGGTGCTGGTGAGTCAGAAGAAGCCGACATGGGCTCAGCATCTGACTGCGCCGTGTCGGCCTGTGCGGCTACTCCGAAGCCTAAAGTTACAAACGTGCCGGCTGCAATTCCTGCAGCCACGCGACGACGATACGTGGTATTCACCATTGCTCCTTTACGCGGTCACTAGGTGCGTGCACATCGTAACAAGATGACCCACATCACTCCAAGGGGGCAATTGAAGTTGACATTCTCTGAAGTCCGTAGTTTAAGTCACACCATTGAAAGATCGAATACCCCGCTGTAGCCTCTAAGTATGAGTCTGGTAGTAGACACCGCTGAGGCGCATAAGGCTGCCAGCGAGGCACATTCAACCGCCGCAAGTATCCGCAGCGTCACGCTTAACGCACCACAGGGAACGGGGCGTTCGGCCGCTGCCTGTTCATCCTTCACAACTGCATTACAGGAAAGCATCGCCGCAGCAGGCAAGCAGGTCGAGACGTTCGCGTCCGGCATGGACACGGCGATCAAGACGTTCACCCAGGTTGACACCACACACCAAGGCCAATTTTCCTCAACCTATACACAGCAGCCCTAAGGGAATGAGACTGAGATGGCAATTGACACCAGCGTCGAAGCCGATCCGTCGCAGATAGATTCATCTGTCGCATCGCTGAGCGCAGCAAAAGACTCGCTGGATAACTACGTCGATAACCTTTCGGACGTTCGTCGCTCCACCAGTGATGCTCTGGAGGGCGAAACACATGACGCGTCTGTCAACAAGATCAGCACAGCGATAGATTCTCTGCTCGAGTGCGCAAATTCCCTGGGCAGATTCACAACAGCACTGACAACGTTTTCTGGCACTATCAGAGGAATTCGCAACGATTTTGCTCAAGCACGAAGCACAGCATCCGGCAATGGTCTGATCGTCACGGGCGACGTGATCAACGAACCAACTCCGCCCGTTGGCGACCCCAGTCCCGCTGAAATTGCTGAGTACAACAGGAAAGTCACGGCGTACAACGCCGCGGGTGAAACTGCTTACCAACTGCGTCAAAGTGAGCAGGAAGCGCACGAGACAATGGATAGTGCGTGCGAAGACCAGCTCAGTTTGCTCGAAGAATTCATTAAGAGCCGTTTCCCACCAGGTCTTGGGCTGGCTCTGGCACCCTGGGCTTTCTCGCGCGCCAAGAACCTTGGTAAAGCCGCACAGTGGCTGCCGATGGACTCAAAATTCCGTTTCGCGCCACGCGGGGCAGGTGGCAAGTTCGTCTCCCCCAAGAGCATGGGCACGTTCGAGCGGCTTTCATCCATGACCAAAGCGAAGAACTGGATGGCAAAGTCGGGTCAGGCAGGAAGTACCGCTGCGAAGATTTCGAAGGGCGCCTCGAAAATTCTTTCGCATCCTGCCACCAAGTGGGTCGGCAGGGGCATGAATGTCCTCAGTGCCGGACTGAAGGGGTACGAGCAATATCAAGCCGATGCCCATAATCCTCAGATGGGTGAAGGCGAGCGTATCGCGCGTGCCGGTACGCGCGCCGCTGTCAGTGGTGTCAGCAGCTGGGCTGGAGCTACGGCTGGCGCGAAGATCGGCGGTATGTTCGGAGCAGCGTTCGGTGGACCCGTTGGAATTCTCGCGGGCAGCCTCATCGGCGGTGCAATCGGAGGATTTGCGGCATCGAAGTTTGGGGATGCGGTGGGAGACAGTGCACTGTCACTGGTCTCCAAACTATTCCACTGAACTCATGAGTGACGACGGGCTATTTGAAAGGAGGATCCTGGCTTGATTGCCTTGGGATGTATTTTTGGGATCCTGATGGCTGTGATGTGGGCTTTAGCTATGTTCACTGACACATGGCTAGGGCGTTTTTTCCGCAAGCAGGCGCAGTGGCTTGGTTCTAAGAACTCAATAGCCCTTGGCGAGCCTTCGATCGCTCTTTTCTTCTTCGCTGGTTCTATAGTTCTGGCACTCACAGGCAATCTGCCAGATAGTCAACTTTCCAAACCGCTATCCGCACTCATGCTGGCATTGATTTTTATTCCCATGATTGGCGTCATTCTCAGTTTCTTTAACTTCGATCTTCCCAAACAGATGTATCCCGAATGGCACGAAAAACAGCGCGCTCTGAAAGCCTCGCGCGTGGATCACAGCACTGAGTCCGGTACCGATGTTCAAAGGAGCGATGCACAATGAGTGGCATGACATCTGATAGCTCGACAACAGTTCACGGGCATTTCGTCAGTGCCCTCCTTCCAGAGGGGTGGACGCAATTGAAGCCCGACAACCCGGCGGCTTCACAGTCTCAGGGAAATGACTCGGCAATCGACTGCATCGCCGCGCAGACGCAGAACAGCCGCGATGGCGTATACGCACCGAACCTGGTCGTCACCGTCGCGTCGGTTCCCACCGACCTGGGCGACCTGGAGTGGCGAGACACCACCACGCACGCATTGATCGACGAAATCCCAGGGTTCGTGCTCCTGGACCTGTCTGAAGTCGCCACGCAGAAATGGAAGGGTTTCGCGCGCCTGGGGTGCTACATCCTCGATGACGAATCCATCACGATACGTCAGTTCACGTGGCTCGATCCAGACCAGCCGCGCGGTTACACGGCAACACTGTCGTGCGCGACCCGCGACTACGGCGCACACTACGAACTTTTCGAAAACGTTGGTGCAAGCCTTGAGGCGATGCCGGCCGCGACAATCGACCACTCACGCGAAGGATAGTTTCATGGCAACTGTGCAGACTACTGCTGGAGGACCCGTCCTCGTCATATCGGAAGACGAATGGAATGAACTGACATCCTTCATCATCAATGGCGAGCCACTGTCAGATCCGGTTCATCGTTCACTGGTGGACGCTCATATCCTTGACGATTCGAGCGACCCGACCCCCACAGCTCTGGAGGCACTTAGCGCAGCATACTCGGTGCGCTCACGATTCCAGGCTCTCGACGTTCGCCCCCATTCAGCCCAGGTCGTTGAAGCGTGGATCAGTTCCAGATCAACAACGATCGCCAAGCACAGCAACGACGGCGTTCACCTCTACGCTCTGCCCCCGGAAGAGGTCCCATCCGTTTTCGGACAATTCCTCGACCTTATGCCTCGTCCCTCTGTTCACGAGGGGCCAATTCTGATGAGTGTGGAGCTGCTGGAAGGGCTGTACTCGGCAGACGGCGCCCGGTGCGACCAGGTGCTGCAAGCTGCTGCTCAGGCAGGAGGCGATGACAGTGCGCTGGCTCGCGAGCTCCAGTCTGGCCAGTGGACTCTGAACTTGCTGACAACTGACGCACTTGCCGCAATGAACGACAACGGGGAGGACCTCAGCGCCGCAGGAGTGCGCCAATGGGAAACAACAGACATGATCATCACGCTGGGTGTCCCCTCGTGTCTGTATGCCATTGTCGTCGTGCCTGAGGAGGCACAGGCCGAGCTTGGCCTGTCGGAGCCCGCACTTTTCGTGGACCCCACCACTGCCCCACCCGTGTGGGCAACCATCACGCAGTGGCTTTTCGCATAACCACTGGTCAGATCAGGTGACGCTGAGCCGCCCACCGGGTCAGTTCATTACGGTTCGACAACTGCAGTTTGCGCAACACCGCTGACACGTGTGTCTCGACAGTTTTCACCGAGATAAACAGCTCGGCTGCAACTTCCTTGTACGTGTAGCCACGCGCAATCAAGCGCATGACTTCCTGCTCGCGCGCTGAAAGCAGATCCAGTTCGTCCTCGTGGGCCGCCACCTCACGCGTGCCGAACGCGTCAAGCACGAAACCTGCCAGGCGGGGCGAAAATGCCGCGTCCCCGCTCGCAACGCGTTTAATGGCTTCCAGCAGGTCGCCAGGTGAAATCGACTTTGTGACATATCCGCGAGCGCCTGCTCTGATCACGCTCACCACATCCTCGGGCGAATCTGACACCGACAGCGCCAGGAAGCGCACCTGCGGGATATCTGCGCAACGCGCCACGACTTCCGCGCCACCACCACCCTGCCCGCCCGGCAAGTGGACATCCAGCAGTGCCACGTCAGGCTGCAGATCACGGCAGGCCGCAACAGCGCCGTCCACATCAGCGGCCTGGCCCACCACGGTCAGGTCAGCGCCCGATTCTTCCAGTTCGGAACGCACACCTGCTCTCACCAGAGGATGGTCATCGATGACGACGATGCGAATACTCACCAGTTCTTCCCTCTCAGTTTTCAGTGGTCTCCGAGGGCGCAGGGTCGCCCTCGTCGATGGGGACATTCATGTGGATCTCGGTACCAGATGACAGGCGACGGATCGTCACCGTGCCGCCGACCCGGTCGATTCTGCCGATAATGGAGTGTCGGATGCCGTGGCGATCGTCAGGGATTGTGTCCACGTCGAAGCCCTTGCCCTGATCTTTCACGTAGACATCAAGGCTGATTGAGCCGACTTCCGCGTAGATGGTGACCGGTGGGCGACCATGACGCACAGCGTTCGTGGCGGCCTCGGTGGTGGCGGCAACCAGGGCGAGGGCCTGAACGGTGGGCACGCAATCTCCCACGCTTACGACCTCGATCGGGACGCCGTAGCGGGATTCGACGTTCTCAACGGACTCGCGAAGAGCTGCGGCAAAGGAGTCGGACACTTCGTGGTGACCCGTGTACAGCCAGGATCGCAGTTCGCGTTCCTGACGCAGCGCCAATGCTGAAACGCGGGTCGGATCCTGGGCGTGAGCGCGTATCAGTGTCAGCGTCTGCAGGACTGAATCGTGCAGGTGAGCGGCAATATCTGCGCGTTCGGCGTCGCGCACCTGCTGTTCACGTGTCGCTGACAGGTTCGTTGAGGCTCTCAGCCACAGCGGAGCAATCGCGAAGATCAGTCCACCGATCAGCACCACGCCGACGAACAGGGAGCGAGTCACCAGGAAACGTGACGTGCTGCCGAAGAACAGGGCGAAAATGCCGAGCAGGAAGAATGCGACGCCGGCGGCGATCAGTACGATGTTCAGCGCGCTGAGTTTCTTGCGGCGCGAGGCGCTCTGGCTCCACACCAGTGCCAGTCCGACGATGGAGGCGAGTATGGCAGGGATGTCAACGGCCTGGGCGACGTTGAGTGCCACGAGGATCGCCAGAACAGTGGCAAGGCCGATCGCGATCAGTCCGGCGGCAAGCAGCTGGGCGGATACGCCTTTGGATCGGGCTGAAAAGGTCGATCGCGTCAAAGGGGTGGCGAGCGCGCCATCTGATCGGCTTGTGCGCCTGCCGCGGTCCACCTGCATGGTGACGGCGAACCAGACGTACAGGAGAATGCCGATTCCCACCGTGCACAACAACAGGCAGATCGCGCGGACGATCCATACATGTAATCCGATATGGACGCTGATGCCGGAGCAGACGCCGGCCAGGATCGGACGCGGCATGGCCTGTGAGGAATGTGTGGCGCGGATCAGCGGTGGACGTGAGGAGTCATGGCGGGCAGGCGGAATCCACCCGTTGTCGCGCTCACGATTGGCTGCTGTCACTGTTCTATCTTGGCATCAAAACCGCTCCGGACCGTGATTCTCAGCTTCTTTTCAGGGGGGAATCAGGGCTCTCCCCGATGGATGTGAACGACTCAGTCTGCCACAGTAGTTTTCATGAGTTATTCAGCAGGCACACCCTTCACCGATCCCGGGTCCTCATCGTTTTTCGATTCCATCCGTCGGTCAGGCTGGTTTCGCGGTGAGGATCGCCTGGTCGGAGGCGTATGCGCCGGCATGTCTGCGCGCACTGGCTGGAATCTGGCATTCGTGCGAGCAATGGCGATTGTTCTGGGATTGCTGTGTTCCGTTTTCATCTTGCCTGCCTATGGACTGGCGTGGGCTTTCCTGCCTGAGTACCGCGACGGCCGTATTCACTGTGAACAGCTGATCCGATTCGGCACATTCGATGTGGGGTTTGCGGGCGCACTGGTGACAACTCTGGTCGGACTGGCTTCCAGTGCTGCAGTGCCGTGGATCTACCCACTCGTCATTCTTGGCGCGATCATCCTGACCATTATGGCGATTGCCGGTGCGGTGCAGTACACGCGTAACCATCAGAAAGGCGCGCTACCACATGTGCCACCATCCAGCTATGTCCCCGCCAGCGCGCCTCGGCCTGTGAGTGCGCCAACACCATCTCCTGCCACCGGCACGCCGAACAATCCGTGGACGGTGCCACCTGCGCAGCGACCGGCCTCGCCCTCTGTGCCGATGCCGGCGAACCTGGCCATTACCGGCCTCATTGTTCTTGCTCTTGCAGCAGCGTGCGCGTTGGTCGTTCAGGAAGGTCTGGGCGGCGTGGATGCGGTACGCGTGTTCGTGGTTCTGACAGCGAGCGTTCTCGTGGGGCTCGGCATAGTCCTTGCGTTCACGGCTTTTCGAGGGCGTCGCGCGCCATGGCTGATCTGCCTGTCCGTTCTTGTGGCAGTATGCTCTCCACTTGTGCTGGCTGTGGGCTACTCCGAATACGAGCAGGAGCAATACCTGCAGACCCTGGAGAGCGAAGAACCGGGTATGGCAGAGGCAGACACGGCCGTGACATACGACTGGACTGCGACGCAGTTATCGGACACCGGTTCATTCACTCTGGATCTTTCGCAGGCACCGGCAGATGTGCTCAAAACGATCCGTCTGGACGATATTGGTGGCGATGTGACGATCATGATGCGTCAAAATCAGCCGGTGGGGTTTCATCTGTACAGCTCAGTCGGTCTGATCCGCTCGGACTACTGGCTGGATGCACAAGGAGGCCGGGTGTCCAGCCCATGGATTCCGGAAGTGCAGTTCGTGTCAGAGGAACTGGCATTCCGCAATGATTTTTGGTCTCCTCAGCACGGGATCAACCTGGAAATCACCAATGTGTACGGCAGCGTCACCATCATCGAGTCTGCGCCTGCAGATATCTCCGGTGACACGATCCAGAGCGGCGACCTGTCTCAAAGCGGCGCACAGTCAGGAGACACTGCTCAATCATCTTCACGCAGCAATGGATAAGGATGCAGCAATGAGCGACGAATCAACACCAGAGAAGACCGACACTGAGGCGCTGCCCGACAGCGCGGACTGGCGCTCTGCCGAGCAAGGCGAAAATCCTGCGGCACCCGCGTTGCCGCCCCCGCCACCTCCATCCGTCAACGTTGGGCAGCTCATCTGGGCGGCAATTATCATCATGGCAGGAGTCCTCGTGTTCATCGTGGGAATTCATTCCACGGTCAACATGTCAATCCTGCTCATCGGATCACTGATCCTGCTGGGCCTGGGACTGATCGTCGCGGCAGTAGTCACGGCACGTAAAGAGGGCCGCTAGCTACGCGGCACTGTCAGGCCTGAGCCCGCTCCAGCTCCTCGTCGACAATGGCGTCGTCAAGCTTACGGAAGACGGGCGCGGGTTTGGCGATCGGACGGCCAACCTCAATATCATGGCGCTTCCACTCAGGAACATGCGTGTAGTCGCCGGTCAGAATCGGGTAGCGTCGCGGTGAGCCATCCTCGTTCGTCACGTCCAGATCTTCAACCTCATCGATGCGCGGCATGGGGGCGATGGTGCCCTCGCCGCCCATCACGGTGTCCACGTCGTTGGCTGAGTGCGGCAGGAACGGGCTGAGCATAATGTTCAGGTCGCTCACCACCTGCGCCAGTGTCCACAAGATTGTTGCCAGACGAGGGCGCTCCTCCTCGGCCTTCAACTTGAACGGCGCTTGATCAGTCACGTACTTGTTCGCCAGGCCGACCAGGTGCATTGCCTGGCCCAGCGCGGCTTTCTGATGATGCGTGCGGATGAGCGAGCCGACCTCATCAAAGCCGGCTTCAACTGCGTCCAGCAATGCGCGGTCATCGTCGGTGAGTTCTCCGGGCTGCGGGATTTCACCAAAGCGCTTGTGGATCATCGATGCGGTGCGGTTGACCAGGTTGCCCCACCCTGCCACCAGCTCCGAATTGGTTCGGCGCACGAACTCCGTCCACGTGAAGTCCGCGTCGGATGTTTCCGGGCCGGCCGCGCTGATGAAATAACGCAGCGCGTCAGGCTGGTAGCGGCTGAGCATGTCTCGCACGTAGATGACAATGCCGCGTGAGGAGGCAAACTTCTTGCCTTCCATGGTGAGGAACTCAGACGAGACCACTTCTGTGGGCAGGTTCAAATGCCCGAGGTCACCCGGCTCGCCACCCTTCGCACCTTCACCGTTGTATCCGAGCAGTTCAGCCGGCCAGATCTGCGAGTGGAAGACAATGTTGTCCTTGCCCATGAAGTAGTAGGACAGCGCCTCCGGGTCGTTCCACCATTTGCGCCACGCGTCAGGATCGCCGCTTCGGCGCGCCCACTCGATCGATGCGGACAGGTAGCCGACGACCGCGTCAAACCAGACGTACAGGCGCTTGGAGGGCTGGTCTTCCCACCCTGGAACCGGGATTCCCCAGTCAATGTCGCGAGTCATGGCACGCGGCCGGATTTCCTTGAGGAAGTTCTGAGAGAACTTGATGACGTTCGGACGCCACGTGCCGGACTCCTCACGCTCATCCAGCCACTTCGACAACGCAGCGGCCAGGGAGGGCAAGTCGAGGAAGTAGTGGTCCGTGGAGACGAACTCGGGTGTCTCACCGTTAATGCGTGAATGCGGGTTGATCAGATCTGTCGGGTCAAGCTGGTTGCCGCAGTTGTCGCACTGATCGCCGCGCGCTCCCTCGGCCCCACACAGTGGGCACGTGCCCTCGATGTAACGGTCCGGCAAGGTGCGTCCCGTCGAGGGAGAGATTGCGCCTCGCGTGGTTTCCACCAGCATGTAGCCGTTGTCTCGGACAACCTCGAACATGGCGCGCACAACGTTGTAGTGATTACCGGTGGTGGTGCGCGTAAACAGGTCGTAGGACAGGCCCAGTGCCTGCAGGTCTTCGACAATCAGGCGGTTATTGCGGTCGGCAAGTTCGCGGGCGGTGACGTGTTCCTGGTCAGCCGCCACCAGGATCGGTGTGCCGTGCTCGTCTGTTCCCGACACCATCAGGACGTCGTGCCCCGCCATTCGCATATAGCGGGAGAACACGTCAGAGGGAACACCGAAACCAGCAACATGACCAATGTGGCGCGGCCCGTTAGCGTAGGGCCACGCGACGGCAGACAGAATACGACTCATACCCTTAGCCTAGACTGATTTTCCGCCTGTGAGGAACGGGCCGGGGCCGGTCGTGACCTAAAGCCCATCCGACAGGCGCGTCAGTTCGTCAATCTCCTCCTGGCTCAACTCCACGGAGCTGGCCTGCATGATGCCTTCGAGCTGCCCGAGGTTACGTGCCGAGGCGAGCGGTGCAGCAATGGTGGGCTGCGCGATCAGCCAGGCGAGGGCGACAGCAGCCGGTGCCACATCCTTATCGCGGGCAATGCGCGTCACCGCGTCAACCACGTCGAACGCCTGAGCGGACACGTACGGAGCCACCATTCCGGCTCGGTCGCCTTCCAGCTTGTCGCCGCGGTGATACTTACCGGTCAGGAAACCGGAAGCCAGCGAGAAATAAGGGAAGACACCCAGGTTCCATTCGCGCGCAATGTCAAGGCGCTCTGATTCAAATTCGGCTCGGTGTACGACATTGAAGTGCGGCTGCAGGGCGATCGGCATGTGGTAGCCATGTTCGCGCGCGGCGTTGCACCATGCGCGCAGGCGATCCGGCTCCAGGTTGGACATTCCGATTTCACGGATGGTGCCTTGTTCAACCAGGTCATGAAACGCGCTGGCGACCTCATCAATGGGAACGTCGGGTTCGTCGAAGTGTGCGTAGTACAGGTCGATCGTGCCAATGCCCAGGCGTTCGCACGATTCTTCCACGGCAGCGTGAATGTTCTCCGGTCGCAATCCCTTGCGGGAGTCCTTGGATCCAACTTTGGTGGCAATCAGCAGGCGGTCGCGGTTGCCGGGGCGTGCAAGCCACGGCTTCATGGCCAGTTCGGATTCGCCTCCCTCGTGACCATCCACCCATGCAGAGTAGACGTCGGCGGTGTCGACGAGCGTTCCGCCCAGATCGGCGTACGCGTCCAAAATGTCGGCAGTCATCGCCTCATCGGCAGTCCACCCGAAGGTGTTGCCGCCCAACGCGACACCTGAAATATCCCAATGCCTGTCACCAAGTTTCATATCTTCAGCCTAAGCAAGAGGAGACATATTCGCACGCGCTTCGCGCCTGTCGGTTCGCACTTTCGCTGCCGTACATCTACAGTTAAGACCAACCCACAAAGGTGTGCATATGCACCGAATCATGAGGAGGAACCGTGTCCCGCGCGCTCATCATCGTCGATGTCCAACCGACATTCTGCGAAGGCGGTGAACTCGGAGTCGAGGGCGGCAACGCGGTTGCGCAGCGTATCGCCGTTTTTGTGAGCAGCCACCCGGATACGTACGACCTCATTGCGACCACCCAGGACTGGCACATTGACCCAGGTGCACATTTTTCCGACGAGCCGGATTTCGTCGACTCATGGCCGCCTCACGGTGTTGCCGGCACACCGAATGCGGAAGTCCACCAGGCACTCAGTGATGTTCCCGTCGACATTGCCGTCAAGAAGGGCCAGTACGAGGCTGCTTATTCAGGGTTCGAGGGTGTCGCAGACGATGGCACCACCCTGGCCGACGCACTTCACCACGCGGGGATCACTGACGTGGATGTGGTGGGACTGGCTGAGTCTCATTGCGTGTGCGATACGGCAATCGATGCGGTTCGTGAGCAGTTCACGGTTCGCGTGTTTTCAGATTTGACGGCGCCGGTGAGCGAAGAGCTTGGTGTCAAGGCTCGTGAACGCATGAACGAGGAGGGCGTGCAGCAGCTCGCATCCACTGCTGCGACGTTCTAGCCGCGCCGCCGCACAGCCTCCTACCGAGCTTTCAGCGCTTCCCGGTACAGGTCATTGCGGCGCGCACCCGTTGCTTGCGCGACCTGAGCGGCAGCGTCTTTCAGGCGCATACCTTCGTCAACAAGGGCAAGGACGGCCTGCACATGGTCCCGTGCGTTCACGCTCTGAGTGGCGCCTTGAACGACAATGGTGATCTCACCGAGCACGTCGCCCTGCGTAGCGTCGACCAGTTCCGCCAGGGTTCCGCGCATGATTTCTTCGTGCACTTTGGTCAGCTCTCGGCACACGACCGCGCGCCTGGCGCCACCGAAGTGCTCAGACATCAACGACAGCGTGGCATGAACCCGGCGCGGTGATTCGAAGAAAATCAGAGTATGCGGGTCGCGTGCCAGTTCCTTGAGTGTGCGCTCAGCTTCTCCCTGTTTGCGTGGCAGGAATCCTTCAAAGGCGAAGCGGTCTGATGGCAGACCCGACACAGCGAGGGCCGTTACTGGAGCGGAAGGGCCTGGCAGGGCGGTGACGCGTACTCCCTCGTCAATAGCTCCGTGAACGATGCGATAGCCCGGATCGGAGACTGTCGGCATGCCGGCATCGGAGACGACGAGGATGCGTGCACCTGATTTTGCCTGGCTGATGAGTGCGCCCGCGCGCTCGCCCTCGTTGTGGTCGTGGAGGGCGAGGATGGATCCTGCAATGTGGACACCGAGGCGCGAGGCCAATGCACGGACTCGGCGCGTGTCTTCGGCGGCAACGACATCTGCCTGCTGGAGGGCTGCGCACAGCCGAGGCGACGCGTCGTTGACATCGCCGATCGGTGTTGCGGCCACAATAATGCACGAAGCTGGTAGGGACTGGTTCTCATTCACGAGACCATTCTGCCCTACCAGCTCGAATTATGACATGAAGTTCTTACTTGGCTTCTGCCTGGGGATCCTCGGCGCCAGCTTCGTCTTTGTGACCGATCTTGCTGGAGATCGCGTCGCGCGCTGAGTCGATCTTATCGTCGTACTTGTGGTCGGTGGCGTTCTTGGCTGATTCCGACACGTTGTTCAGCACATCGTCTGCCTTGCCGGAGTTCTGCACCGCGTCGGTCGCCTTGTTCTTCAGATCGTCAAAGTTCATGTCTGTCTCCATTCGTTGTCGGTGGCCTTAATGCCGATCTCATAATAGCTATTCGCCGCGGCGTATGTGATGTGAAACATGAAATGCTGGTTGACTGGGTATCCGGTCGGTCAGCCCCGCT